>CALVDT010000050.1 GCA_944326385.1 uncultured Bacteroidales bacterium | reverse complement strand
ATAGTTATATATACCGTACCACGGAATACAAAGATAGAACAAAAAAACACACCTGCAATAGTGTGGCTTAGATTTTTGAAAAATATTCCGTGGTTTAGCGGAAGTTACAGCTTAAAATGCGTCCGGCTCAAAAGTTTACAACATTTTCCTCTTCCTGAAAATAATCAGGATTATGCTGAAAGAGAAAATCATGAGGGCAAGGACAATGAACACATCCCACCATGTCCCGGTCAGGGGAAGCTTCAGGTTCATGCCGTAGAAACCGGTGATGAGCGTAGGAGGCATGAACAGAAGGGATACGAGGGTGAAGACCTTCATTATCTTGTTCTGGTCCAGGTTGATAAGACCGACTACCGTGTTCTGGAGATATTCAAGTCGCTCGAAACCGAAATTCGTATGGTTGATTAGTGATGATATGTCCTTCAGCAGTACATTGAGCTTCGGCTGGAGGGAATGCGGATACTTGTTGCTCTTGAGCAGACTGGATATGACTCTCTGCTTGTCGACGATGTTCTCACGGACCAGCATGGTGTTCTCCTGCAGCTGGTTGATATCCAGAAGGAACTCCTCGTTTATGTCTTCACCGAGGCTGACCTTTCTGTTGAACTGTTCTATCTCCTTTGACATCAGCTCGATCATATCGGCATCAAGGTCGATTCTCTGTTCCAGTATGCTGACAAAGACGATATATCCGCTCGGATAGAATTTCGGGAAGGCAAGAAGTCTCCGCTGCAGATCAGTGAAACTCCGCAGCGGGCATTCCCTGAGGGTCACCAGCACATTGTCCGTAAGGATGAAAGACACCGTTTCCATCGAATATTCCTCGGGTCCGGGGATAAGGAAGTTCGTATTGGCGAAAATAGCAGTATCGGTCTCCGAGAAACGTGAGGAACTCTCGATCTCCTCAGCCTGGGCGCGGCTCTGGATCGTAGTGCCTACAAAGCTCTCCGTGGCGCGTTTCTCATCCCCTGAAGGAGCGAAAAGATCTATCCAGACCACCATTTCCTGCGTCAGTTCTGACAGGATCGCCACAGACTGCGACATCTCCATCTGACCGTTTTTCTTGTAAAAGATCTCTATCATCGCATCAGTGTTTGTACCGGCACAGATCGTCGGAAAATTAAACTTTCGGCAGAATGCCGCCCCTGCTTATCATGGAAAAGCCTGCAAATTTACTTTTTTTTATCGTATCGGCAAATTTTCATGTCCGGTTTCACCGGTTTTCCCCCGGTTGACGCATGATCCCACGGTCCGGGTTTCAGAAAATGAACGGCCTTACCCCTATGAATATCAGGACCAGACCTCCTGCAATCCTTGCCGCATTGCCGAAAACCCTTCCTGAGGCAGAGCCGAGCGTAATGCCGAGCGATGAAGCCGCCACGGTAATGATGAATGTCAGAAAAGTCACAGTGAACGCATCCGGGAATTTCATGTCCCCCATGGCAAGCGAGACACCTACGGCTACGGCATCGACACTTGTAGCGATGGCTGCAAGTATCAGATTCCTGGCTCCTGACAGATCCACAGACTCGGAACTGCTCCTGATTCCAGCCAGAATCATGGAAATACCCAGGTAGGAAAGGACCGCCAAAGCTATATAATGCGCTGCCTTGCTGATATAAGCCACTACAGAATATCCGGAAATCCATCCGGTGAAAAGACACAATGCCTGCACTGCACCGAATATGAATGCCACACGGACCGTCTTCCACACGCTGACCCTGCCCAGTGTGACGCTCCCGCCCATGGACACCACGAATGAATCAGCACTCAAGGACAAAGCAAGCAAAAGTATTTCCATCAATGTCATAACATGATTTTTTCCAATGGCACTGTCAAGGTCTGAACACCTGCCGGTTCACGATTGAACGTCCCAGCGTCAACTCATCGGCATAGTCGAGGTCGTCCCCGAAGCCAAGACCGCGGGCGAGAGCCGACACTTTCACACCGAACGGGGAAATCTGCCGGTAAATATAGAAAGCGGTGGTCTCACCCTCGACATCTCCGCTCAGGGCGAAAATCACCTCCGTTTCCTCCGGAGGGAAATCCTTTGCAAGAGCAGATACCCTGGAAACCAGTTCGCTTATAGTCAGATCCGAGGGTCCTGTACCATCTATTGGAGATATGATCCCGCCAAGTACGTGGTAGACTCCGGTGTACTGCCTCGTTTTCTCTATGCTCATGACATCCTGGACACTCTCGACCACACAGATGGTCTTATGGTCCCTCTTCCCGTCGGAACAGATGCCGCAGAGATCTCCGTCAGAAATCATCCTGCATACCGAACAGTATTTCACTTCATTACGGAGCCTGTCTATGGCACCGGTGAAATGACGGACATTCTCCACCGGCTGACGCAGCAGATGAAGAGCCAGTTTCAGTGCGCTCCGTCTGCCTACACCGGGCAGAGAACCGATAGCTTCGACTGCCTCCTGAAGAAGCGCCGAAGGATATTTATCATTATATATCATAACAAACTCAATACAATGACGGTGCAAATACGGAAGCTTTCCCTGAATGATAATCGGCAAGAGATTCCACCGGAGATGAAATATACTTGCAGAAATCTATTCCGTACTCGCTGCCAAGACTCTGCAGCCACCTGCTGCAGGCCAGGCCGACAGACCCCGCCACACCGGTCTTCAGAATCTCCCCGTCATGGCGGTAGGCCAGCAGGGATCTGGTTATGAAATCCCTCAGATTTTCAATGACAAGTCTTTCCATATATTGCTCATCAGCGGCAGTCTCGATGATGAAAGGAGCGAATGATGCGAGAAAACCGGCTGGATTTGCACTTTTATATACGGCATTCACGATATCCGGATACTTCAGATGATAATGCTCTCTGAAACTCTCGGCGACATCCTCCGGCACCAGACCTTTGATATAGTCGGCAAGGAATTTCCGGCCCAATGCAGACCCTCCGCCCTCATCACCGAGAATGTAGCCGCCCGGACAGACATTGGCAGTGATATACGAACCATTGTACACGCAGCTGTTCGAACCTGTACCGAGGATGGCCACGACACCGGGACCATTTCCCCACAAAGCCCTTGCTGCGGCCAGAAGATCTGAAGCGCACTCCACTGAAGCCCCGGGAAAGAATTTCTCCAGGATTCCCGACATGGCCGTCTTCTGCATGTCTGACACAAGACCGGCGCCATAGAAATACACTTTTACGCCAGATGCCGATGACGGATCCAGCTCCAGCCTGACCTCGTTTGCCACACAGGCCACCACCGAGGAGATATCCTCTTCGGACATCACTGAAAAATTGATACCCTTTGTCCTTATTCTCCGTCCGTCTATTATCCAGTCGGTCTTCGATGCACCGCTCTCTACTGTTATTACCATCTGCGGATAATTTTGAATTCGGGCACAAATTTATTACTTTTATGCCATAAATCATAAAATCATGAACATCAGAATCGCACTGCCTTCCATTATCATGAAAATCCTGATGAAACCGCTGAAATGACCTGTGATGGTAACGGAACTGCTGAACAAGTACATATGGCTGGTCCAGAAGCTGGTCACAGCCGGAGAGCGGGGGCTGAGCCTCGAGGAGATCAGACAAGCATGGAACCGGAAATTCGGAACAGACTATGCCAGACGCACGTTCAACAATCACCGGGAAGCCATAGCCGGGATATTCGGCATCTGGATCGAATGTGACAGGAGCACCAGAAGATACTTCATCAGAGACAGTGAAGGGATCTCTGAAAAGGATTCCGGGACAGCCTGGCTCATAGATACGTTTACTGTAAACAACATGCTTTCTCTCAGCAAGGAGAAACTTTCCGGAAGGATATCGGTAGAGGAGATACCGTCCGGAAGGAAATTCCTTACTCCCCTGATGAATGCCATGCAGGAAGGCAATGTCGTGGAGATAGCATACCGCAAATACGGTTCCTCCTCGACGGAAAAACGGACCGTAAGGCCATACGGCATAAAGGAAGCCTCCCTCAGATGGTATCTCGTGGGATGGACAAAGGAACGCGATGACTGCAGGGTCTACTCCCTGGACAGGATAGAGTCGCTTACAATCCTCCCGGAAACATTCACGATGCCCGGGAATTTCGACATCGACGCCCTGTTCGCCACGTCGTTCGGAAGTTACCTTTCCACAGAGCCGGCCACCAGAATCATATTCAAGGCATATGGCAAAGAAGCGTCCTATATCAAGGATCTTCCGCTTCATCACACACAAACTGTCATCGAAGAAGATGAAAAGTCGACAGTTTTTTCCATATTTGTATCCCCGAACACAAGTCTCTTCCTGGAATTCCTGAGGCACGGACCGAATATAGAAGTCCTCTCACCCGCGGAAACCAGGACCGGAATGAAAGTCCTGACTGCACGGATGGAAGAGCTTTACCGGGATAAATGAACAAAAACATCCACTTATGCAGAAAAAGAAATCAATATGGAAAGACGGACGTCTGAGAGGACTCCTGCAGGCACTGGCATGGATCGCCGGCATAATCTGCATCGTCTACGCCGTCTCATTCCTGGCAAGAAGAAGCTATGACATCATGAAAAGCAACACCGCCGAAGGGCATATCGGAAAACCAGACATCGAAATAACGGACGGCAAGATGACCCCTGAAGTCCTTCTGGCCCTCGGCCGGATTTCCGATCCGCAGATGTCACCTGACGGAAAAACCATATTATATAATGTGTCGTACACCTCTGTAGAGGAAAACAGGTCCTGCAGCAATCTGTTCCTGTGCAACGCTGACGGCAGCATGAGACAGCAGCTCACAGCCAGCACCGCAAGCATCTCCAATGCCCGCTGGTGCGACGGAGGGAAAAAGATCATGTACCTCAAGGAAGGACAGATATGGATCGGAAGCCTCAGACATACAGGAAGCGGCTGGACGATAAGGCGGGAGGAACAGATATCGGACATACCCGGAGGCATCGGCGGATTCAAGCTGTCCCCTGATGAAACCATGATCATGTACTCCGGCAACGTGAAAAACCATGTGGACAAGCCGTCGGACATCTACAGCGATCTCGGGAATGCAGATGCCATAGAGACCGATGATCTCATGTACCGGCACTGGGACCACTGGACCACGGAAATACCGCACACGTTCATTGCACATGTGAACACAAGGTCAGCCAAGCCGAAAAGCATCAGGACTGAGAATTCCACTGACATCCTCGCTTCCGAGAAGGAAATGTACGAACTTCCGGCAGAACCGTTCGGCGGCATGGAACAGCTGGACTGGAGTCCCGACAGCAAGACCATCGCATATTCCTGCAAGAAACTGGCAGGCAAGAAATACGCATTCTCCACTGATTCGGACATCTATCTTTACGATGTCGCCACAGGAGGGTGCACGCAGATAGTCTCGGGAGGAGGTTACGACACCTGCCCGGTATGGTCTCCTGACGGAAGCAGGCTCTGCTGGCTGAGCATGGAGAGAGACGGGTATGAAGCTGACAAGCAAAGACTCATGGTTGCCGAAGTGGGATGGAAATCACCTGTCGGAGAACCGGACAGGAAAATACCCATGCTCGGGAATGTAAAGGATCTCACAGCCGGATTCAAATACAATGCAGCCGGTCCTGTCTGGGCGCCTTCCTCTGACAGAATCTATTTCAATGCTCTTGCAGAGGGGCTTCAAGGCATATTCTCCGCAATGGCGGACGGGCAAGGACCTGTCGCCAGAATAACTGGAGAGGACCTCTGGTATGATTTCGGGTCACCGTTCCACATCTCTGACCATGACGGCGGGACTACCCTCCTCACAAGCTGGTGCAGCATGGAGTTCCCTGATGAACTTGCGGCCGTGGACATCCGGTCCGATTCCACGGCAATAAGGCCTGTCACCTCGGAGAACTCGGACATCCTCGACAAACTCTCAAGGACGACCATGGAAGCGCGGCACGTCAAGACTGTGGACGGGAAGGATATGCTCACCTGGGTAGTATATCCTCCGGGATTCGACAAGGAGAAAGTGTATCCGGCCATCCTGATATGCCTCGGCGGACCGCAGGGGACACTGAGCCAGGGATGGTCATACAGATGGAACTACAGACTGATGGCATCCCAGGGATATGTGGTGATACTCCCGAACAGAAGAGGCACCACCGCATTCGGACAGGACTGGACTGAGCAGATATCGGGAGACTACTGCGGACTGAACATCCAGGACTATCTCTCTGCTGCAAAAGAATTCAAGGCAGAGAAATACATCGGCAAGATGGCTGCATGCGGAGCAAGCTACGGAGGCTATTCCGTATATTACCTTTGCGGAGTCCATGGCGGCATATTCGATGCATTCATAGCACATGCCGGAATATTCAACCAGGAGCAGATGTACATGACCACCGAGGAAATGTGGTTCCCGAACTGGGACAACGGAGGTCTGCACGAAGCTGAAATAGCCCCGGAGGTCGGGACATGCAGCTCCCCTGCCGGACCGTCAGGTGACGGCGAGACTTTCGGAGGAATCCGCCAGGGAGGTTCGCCATGGAGCACAGCCGCAGCTGCCAGACGGCACTATGCCAACTCTCCGCACAAGCTGGTGACAAATTGGCGCACTCCGCTCATGGTAATTCACGGAGGCAGGGACTTCAGGGTGCCTGCCGAACAAGGCATGGCTGCATACAATGCCGCACAGATGATGGGTGTACCGTCCCGGCTGATAATATTCCCCGATGAAAACCACTGGATACTGAAGCCTCAGAACGCACTGTTCTGGCATCGTGAATACTTCAGGTGGCTTGACCAGTGGTGCCGATGAAAATAATCCCGGACTCAAATCGCACGTTTTTCCGAAAATGTACTATATTTGCAGTCCGTTATGCCTCCGTAGTTTAATGGATAGAATTTCAGATTCCGGTTCTGACGGTTGGGGTTCGATTCCCCACGGGGGTACAAAGTACTGAAAATAAATCTATTATGAAGAAAGCTTACGTTTTTCCCGGTCAGGGTTCCCAGTTCCCTGGGATGGCTGCAGACCTCTACAAGTCTGATTCACGTGCGAAAGAAATGCTTGAAAAGGCCAATGATATCCTCGGATTCAGAATAACGGACATCATGTTCAACGGAACACCTGAAGAGCTGAAAGCCACAAAGGTGACCCAGCCGGCAGTCTTCCTTCATTCCACTGTCCTCGCCAAATGCTACGGAGGCTTCCAGCCTGACATGGTGGCAGGACATTCGCTCGGAGAATTCTCGGCCCTTGCAGCTGCCGGAGCCATGGATTTTGAAGATGCGCTCAAGCTCGTGTCGATCAGGGCACAGGCCATGCAGAAAGCCTGCGAAATCAAACCGTCCACCATGGCGGCCATCATTGCGCTTCCTACGGAGAAAGTGGAAGAAATATGCGCATCTTGCTCCGGGACAGTAGTTCCTGCAAACTACAACTGCGACGGGCAGATAGTCATCTCCGGTGAAATCGACGCCATCAACGAGGCTTGTGAAAAAATGAAGGCAGCCGGGGCGAAACGCGCTCTCATCCTTCAGGTCAGCGGAGCATTCCACTCACCTCTCATGGAGCCGGCACGCGAAGAACTGGCAAAAGCCATTGAAGCGACTGCATTCAAGGTGCCGGTATGTCCTGTATACCAGAATGTCACTGCACAGCCTTCCACCGACCCGGAGACAATCAAGAAAAACCTGCTGGCCCAGCTCACTTCCCCTGTCAGATGGACTCAGACTGTCAAGAACATGATGGCCGACGGGGCAGACTATTTCATGGAGATCGGGCCTGGCGCAGTGCTCCAGGGGCTTATCAAGAAGACGGCTGGAGGCGATGTGACCATTGAAGGTATCAGCGCACTTGAATAACAGCTGATTCCGATACCGTCACGTCCGGCATACGGCATTGTATTGTAAAAAAGGTTGGCTCTTGCAGTCAACCTTTTTTACAACAAATTATTCTTGAATAAAGGAATGCTATTCCAAAAATTTATCTAAATTTGTAATGATATTGCCATCGTTAACGGGCACGGAAAGATAATCCATTAGGCGACAGGACGTTGCCATTATCCGACTCCTGAAGAGGATGGCAGGGGATTATATTTGTACTGGCATAATTGACAATAACAACAACTGATTTAACTCAAAATCTAATCATAAACATTAAACGATTATGGCAAACGAAAAAAAATTCATCACTTGTGACGGTAACTATGCCGCTGCCCATATCGCTTATCTTTTCAGCGAGAATGCAGCCATCTACCCGATCACCCCATCATCGACTATGGCAGAGTATGTTGACGAATGGGCTTCCCAGGGGAAGAAAAACCTTTTCGGAGAGGTAGTGAAAGTTACCGAAATGCAGAGTGAAGGTGGTGCTGCCGGAGCAGTGCACGGTTCATTGCAGGCCGGAGCCCTGACTTCTACATTTACTGCTTCACAAGGTCTTCTCCTTATGATTCCTAACATGTACAAGATCGCCGGAGAACTGCTTCCATGCGTATTCCATGTTTCCGCCAGGACTCTTGCATCACATGCCCTCTCCATATTCGGAGACCATCAGGACGTCATGGCATGCAGGCAGACAGGATTCGCGATGATAGCATCAGCATCTGTACAGGAAGCTCTCGACCTTGCAGCCGTGGCACATCTTTCCACCATCAAGTCAAGCGTTCCTTTCCTGCACTTCTTCGACGGATTCCGTACTTCGCATGAAATACAGAAAATCGAGCTGATAGACGAAGTTGTCCTGAAAGACATGATCAGCACCAAGTCTCTCGCCCGCTTCAGGGAGAAAGCATTGAATCCTGACGCTCCGGTTACGAGAGGTACCGCACAGAATGCCGACGTATTCTTCCAGATCAGGGAGGCAAGCAACCAGTATTACGACGCGGTTCCGGACATCGTTGCCAGATATATGGGTGAAATCAGCGAGGCTACGGGCAGGGACTACCGTCCGTTCGACTATTACGGAGCTCCTGATGCCGAGAACATCATCATCGCCATGGGATCCGTTACCGAAACCATCAAGGAGACCATCGATCATCTCGCTGCCGAAGGAAAGAAATACGGTCTCATCGTAGTACGTCTCTACAGGCCGTTCTCAGCCAAATACTTTATGAAAGTGCTTCCTGAGACTGTAAAGAGAATCGCAGTCCTCGACAGGACCAAAGAGCCGGGGTCTCTCGGAGAACCTCTCTACATGGACGTGAAGGCTCTCTTCCAGGGCAAGGCAAACGCACCTCTCATCGTCGGAGGCCGTTACGGTCTTTCTTCAAAGGATACATCTCCGGCACAGATCGTAGCCGTATTCGAAAACCTCGAACTCGCAGAGCCTAAGGACGGATTCACTATCGGCATAGTAGACGATGTCACATTCAAGTCGCTTCCTGTCAAGGAGGAAATCAGTATCGTCAAACCAGGCACCACAGAGTGCAAGTTCTACGGACTCGGTTCCGACGGTACAGTGGGTGCAAACAAGAATACCATCAAGATCATCGGTGACCATACATCCAAATATTGCCAGGGCTACTTCGACTACGACTCTAAGAAATCCGGCGGATATACCTGCTCGCACCTCAGATTCGGTGATGCACCTATCAAGGCGCCATATCTGGTGTCGACACCTGACTTCGTGGCATGCCACGTACCTTCATACCTTCACAAGTATGACGTACTCAAAGGCATCAAGCAGAACGGAACACTCCTTCTCAACAGCCTTTGGGATGAGGAAGAGACTCTCAAGAGGATTCCTGACCACGTAAAAGCCATAATCGGGAAAAAGAACATATCCCTTTACATAATCAATGCTACCAAGATCGCGGCAGAGATCGGCCTCGGCGGAAGGACGAACACTATCCTCCAGTCTGCATTCTTCAAGATCACGGGCATCATTCCTTACGAAGATGCAGTGACTTACATGAAGAAAGCCATCGACAAGAGCTACGGCAAGAAGGGCGAGAATGTGGTGAAGATGAACTATGCCGCGGTAGACAGGGGCGGAGAATACACCAAGGTGGAAATCCCGTCCGACTGGAAAGATATCACTGCCAAGTTCGAAAATCCGAACAAGGACAGGCTCGCTCCGGAATTCGTGAAGCAGATCGCTGATATCGTGAATGCACAGGCCGGTGATACTCTTCCGGTAAGCACGTTCAAGGATATGGCAGACGGTACTATTCCTGACGGCACTGCCGCTTTCGAAAAGAGAGGAATAGCAGTAAAGGTTCCTGAATGGAAGGCTGAAAACTGTATCCAGTGCAACACTTGTGCGTTCGTCTGCCCTCATGCAGCCATCCGTCCGTATCTGATGACTGCCGAAGAAGCTGCAGCAGCTCCAGCCGGAATAAAGAAAGCGCAGGGCAAAGCAGTATTCAAGGAATACATGTTCACCATGCAGGTTTCCCCTGCCGACTGTACAGGATGCGGCAACTGTGCCGATGTATGTCCTGCCAAGGAGAAAGCCCTCGTCATGGTTTCAGCAGAAACACAGGAACACGAGCAGGCCAATTTCGACTATCTGCACTCGCATGTAGGATATAAGGATACAGTACAGAACAAGTTCCAGAATGTAAAGAACGCACAGTTCTCACAGCCTCTGTTCGAATTCTCAGGTGCATGTGCCGGCTGCGGGGAGACTCCTTACATCAAGACCATCACCCAGCTTTTCGGAGACCACATGATGATTTCCAATGCTACCGGATGTTCATCTATCTACGGAGCCTCATTCCCTGCTTCTCCATACTGCACAAACGCACAGGGACATGGTCCGGCATGGGCAAACTCTCTGTTCGAGGACAACGCGGAGTACGGACTCGGCATGAAACTCGGTTCAGACAGGGCCAGAATGACTGTTGCCAGACTGATGGAACAGGGACTTGCATGTTCTTGCTGCACTGACGAAATGAAGGCTCTCTTCACTCAGTGGCTTGAAAACAAGAACGATGCGAAGATAACACGCGAAGTGGCCGACAATCTCGTTCCTCTTATGGAAGAATGCAACTGCGACACTTGCAAGGCTCTTCTGGAGTACAGGCACTTCATTCCGTCACGTTCTCAGTGGATCTTCGGAGGTGACGGCTGGGCATACGATATCGGATACGGCGGACTCGACCATGTTCTCGCAAGCGGTGAAAATGTAAATGTCCTCGTCCTCGATACGGAAGTATACTCCAACACTGGCGGACAGTCATCCAAGTCGACACCTGCCGGCGCGATAGCGAAATTCGCCGCATCAGGCAAGAGAATCCGCAAGAAAGACCTTGGAATGATGGCTATCAGCTACGGTTATGTATATGTGGCACAGGTGGCTATGGGTGCAAATCCGGCCCAGTTCTTCAATGCTCTGAAAGAAGCTGAAGCATACGACGGACCATCGCTCATCATCGCCTACGCTCCATGTATTAACCACGGCCTCAAGGCCGGCATGGGCTTGAGCCAGAAAGAAGAGAAACTCGCAGTAGACTGCGGATACTGGCATCTTTACAGGTACAACCCTGCTCTCGAAGAGGAAGGAAAGAATCCGTTCACTCTTGACAGCAAGGAACCTGACTGGAGCAAATTCCAGGATTTCCTGAAAGGTGAAGTCAGATTCGCTTCCCTCTACAAGATGTTCCCTGACGCTGCTGGCGAACTCCTGACCAAGACAGAAGAGTTCGCAAAGATCAGGCTCAACACTTACAAACGTCTCGCCGGAAAGGAATAACCGGCCGGTGATGCAGATTTGAAGAGGCTGGTACAGAAATGTATCAGCCTCATTTTTAATGCAAGAAATTAAGTTTGATACAAAATTGAAAATTATGAAATTAATTATTGCTGCAGCAGCCGCTGCAACTGCATTGTTCGGCTACAGCATCGCAGCCGATGCCCAGCCGAACACCAGACTGAGACCGGACAAGACTGTTTTCCTGTATCAGGAAACGCCTGCAGAAATATCCGACCCGGTACAGGGGAAAGAAAAAGAGGCACTCGGTCTCGTAATGAATGAAAAAAACGGACTTAGCGGCGAGGAGACTGTCCATGAAAACGGGAATATCGGCAATATTTCCGACAATGCCCGCTTCGATCTGTATTTTCCGAAAAAACCGAACGGACAAATGATCATAGTATGCCCCGGAGGCGGATATTCCATCGTATCTTCGTATAATGAAGGGGTTTACGTAGCTGACTGGATGCTTTCACGCGGGATTACCGTAGCAGTGGCCAAATACAGGCTGCCGAACAAACATTGGGAAGTACCGCTCGAAGACATACACAACATTTTCAGATATTGCCGTGAACATGCCGATGAATGGAATGTAACCAGTATCGGCGTAATGGGCTTCTCTGCAGGCGGACATCTCGCCGCATCTGCCACGACTCTGTACACTGACAGCGAAACCAGACCAGACTTCTCCGTCCTGATCTATCCAGTGATAGCTATGGACCAGACTCCGTCTCACAGGGGCACGAGACTGGCACTTATAGGAAATGAGAAAGACTGGGAATCAACAGCCGGGAAAACGGCAGACGAATGGATTCACAATCAGCAGCTCCATAAGGATCTGATATGGAAATACACGTTGAGCAACGATATTACCCCAGATACTCCGCCTGTGTTCCTGGCTCACTGTTCGGACGACAATGCAGTGCCGGTCATTAACAGCATCGTTTTCTATAACAAACTGATTGACAATGGAGTGAACGCAGAAATGCATATCTGGCCGAGAGGCGGACACGGCTGGGGATTTTCATCTGTCAAATTCGTGAAAGACGACAAGTTCGGATATGCCCGTGATGAATTCGGAGAGTCTCTCGGAAGATGGCTCGAGGAACAAAGATAATAATGAACGTCATTCCGGCCTTTGGCATATAAATTGCCGGTAACGGCGGCCCGGAATCGGTATTCCGGAAAAGGAATTAAGAAGAAAAAGGTTATCTTTGCACCCCGAACGGGAAATTTGAATTTTGTTATTATATCATCATGAAGAAAATTTTCTTATTCGCCGCCCTGTTGTTCTCGGCGGCGGCAGCGTTTGCGCAGATGCCTGCGCCGACACAGCTGCCAAATGACCCTGCAGTACGCAAGGGCCAGCTTGAAAACGGCCTGACGTACTATATCAGGCATAACGACAAACCGGCACAGCGGGCTGAATTCTATCTGGCGACAAATGTCGGAGCCATTCAGGAAACGCCTGACCAGGACGGTCTTGCACATTTTCTGGAGCACATGTGCTTCAACGGGACCAAGAATCTCCCCGGAAAAACCATGCTGGACTATCTTCAGAAAATCGGCGCCGAATTCGGACGTAATGTAAACGCTTCCACTGGGGTCGAACAGACGACATACATGCTGAACAACATCCCTGTCGTCAGAGAAGGCATTGTGGATACTTGTCTGCTGATAATGCACGACTACTCTCATTACGTTACATGCGACCCTGCAGAAATCGATGCTGAAAGAGGCGTGATCATAGAAGAGAGAAGGACCAGGAGAACAGCCGACTGGAGAATGCACGAAAAATCCCTTCCGTATTATTATGGAGACTCGAAATATGCGACATGCACATTGATCGGAAGCCAGGAGAATCTCGAAAATTTCAAGCCGGAAAGCCTCTGGAACTTCTATCACACATGGTATCGTCCTGATCTGCAGGCAGTAATCGTAGTCGGAGACGTAGATGTAGACCAGATAGAAGCCAAAATCAAAAAACTTTTCAGCGATATCCCGGCTGCAGAAAATCCGGTACCGAAGGAAGTGCACAGGATTCCGGGCAATGTCGAACCTGTTGTAGGTATCATAACTGATCCGGAAGCTACCAATACCAAAATAGAGGTGATGTGGAAAGGGGAACCGCTTCCTGAAGAACTGAACAGTACAGATATCGGCTTCACGATGGAAACCGTCAAGTTCCTTATCGGTACCATAATGAGTGAAAGATTCAACGATATCACAGCCCGGCCGGATGCGCCATTCCTCAATGCCAGCCTCGGAATAGGAGGAATATGCGAGACCTGCGAGGTAGTCATGGGCAGGATCTCATGCAGGAACGGAGAAGGTATAAGTTCATTCAAGGCTTACATGACGGAAGTCGAAAAAATGAAGCGGTACGGATTCAGCGACGATGAAGTGAACAGGGCGAAAGAAAACCTTCTCAGTTATTATGAAATGCAGGTAGAGGGTGCGGATTCGAGAAACAATGCGGATTTCGTCCAGAGCTACATAAGCAACTTCTTCGACAACTATCCGTATATGGAGCCTGAAACTGAATATGAAATCGCCAAAGCGACTCTTGCTGCCATAACTCCTGCCGCACTCAACCAGATCGTCTCCCAGCTGATAACTGAAGAAAACATGGTTATCCTCTACAAGGCTCCGGAGAAAGAGGGTCTGGTACATCCTGCCGACACGGACTTCATAGCTGCTATCGAAGAAGTCAGATCTTCTGAAATCAAGCCTAACGAGACCCAGAATTTCGACCAGCCTCTCCTCGATGCGGACAAACTCGCCGGTTCTCCTGTAAAGAAAGAAAAGGAAACAGTCTACGGAGCCACCGAATGGACCCTGAAAAACGGGCTCAAGGTAGTGGTACTCCCGACAGACTATGAAAAGGACAAGGTATCCATGAATCTTTACATGGACGGAGGCCGCTCTCTTATCGAGACCGAAGACCTTCCTTCATTCGAAGACAATATCTTCGGTGTGTTCCTGAACAATACCGGAATCGCAGGATTCTCAGGCACTGACCTGCCGAAGATCCTCGCCGGCAAATCTGTCAGAGTGTCACCATATATCAGCGGCCTTAGCCATGGCATCACGGCCATGTCCACACCGAAGGACTTGGAAACTGCATTCCAGTTGATGTATCTGACATTCATGGAACCACGTTTCGATGAAAACGAGTTCAACACAGGCATCTCGCAGCTGAAGGCCGTCCTTCCGAATTATGAAAGCCAGCCAAGCTTCAAGTTCCAGAACGAAATTATAGAGGTGCTGTATGGGGACAACCCAAGAAGGTTCAACATCAGCGATGAAGTAATGGAAAAGGCAAGCCTCGAAACCATCGAGAGAGTGTATAGAAGCATGTTCGACAATATAGCCGGCGCGACTCTGGTCATTGTCGGGAATGTCGACCTCGCCACACTGAAGCCGATGGTCGAGAAATATGCCGGTTCGCTGCCGAAAGGGAAAAAGCCGCACCAGTGGATCGACCGGAATGAAAGCATGGTGACAGGAAAAGTAGAGGACCATTTCAATGTGAAGATGGAGACACCCAAGAGCACTGTCCTCCAGGTTTATTCTTCGTACATTCCATATTCGATACACCGTCAGGTAATGATGGATGCCGCACAGTACATCATGGATATGATTTATGTCCAGACCCTCAGAGAGGAAGAGGGCGGGACGTACGGAGCCAGCATTTCATTCAGTATAACGGACAAGCCGAAGGAAAAGGCATTCATCGAAGTATATTTCGACACGAATCCTGAATCTGCGGACAAACTTAGGGAATCGGCTGTGGACGGACTGTACAAACTCATGGAAGAAGGTCCTACTGACGAACAGCTCACCATGACTATAGAGAATTTCAAGAAGAAACTGCCAGAATACAGGATAAGCAACGCCTACTGGCTGAGCAATCTGAAATATTTCTATGAGTACGGGGTCGATTATGACAAGGAATACGAGGCCGCCATATCGGATATCAACGCCGAAAACATTAAGGCTGCAGTCAGGGATATCGTTTCCCAGAACAATTTTGTAGAGATCATGATGTCGCCTGAAACGGAAGAATAAGCATACATCTCTCTACATTCAGGTAAAAGAGAGTGATCCGGCACGATGTACAGCCATGGGTCACTCTCTTTTTCATATCCTGACGGCGGACTTCACAAGTCCGGGTCCATGCAAAATTCAGGAAAGTTTCCTAAAACGGAGAAATATCCCTGGTACGGAATGATTCCCGCGCTTTCCGCACATAAAGTTTCAATACATCTTCCGGCAGTCTGGCATGACGCAGATAACCACGCGTTTCATCCGGGAACTTTGCCAATGCCGTAGCCAGACACCACGCCACACCCATACGGGCATAATACGGAGACTCGCCGATGGTCACTCCCCTGCCTGAAGCCAGGACACGCTCAGTTCCACCGGCAGCCCTTACCTCCGACGGTCCCAGATAATCTGAATGTATCCTGCTGAAATCCAGAGCGTCGAACTGATAGAAAATACGCGGCAAGAACCTTTCGTCCATAAAATGACACATCGACATCACAGTCGCGAATCTCACCTCGAATTCGCTGTCCGAAGCGAAATACCTGCACAGGATATCCCAGGCCCGGTCCATCTTCCTGAACCAGCGGACACCGGGGGAAACCGAATCGCACACGCCCCAGCCGTCTATCTGCGGCACAAACTTCTCCAGCATTTCCAGTTTCTCCTCCGCCGGAACACCCTTGACAAAATTTATCATCATCCCCCACACCATCTGTTCCTCATGCGCGAGAGCCTCTCTCCCCTTTCCGGACTCTTTTTCGAAATCCGTTATTATCCTGACGGCATCCTCACGGACTGCCAATGTCCTGGCGACTTTCTTCATATCCGGAATATGAAGGCCCATCACTGCCCTGCCGGGCAATGGATTCAATATCCTGACATGGCCAAGCCTGTATTTTTCATCATTCCTGAACCGCTCCGAAACCAGCGGCTCCAGCAGATTTTCTATCATAAGATCAGTTGTTTTTCAACATCAGCAGATAAATGACGAGAGGCAGATAGTCTTTCAAAGATTCTTTCAGTACGGCGAGGGTTTTGGAAATCTCATACGTCACGGAACGGTGTGAAATCCCGTACTTTTCAGCAATCTCCTTATAACTGAGCCCGCGCAGCCGGTCCATGAAAATCTCGGAAGTCATTACAGGCAGTTTTGAAAGACTTTCGCGGCAAATGGACATCACTTCGTTG
>CALVDT010000049.1 GCA_944326385.1 uncultured Bacteroidales bacterium | reverse complement strand
TTTTTCTTTCCAAATATTTCAGCAGAATAATATCCCCACATCAAAAGAATCTCTATCTTTGCAAGATGTTATGATGCTTCCCACCGTGGAAAGTGAGCATTTAAACTGAAAGTTCTTTGATGTCTTTTTTTTTGAAGTTACACGGTTTTTCGACCGGATAGAACGACCAAAATCCGCAGAAAAAACCAATACAACTTACAAATTAATGGATACGGTTTTCAGACAAAACACACGAAAATTTTGTTACCCGTTTGTTACTTTCACCCTATCCGAGACGCAAATGAACCACTTAAAATATTAATTAATAAGCATATATGCCAGACAGCAATTTCATAGACTACGTTAAGATATTCTGCGCTTCCGGGAACGGAGGAGCGGGATCGACTCATTTGAGGCGGGCCAAATACATTCCGAAGGGAGGACCTGACGGAGGTGACGGGGGTCGCGGCGGACATGTGATACTCAGGGCGAATCCGCAGTTCTGGACGCTCATCCATCTGAAATACCGGAAACATATCAAGGCAGAGCACGGAGGCGCAGGGAGCGGACAGCTGTGCAAAGGGAAGAACGGGGAAGACGTCTACCTCGACGTGCCCGTAGGGACAGTCGCCAGAAATGCCGAGACCGGAGAAATCCTCTTCGAACTTGTAGAACCGGGAGAAGAACGGATACTCGTAAAAGGCGGACGCGGAGGCCTGGGCAACAACAATTTCAAATCCGCGACAAACCAGACGCCAAGATACGCACAGCCTGGCGAGCCGGGTACTGAAGGATGGTTCATCCTCGAGCTGAAAATCCTCGCGGATGTCGGCCTTGTCGGCTTTCCGAATGCAGGGAAATCCACGCTGCTTTCCACCGTGTCGGCAGCCAGGCCGAAAATAGCGGACTATCCTTTCACTACACTCGAACCGAATCTCGGAATCGTAAGCTACTACGATGACAAGTCATTCGTGATGGCCGACATACCGGGAATCATAGAAGGGGCACACCTCGGGAAAGGTATCGGTATCAGGTTTCTGCGGCATATAGAAAGAAATTCCATACTTCTGTTTCTCGTGCCTGCCGACAGCGGTGACCCGGCAAAGGAATACGGAATCCTGCTTAACGAATTGAAGGAATACAACCCTGAGCTGCTTGTCAAGGACAGGATCCTCGCCATCTCAAAATCCGACTTGCTTGAAAAAAAGACGATGGCTGAAATTGAAGCAGTCCTGCCGGAAGATATTCCGCACATATTCTTTTCATCCAAGACCGGAGAAAATATCAGACAGCTGAAAGACTTGCTCTGGAAAACCCTACACGAAGAAAACAACTGAAATGTCCTGGCAGGAAATACATGAATTCGATCAGCAGATCACTCTGGCTCTGAACAGCCTCCACAGCGGGATCACCGATCCGGTAATGATGTTCTTCTCCAGCATTCCGGTATGGATACCCATGTACGCCATAGTCGCCGGCCTTCTGTTCTGGAGGATAGGATGGAAGAAGGCCCTTGTCGCCATAGCATCCATCGCGCTGACCTTCCTGCTGTGCGACCAGATTGCGAATCTTTTCAAGGACGGGATTGCACGGCTAAGGCCATGCCACGATGAATTCATGGTCGGGGCGGGACTCAGGATTCTCGAAGGGAAGGGCGGGCTCTACGGGTTCTTTTCCGGGCATGCGTCCAATTCTTTCGGATTCGCCGTCAGCTCATCCATGGCGTTCCGGAATGACAGCCGGCTGAAATACAGAGGATACAGCGTCTGGATATTCTTCTGGGCGGTCATGGTAAGCATCAGCAGGATTTTCGTGGGGAAACACTACATAGGGGATGTCGTGACAGGAATCATTGTAGGCACATTGCTCGGACTTGCCTGCGGATTTGCAGCCAGACGGATCATGAAAAAAATCAAATGAAAATGAAATCCGGAAATATCACAGAAACCATAAAGATAGCGGTAATCGGCCTCGGCTACGTCGGACTTCCGCTTGCAAGACTTTTCTCCACCAGATTCAGGACCATCGGATACGACATGGACCCGGACAGGGTGGAATCCTTGAAAAAAGGTCATGACACTACGCTCGAAGTGGATGACAACCTGCTGCAGGAAGCGCTTGACGGCGGCAGACTGTCATGTACATCGGACATCGGGGATATCCGCAGCTGCAATTTCTATGTTGTGGCTGTACCTACCCCTGTGGATGTCAACCACAACCCGGATCTTTCCCCGCTGATCGGGGCGAGCAGGACAGTCGGCTCAGTGATAAAGAAAGGGGACATAGTCGTCTACGAATCCACGGTTTATCCCGGTGTCACGGAAGAAGAATGCATTCCACGCATAGAGGAAGTCTCCGGGCTGAGACTGAATGAAGACTTTTTCGCAGGATACTCCCCTGAACGTGTGAATCCGGGAGACAAGGAACACACTGTCATGAATATCCGCAAGATCACCTCCGGCTCCACACCTGAGACCGCCGACATAGTGGACAAAGTCTACAATGAAGTCCTTGAAAGCGGCACATACAAAGCGTCATCCATCAAAGTGGCAGAAGCCGCAAAAGTGATAGAAAACAGCCAGCGCGACATAAACATCGCATTCGTCAATGAACTCTCGAAGATATTCTCACTCATGGGGATAGACACTCTCGAAGTCCTTGATGCCGCAGCCACCAAATGGAACTTCATCAAGATGAATCCGGGGCTTGTAGGCGGACACTGCATATCAGTGGATCCGTACTATCTGGCACAATGCGCCCAGAGACACGGGTACAATCCAGAGATTATCCTGGCAGGCCGCAGGGTGAACGACAGCATGGGGGCATATGTAGCCAGCCAGACCATAAAGCTGATGCTGAAAAAAGGGATACAGGTCCTGAAATCCAAGGTCATCATAATGGGCTTCACCTTCAAGGAGAACTGTCCGGATGTCAGGAACACGAAAATCATCGACATATACAAGTCGCTGCAGGAATACAATGTGGACTTGACGGTATATGACCCGTGGGCAAGCCGCGAAGTCGTACGCAAGGTCTACGGCATAGACATAGTGAATGAATTGCCTCATGAAAAATTCGATGCAGCCATAGTAGCTGTAGCACACGGACAGTTCAGACGGCATGAGGTGGATATGGACGCACTGCTGAACCCGGTGCATGTGATATATGATGTAAAAGGGATATTGCCCCGGGAAATAATTGACGGGAGATTATAGTCATGGCGAATTTTGCAATAGTCGGAGTAGCAGGATACATTGCTCCGAGACATCTGAAAGCGATAGCGGACACAGGGAACAGGCTTATTGCCGCATACGACAGATTCGACAGCGTCGGCAGGCTCGACAGCTCGTTCCCGGACTGTGCCTTCTTCACCGAACAGGAACAGTTCGAAGCATATATAGACAAGCAGAAAGGGACTGAAGACCAGGTGCAGTGGCTGGTGATATGTACACCGAACCATACCCATATTCCATATTGCAGGTATGGTATGAAAAACGGCATGGATGTGATATGCGAGAAACCTGCCGCCCTGCATCCGGAAGAAATAGAGGAAATGGAAGAACTGGAGAGACAGACAGGACACAAGGTGTACAACATTCTCCAGCTGAGGCTGCATGACAGCATTACTGCCCTTAAGGAAAAGATCGACCATGATGATACTGGAAAAAGGCACGATGTCGAACTCACCTACATCACATCCAGAGGAAAATGGTATTACGCATCATGGAAAGGGGACAATCATAAAAGCGGAGGCGTCGCCACGAATATAGGTGTCCATTTCTATGACATGCTCCAGTGGATTTTCGGGCCGGTAAAGGAGAATGTCGTGAACGTCTCAAGTTTCGACAGAGTGGCCGGACGGCTTGAACTGGAGAAGGCTTCGGTAAGATATTTCCTGAGCATAAACGGCGACTGCCTGCCACCTGATGCCGTACAAGGCGAGAAAAGGACCTACAGGACCCTGAATATAGACGGAGATGAATTCGAATTCAGCCGCGGATTCACGGAACTGCACACGAAAAGCTACGAAAACATCCTGAGCGGCAAAGGATTCCGCATATCGGAGTCCATGAACTGCATAAAGATTGTTGAAGACATACGCAACGCCGTACCGGCAGGATTGGCCGGCAAATACCACCCGCTGGCACTGAAACCTCTGGCAAAGCATCCGTTCGGATGGGACGATGTGAAATATTAGGAGAAGCAGATGGATATCATGATGGTGGACCTTAAAGGTCAATATCTGAAAATAAAGGATGAAGTGGATGCCGGCATACAGGCTGTCATCGACAGTTCCGCCTTCATAAACGGACCGGCAGTGAAAGAGTTCAGGGAGAAGCTCGGCTCATATCTCGGAGGAACCCATGTTGTCACATGTGCAAACGGGACAGACGCACTGCAGATCGCCCTTATGGCTCTCGGACTGAAGCCTGGCGACGAGGTGATTGTCCCGGCATTCACGTATGTATCGTCGGCAGAGGTCATAGCCTTGCTCGGGCTCACTCCGGTAATGGTGGATGTCGACCCGGCGACTTTCAATGTGACCGCCGGAAATATATGCCAGGCCATTACTCCGGCCACCAAAGCCATTATCCCCGTTCACCTGTTCGGACAAAGCTGCGACATGGAGCCGATTCTGGAGCTGGCGCACGCACACGGGCTGTATGTCATCGAGGACAATGCCCAGGCAATCGGAGCCGAATACACTTTCAGTGACGGCCACAAGGAAAAGACAGGGACAATGGGGGACATAGGATGCACATCGTTCTTCCCGTCCAAGAACCTCGGCTGCTACGGAGACGGCGGAGCGCTTTTCTGCAAGGATGCTTCACTGGCTGAAAAGATGTCAATGATAGCAAACCACGGACAGAAGATGAAATACCGTCATTCCGTCATAGGCTGCAATTCAAGGCTGGACACCATACAGGCGGCCGTGCTGAACGCCAAGCTCCCGCATCTGGATGCATATTCCGAAGCCAGAAGAAATGCTGCCGGATATTACGATGAAAAGCTGAAAACCCTTGATCCCGGGGAGAAATTCTTCACCACACCTGCAAAATCAAAGCACAGCACCCATGTCTATCACCAGTACACCTTGAAAGTCAAGGCCGGAAAAAGGGATGCACTTAAGGAATACCTTGCAGGACGAGGCATTCCGTCGATGATCTACTATCCCCTGCCTTTACAGGAACAGGAGGCTTTCAAAGGCATTGCAAAGGCCTCCGGAAGACTTGACCACGCAAAGGAATGCGCGGATTCCGTCCTTTCACTTCCGATGCACACTGAACTGACCTCTGAAATCCAGGACAAGGTCATTTCCGCTGTCAAGGACTTCATATCAGGCCGATAGGGTCTCAAGCAGGAAACAGTTTCTTATAGCAGATTTTATGGAAAAAGATTATTTCATACATGAATCCAGCTACGTCGATGAAGGCGTCAAAATCGGAGAGGGCACAAGGATATGGCATTTCTGCCATGTGCAGAAAGGTGCCGTCATCGGGAAGAACTGCTCGCTGGGACAGAATGTAAACATAGGAAACAATGTCAGGATAGGGAACGGAGTCCGTATCCAGAACAACGTTTCAGTCTACGAAGGGGTGGAACTGGAGGACAACGTATTCTGCGGTCCGTCATGTGTCTTCACCAACGTGTCCACGCCACGGGCGCATTTTCCCGTACACGGTGCATATACGCACACTTTAGTCAGGGAAGGCGCATCACTTGGGGCCAACTGCACTGTGGTATGCGGACATACCATAGGGAAAAGCGCAATGATCGGGGCCGGCGCCGTGGTCACTTCCGATGTGAAGGACCACGCACTCATGGCCGGAGTGCCGGCAAGGCAGATAGGCTGGGTATGCGAATGCGGGAAAAGACTCGGACCCGACCTGTGCTGCGGATGCGGACGTGAATACACTATTGACGGAAACGGCTGTCTGACCGGTAAATTTCAACGGCATTCGCTGGCTTCGCAGCGACAGTCGCCAGACTCACACTCAATCGTACAATGACATACGCCGGCTCGGCCGAATACCGACCTTGCCTCTGATTTTACCTTCTCCATACATCCGACATCCTCCAGGACAAGATGCACTGTCGCCGCATTTTCAGTCGTACTTATCGGCCACACATGAAGATGATGCCAGCCCAGAACCCCTGGCACACTGGACAATCCGTCTTCTATGGCGGAAATATCCACGGACTCGGGCACTGCATCTATGGAAAGGAAGAGACTCTCTTTCAACATATTGAAAGTAGAGACCAATATGACTGCGGCAATGGACAGACTCACGGCGGGGTCGATCCACTGCATGCCTGTCAGATTTATGGCTATTCCGGACATGACGACTCCGGCAGATACCAGAGTATCCATGGCCATGTGCAGAAACGCACCTTTCACATTCAGGTCTTTTTCCTGATCCCGCATCAGCAGCCATGCCGTAAGCCCGTTGATGAGGATACCGGCTCCGGCAGTCCATGATATCGCAGCACCGGAAACAGGCTGCGGATGGTTCAGCCTCGCGATGCTTTCCACTACTATGGCACCTACGGCCACAAGCAGTATGACTGCATTCATGAGGGAAGCCAGGACTGTAAGCTTCTTGTAACCATATGTGAACTTCCTGCCAGGCCTTACCATGGACATCCTTATCGCAAGAAGCGCTATAAGGAGACTGAAAACGTCACTGAGATTGTTTCCGGCGTCAGAAAGCAGCCCTACTGAACCTGAGACGAAGCCCACCGCAGCCTCTATCCCGACAAAAAGCAGGTTCAGAACGATGCACAGGATGAATATCCTGCTGAGTGAAGCAGGCATATGATGGTGATGATGCCCTGCATGTCCGTGATGTACGGACGAGATACTGTGTCTTTCCATTACCCAAGCCAATATGTTTTACGGATACGGTCATCCGTTTCTTTTTCCGAGAATGCAAATTTAGAAACGCAATTCGGCAAATTAGTTGTAAATTTGCGCCGGCCATCGGAATATTGCCGGAAGGCACAGAAATTCAGCGTCATATGGAAATCACAGTGAAGGATGGAGCACCGCTTCTGGAGTATCTTTATTCGGCTCTCGCACCTCAGAGCAGGACGAGCGTCAAATCCCTGCTTACACATTCCCGCATCTCGGTGAACGGCCGTACCGTCACCGCATACGATCATCAGCTGAAACCTGGTGACAGGATAGAAGTGAACGCAAACAGGAAAGCGACGTTCGAGGACAGGAACCTGAAAATAGTATATGAAGACAAGTGGCTGATAGTGGCGGACAAAAGGAACGGACTTCCGACGATTTCCACGGGAAAGGAAAAGGAAGTCACGGCATACTCCATACTTTTTTCATACATGGCATCGAAAATCCAGGATGGCAGAGTGTTCATAGTCCACAGGCTTGACAGGGATACATCCGGGCTGCTTGTTTTCGCCAAGGATGAACAGACAAAACTGATGCTCCAGGAAAACTGGAACCGGAGTGTCGTGGAGCGGAAATACACCGGGATATGCGAAGGTAATTTCAACAAAGAGGAGGGAACTGTGGTATCATGGCTGAAGGAAAATCCGAAGTCCCTGAAAATGAGTTCTTCTCCAGTGGACAACGGCGGGCAGAAAGCCGTGACGCATTTCCGTGTTCTGGAGCAGAAAAACGGGTTCGCACTTCTGGAAATAGAGCTTGAGACCGGCAGGAAGAACCAGATCAGGGTCCAGCTTGCTTCCATAGGCCATCCTATAGCAGGAGACAGGAAATACGGGGCAAAGACGAATCCTGCCGGTCGTCTGGCTCTCCACGCCACAACGCTGTCCTTCAGACATCCTCACACCGGCAGAATCCTCACCTTCACCTCTCCCCTGCCGTTCAGACTGTAAACCAACAATCTGAGCATTTACCAGGAAAACAAAGTCTATCTGGCTCTTGACACGGTATGAAGGACTTTCCCATGAGCATCCAGCATGTGGAGATTCAGTTCATGCTTGTCCACGGTGATAAGAGAATACCCCTCCTCCGGGCTGCAGAACACTGTTCCTTCCACAGGTTTCACTTCTCGGCTCAGGGAAGCGGACGAATTCACCACATAGTCCATATCGCAGCCGTCGCGGTGAATATGCTGGAAATTATGGATATGGCCGCAGAGATACATGTCCACGTTGCCATGTTTCTCCAGAATGGAGTTCACCCTGTCCTGCATGTCCCGTCTTTCGGTGTCTGACTTGTCGGTATCCGCATAAATCGGATGATGCCCCACAACCAGCACCCAGTCTTCAGTCGCGGCAGTCAGCACACTGTCCAGCCATTCGAGCTGAGGCGCTACTTCTGATTTCGAGGCATCGGGATATTTTTCCGTGTCCTCGCGATATTTGTCTATGAGCGGAGTAGTATCCAGCATCACTATCCTGACTTCGACGCTGTCTTCTTCCGCAGTGAATGTATAATACTTCGCCGGCATTTCCCATCTGGCGCTAACCCCGGAATAATCCACCGGAGCCTGCGTATTGCCCCTGTACTCATGGTTGCCGCAGACCGGATACCATGGAATCATCAGGTCCGGATGAGAATAAATCAGTTCATAATTGGTCATCCAGAGCGGGTCGGAAACACTGCGCACGCCCTCGAAGTGATGCACGTCACCGGCAGCCACCACAAATTCAATATCTATGGTCTCCGCCATCTTTCCCATAGTCCCGGCTATGGTTTTCTGCTCGTAATACCCGTTCCTTCCGGAATCGTTTATGAGATAGAAATTCAGAGGCTTCTCCAGTTCTTTCCAGGTCTGTTCCGGGCTGACAGACTGAGTGCAGGATGTCAGGATGGCGGCCGTCGCCAGTGCTGTTGCAAATATTGTCTTTTTCATTTTCTGTTTTTTTATTTCATTGTTCCGTCAGACTGCCGGAACAATGAGGTTTGAAATCTGCCGGACTGATACCGGAACAGGTCAATAAATTACAAAATTATTTGGTACCGAAGGCTCCGAAATACGGCTGTACGGCAGGCGAAGTATAAGTCTTGCCGTTTACAGTAAGGCCTGTTTCTGCGTAGAACGGTTTTCTCGCATCATCGGTCGGAGCATATGCGCCTTCAAGTACAGGAGAACCTGCCTGGACGTGGAAATCCCAGCTGTCGTTCCACTGATAAAGGGAAGGATCTGCATCAAGGCTGTAATTCACGAATTTCGGATCATGGGATTTTGCTTCATCCGCAGTCTTCGCTATCTTGCTGTGGGTATCCACTTTTTCATTGTCATATTCAGCATGATTGAAAGCATAGCCTTCGTATGCATACCATACACCTGAATATTCCAGAGTTTCGCCGTCATCCTCGTATTCTCCTCCGAAATAATGATCCTCGCTTACCTTCACTGTTCCTGAAGCATAGAAGTTATAGTCTATCATGGAATGCTCCCTGTCATAGCAATCCTCCTCGGTAGGAGTGCTGTATGCCGGAGTGATAGCGCGGAACTTGCAGTTCACGAGCAGGTTGTTGAACACGCTCACATTGGCCAGCTCCTCTACATAGATACAGCCGCCTTTCTCGCCGTCACGCCTCCAGCCTGAGTTGATGATGGTGTTGTTGTAGGCCTGGATGAGTGCCTGATGCCTTACCTCGTCCTGATCCGAGCTGGAAAGTTTGAGACCGTTAGTATTCGGGCTGAACATGATGTTTCCCGCCACGTCCACCTTGCATCCTGACTTCACGTTCACAGCCTCGGCTCCGTCATATCCGGTAGCGCTGAAAATATTGTCCGCGATGATGGCATTTCCTCCCATCATGTAAATACCGTCGGACCAGCCGTTGCGGATGATGCTGTTAGTGATCACGTAGTTGCCGTTCACATTGTTCGTGGTGATCTGAGGATAGGCATCGTCACCTGCAGTATAATATCCGTTCTCGGCTGCAGGCGAACCTTCCACCACTTCACCTCCGGTGTATTCGATGACGGTATGGTCGATAATCATCTCTTCGCAGGTGGCACCGGCCACAATACCTCCCCACAGAGCGGCGAATGTATTGGCATATGTCCGGTCAGCCTCTGCCACAGTCAGGAGGACAGGCTGGTCCTCTGTACCGAGGCAGTAGAGGTTCCCGTCCACAGTGAATTCAATGGGAACATGGTTGATACCGACCCCTTCGCTGCTGAAAATCACGGTAACTCCCGGTTCGATGGTAAGGCTTTCGCCTTCCGGAATCAGCAGATGCTTGTCGACATTGACAGTAGTTCCGGCTTCCCATACACCTGATACAGTCTGCACAGTCTCGCCGGTCTGCTGGCCGTCACCGCCGTTGTTGCTTCCGTTCTCTTTCTCACAGGCTGCAAAAATGAATGCCAATGCAGCCGAAAGCATGATAAAGTTTCTTGTTTTCATAATTGATTGTTTGGTATTATTTTCCGTATGTATAAGGTTCAAGTATATAAGGCAGTTTCGCATACCGGGCTTATTTTTCCGTGAATCTGTATCTGACACCGACGGTTATCGCCTGTCCGTGCCATTCCCTGCGTTCTATCACCCCGCCTCTGTATCTTTCATAGTCCGTCAGTGAGTCTGTCATGACGTTGTCGTTGACGAATTTGAGAACCGGAGTATCCAGAAGGTTGGACGCTTTCGCAAATATTGCGAAGCCCGCCTTGAAACTTTTCTCTATGGATGCGTCCAGCTGCATGCAGCCGGCCTCCCAGATATCATTGTCCAGCCAGTTCGAAATCTCGCTCAGGCGACGGCCTGTATATGAACCCGAGACCTGGGCTTCCACACCGGCCCTGGCGAACTTGAACAGCAGGGACAGATTCGCCACATGGGCGGCTTGGCCGTAGAGAGGACGCGTCTGGGTGACATTCCTGACCTCCGTTCCTTCCCGCATCCTTTTGTTGGTGGTGATGCTGGAGTTCGTATAAGTATAGTTGGCCTTGATGCCGAACCAGTTGAAATACTTCATCACGTCGACTTCCACTCCGGCGTTAACCGCGTTTCCGAAATTCATCGGAGTGATGAAAGTACCCATACCCTCAGTAATCAGACCGTATTCTATAGGATTCTGCAGTTTTTTCCAGAAAAGCCCCACCATGAACTGCTCGGATGACCTCGGGAAGAATTCATAACGAAGGTCGAGATTGTCGGCCACAGTATGCTTCAGATCAGGGTTTCCCTTTTCATCATAGTCCTCGTTCAATATGGTATACGGCACTACCTCGAAAAAGCCCGGGCGGTTTATTGAGCGGCCGTAGGAAAATCTCAGGTTCGCGTTCCTGTGGACGTTGTATTTGAGATGGACGCTCGGAAGAATGTCCGTATATACCTGATTGCCTTCGGATTCTTCTTTTCTCGGATAGTCGAGTGTATATCCCTGATCCGTATTCTCGGCCCTCACGCCTGCTATGATTTCGAGCTTCCTCCAATTGTATTTCGCCATAAGATAGCCTGCGGCAATGTTTTCCCATGCCCCGTAATTGAGAGGATCACCGACATTTCCGTATTCTCTCGGGGTAAGTAGAAGCTCGTCGAAATTCGTCCAGTCCTCACCGTAATACTGAGGGTCACGTTTTCCGGTAGATGGATCGCCGGTTGCGGAATCGAACGTGTATTCATTGAAGAAACTGTCACGGAGCTTGTTCCTGTACATTCCACCCGTCTTCAACTGCAGGCTTGACTCACCTGTAAAATCGAATCTGTATGACAGATTCACATAAACCGCGAAGTCCCTGTCCGAATTGTGTTCCCATCTCTTCTCTGCGGAATCGGTATTGTACAGATGAGGCCTCTGCATACTGACATATATCTTCGCATTGTCAGGAGAGGTACTGTATGCCTTCGAAAAGACTCCTGTCCAGTCTATTTTCAGTCTGTCCCTGTCGAGAAACGAATGCTCGCCTTTCAGGGTGGTGTTGATGATATACTGCCTTTCCCACTGCATCTTGACTATCCAGTCCTTGTCATTCTGTCCGTCGCGCACCTCGCTTTTGCGAAGGTCCATATATCCTCCGTAGAGCATCAGCTTGTGCCTGTCATTGAACCTGTAGTCAAGCTTGGCATGTGTTCCGAGCCTGTTCTGTTCCTCGGAATATGTCCTTGTTTCCGTACCGTCTCCAGTGGAGCCCTGTACGTAATATATGTCCGAATCCTTTCCTCTGAAGAGGTTCTGGTAAGATACGCCCGCTATCAGGCCGAGTCTGTTTCCGAAATACCTGTCACCGAACGAGAAGCCTCCGATGACATCAGGCCTCGGACGGGCATATTTCACTCTCAGGTTTTCGTAAGTGAAGTCATCTGCAGTCACTGAATAATCCTTGCTGACATCAGCCCCTATTCTCTCGAAAGGGGACATGCGTTGACCTGCCCTGTGATTGAATGACTGGAAATCACGGTCGAAATAGAGGGCGCTGTACCCTGTGGCCAGATTAGCGTTGACCTCGAACTTTTCGGGAGCATCCTTCATCACCAGATTGACGGCTCCCCCGATGCCGTCACCTTCCATGTCGGCTGTCAGAGATTTCGTGACTTCCAGCCTGTCAAGCATCTCGGAAGGGAAGATATCGAGGGGCACGAAACGGTTCTTGTTGTCAGGGCTCGGAATCTTCACTCCGTTCACCAGTGTGTAATTGTACCTTTTGTCCATGCCTCGGAGTATGGCATACTGACCTTCCCCGCTGCTGTTCCTTTCTATGGTGACACCCGACATCCTTTTGATGGCATTGGCCACAGTCAGATCCGGGGAAAGTTCCATGGCCTTGGCGCTCATGACATTGACCACATTCATTGAAGCCCGCTCTATCCCTCTGGCGGCAGCTTCTGTCTTTCCTCCGTTCACGGCTGTCACCACCACTGCATCCAGCGATATACTGTCCGGTTCCAGAGTTACAAGTATATTGCCTTCTGTGTCAGAATGCGAAAAAATGATTTCCGTATCCTTATATCCTATGGATGTACACAGAAGTGTGCAGGTTTTTAGTTCTGTATTAAGGACGAAACTTCCGTCAAGACCGGTGACGGTCCCCTCTCCTGTCATTTCTTTCAGGAGGACTGCCGCCCCGATGATTTCCTCGCCGGTGGCGGCATCGACTATCTTGCCTCTGATTATATTCGTTTCCGATACGGCCATTGCGGAAAAGCATGACGCGAAAATGCCCGTGACAAGAAGCAGTTTACGAATAATATCCATTCCTTATGCTGCGTTGAATTCGGCCGCAAAGGTATTCTGCTCTTATTTACAATTTATTACGGCTTTGTTTAGTTTTTCTTTCTTATGTGTTTATGATTTGTTACCATCCGGAGGGAACGTAAACTTCATCATCAAAAAACATATCATAGACCATACCGGAGGCGAATGGTTCTGGAAGTGTCCTTATCATAGCGGCCGCATGTGTATCATGACTGGTATTCTCTGAGACAGACTACAACCCCTTCCGGGGTCAACAGTCTCAGAGAATACCAGTCTTTCCATGCAGATTAAAATGCATCCGAAAATAAACAGTCCCAGAGAATACCAGTCTTTCCATGCAGATTAAAATGCATCCGAAAATGGCAATCACTAATCACGGAGACAGTTAAGAGGCACAACATAAACTCCGTCAGGCCTTCTGTATGCAGGACCTGAAGCCGTAACTATCATCATGAAAGCAGGCTCGTGTGTTGCAAGTGACTTTAACTTGAAAAGATTCTTCACACCTTCTTCTATCAATCTTTCTCCTCCAAGCTTGATTTCGACAGCCGCCCATGCACCGTTCGGAAGATGTATGATCGCATCGCATTCAAGTCCGTTGCTATCCCTGTAGTGCCTGATTTCACCTTTCAGACTAGCAGAATATATGGAAAGGTCGCGTACAACCATATCTTCGAAAAAGAGTCCGAAAGAATTGACATCATTCATCAGATCATCAGGCGAGACGTGAAGCGCCGCACAAGCTATGGATGTATCTACGAAATGCCTTGTCGATGTAGATCTGACAGCAGCTTTACTCCGTATGTTCGGATTCCATGCAGAAATATCTTCTATGATATACAAATCCCTCAAGGCATCCATATATTCCTCGTATGTTTTTGCATCAAATGACGCCCTGTTATTTGACTGGATAATATCCTGAATAATTGTTGATACTGGCGCTTCTGTCGATATGTTTCTGGCGTAACTTCTCAGAATCATCCTCAAAATCTCAGGGTTCTTATTTCTGAATTTATCGTTGTCAGAATTTTCAAAATTGAACAGACCTTCATAATAGTTAGATGTGATGTCCAGTGCCACCTCCTCATCTTTCACCAATGACTGCGGCCACCCTCCCCTGCATAACTGGAAAGCTGTTTTTCTAAGACTATGTTCTTCATTCTCACAGAAAAATTTTTTCTCCGGATCGAGAAACAATTCTTTAATGGAGACCAAGCCATTAGATTCCAGAGATTCGAACAGGCTCATGGGCCGCATCTTTATCGGCACTATTCTTCCTGCACCGGAATGATGGATTCTGGTCTTGTCTTCCGGAGTCGAATTACCTGTAAGAATAAACTGTCCGAATCCTGAATTTTCATCTACATAATTGCGGACCTCATCCCATATCTGCGGAACGGACTGCCATTCATCTATAAGCCGAGGCTTTTCACCGTCAAGAGCGGCTCTCGGCTCAATACGGGCAAGATTTATAGAACTCTCAGTACTGAGTTTCTTAACACTTTTTGCAAACTGCATGGCAGTAGTGGTCTTTCCGCAAAATTTCGGTCCGGCTATCAGAACTGCCCCGGAAGATTTCATCTTACGTTCAATCCGGGACTCCACAATACGCTTTAAATACCTGTCCATCATTATATTTCTTTTTGCTAATTTCAAAAAAAAGAATTCAGAAATTCCCGAAATTACAGCAGAAAAATTCCGTAAATTATGGTATAAAAATTCCGTAAATTGTGGCGAAGAAATTCCGTAAATTGTGGAATTTACAGGTCGTAACCTGCAGCGCGGATGCGGTCCATATCTGAATCTATATCTGCACCGGCAGTAGTAAGCATGTCACCCATGATGGAAGCATTGATGCCTATACGATAGGCTTCCAGAGTGGTCTGAGGAGACAGGCGTGCCCGGCCTCCGGCGAAACGCAAAAAGGCATCCGGGAGGATGAAACGGAATACCGCTATTGTCCGGAGGACATCCTCTTCTGAAATGAGAGGCTGGCTTTCGAGTGGAGTGCCAGGAATCGGAGAGAGGATGTTCACAGGTACTGACTTCACTCCGAGATCCCTGAGGGTGAAAGCCAGTTCGATACGCTGCTGAAGCGACTCCCCCATTCCGATGATGCCGCCAGAACAGATTTCAAGACCGGCCCTCATGGCAGCTTTCAGAGACGATATCTTTTCCTCCTGCGTGTGCGTGGTGCATAGCTGCCCGAAAAACGAGGGAGAGGATTCGAGGTTGCAGTGATATCTGGATATTCCGGCCTCATGGAAAACTTTCAAATCATCTTCAGAAAGCAGACCGGCCGAAAGACAAAACTTTATATCCTTTTTTGCTGCCAACTCACGGACAGAAGAGCAGAGCTGCTCCACTTCATCAGGTTTCAGACGTTTTCCGCTGGTTACTATCGAAAACCGCCCTATACCCTTGCTGCGGCTGAATTCTGCGGCTTCGCTGAGTTTTTCTGACGAGACCAGCGGATATTCATGGATATGTGAGTGGTAGTGAGCCGACTGTGCGCACCACTTGCAGTCCTCCGGACATCGGCCAGACTTGCCGTTGATGATGGAACAGGTATCGAATTTCCGTGAAGCACAGGCTCTGGTGATGCGTTCTGCCGCATCTTTCAGAGCATCAAGCGGTGCTGAGGCGAGCTGGCTGGCTTCCGTTTCCGAGACTCCTTCTCCAGTCGCAATGACTCTGTCCGCCAGCTGCATCACTTCATTCACGGAGGCGGTATTTCCGGCCAGCCCGGTCTGGGACTGACTATGGTTCAGCATCTTATCCATCCGTAAAGCGGTCAATGGAACTTCAGGATTTGATCCGGATTCTTTCTGTGAGGCCTGTCCGGTGTCTCAGCTCTTTCACCAAGGGCTATAACAGAAAGAATCACTTCATTTTCAGGGATTTCAAGCAGTTCCCGTATGGCTGAAGCGTCCCTGATTCCCATGACGAGGGTATCTATCCCAGCTTCTGCAGCCTTCAGAAGAAACACGGAGTTCTGAAGTCCGGCGTCATATATGCCCCATCCGTTTTCCAGTTCATTGTCCGGGGTGCCGTCTTTCTGATACCCTGCAATATCTTTCACGAATGTGGACACTACAAGAGCCTGTACATTTTCAGTACACTGCTGATTCCATGTACCGAAAGCTTTTCCTCGCAGAGCCTCGATCTTTTCCGGTGATAGCACCACATGATAGCGTGCCGTTTCGGTGTTTTTCCAGGACGGCGCCTCCAATGCCGCTGTCACCAAGTCCTTCACCAGTTCCGGCGTCACCTTGTCTCCTTTCGCATATTTCCTTATGCTTCTTCTCTTCTCCAGAATCTTATCCAATTCCATATGAACCTCCTTATTATTGGTTGGGGTAGTATTATTTTCGGGACTGTTTTCCTGTCCCGAAAAAATACTACCCCAATAATTCATTACGGCCGAAGCGCGTAGAGCAGATGACCCGCTATACCGCTTCGGATTAGAGAGCCTTTCCGTCAGAACCCAACACATTGATGATCTTATGCTCGTAAAGCTTCTTCATCTCGTCACGAGCAGGACCGAGGTATTTACGTGGGTCGAACTCTGCAGGCTTCTCAGCGAAGACTTTGCGGATAGCCGCAGTCATTGCCAGACGTGAGTCGGAGTCGATGTTGATCTTGCAGACAGCAGACTTGGCGGCCTTGCGAAGCTCTTCCTCAGGAATACCGATGGCAGCTTCGAGGTTTCCGCCGAACTTGTTGATCATATCCACATACTCCTGCGGAACAGATGAAGAACCGTGAAGAACGATAGGGAATCCAGGAAGCTCCTTCATCACACCGTCGAGAACATCGAATGCGAGTGGCGGAGGAACGAGACGTCCGGTCTTGGGATCGAGGGTGCACTGCTCAGGTTTGAACTTGTATGCACCGTGCGATGTTCCGATAGAGATGGCGAGAGAGTCGCAGCCTGTCTTCGAAGTGAAGTCCACCACTTCCTCCGGCCTTGTGTAAGTATGATGTTCTGCCTGAACCTCATCCTCTACACCGGCAAGCACACCGAGCTCACCCTCTACAGTCACGTCATACTGATGAGCGTACTCTACGACTTTCTTGGTCAGAGCCACATTCTCATCGTATGGAAGGTGAGAACCGTCGATCATCACTGAAGAAAAGCCCATATCCACGCAGCTCTTGCAGAGCTCGAAGGAATCGCCATGGTCGAGATGGAGGACGATCTGAGGATTTTCCCAGCCGAGTTCCTTTGCATATTCTACTGCACCCTCTGCCATGTAGCGGAGAAGTGTCTGGTTAGCATAATTGCGAGCTCCCTTGGAAACCTGGAGAATCACAGGTGACTTGGTAGCTGCAGCAGCCTGGATGATAGCCTGGAGCTGCTCCATATTGTTGAAATTGAATGCAGGGATAGCGTAACCCCCGTTGATGGCTTTCGCGAACATCTCCTTGGTGTTCACCAGGCCCAGAGTCTTGTAAGATACCATAACCTTAATATATTAAAAGTATTGATTCGTCTCTACCCGGACCGGTATTGGTAACCCGATGCCGAATCCCCGCAAAAATAATTATTTTTACGGAATAATGAAAACAATTGTTGTACCTTTGCACCGGTTAAACAAGCAAGGTCCATGCAGAACAAGGTCATAATATTTTCAGCCCCGTCAGGCTCGGGCAAAAGCACGATAGTAAACCATATCCTCAAACTCTATCCGGAACTGGAATTTTCAATTTCCGCGACTTCGAGAGCTCCGAGAGGCAATGAACAGAACGGAAGGGAATATTATTTCTTCACGGCAGACGAATTCAGGAAGATGATCTCCGAAGACAGGTTCGTAGAGCATGAGGAAGTCTATCCAGGCTCTTTCTACGGGACATTGAAATCGGAACTGGACCGCATCTGGAGCAAGGGGCACGTAATAATATTTGACGTGGACGTAAAAGGAGGCGTGAATCTGAAAAAGTATTTCGGGGACATGGCCTTGTCCATCTTCATCAAGGCGCCTTCAGTGGAATGCCTGCGGGAACGTCTTGTCCGCCGCGGAACGGATAAGATTGAAGCTATAGAGAAAAGGGTGGCAAAGGCATCGGAAGAAACCCTGTTTGCCTGCGGAAAGTTCGACTATACCCTTGTAAATGACGATCTTTCAAAAGCTTTTGAAGAAGCAGACAAGATAATCGGAGATTTCATACGCCGTGACATCAGACCGTCCGTACAATGACGGCCCTACTGAAAATGAATATAGCAGTATATACCGGAACATTCAATCCTCTCCATATCGGACACCAGGCCATAATGGAATACCTGACATGCAGCATGGACTTCGATATGGTTTACCTTGTGGTTTCCCCGCAAAGCCCGTTCAAGGATTATATGAAGGTGGAAACAGGCATCGGACGATACAAGGCCGCAATGGAGGCCGTGGGCAGGCATCCGGAACTCAAGGTAAAGGTGGATGGCATCGAACTTGACATGCCGGCACCGCAATACACCATAAAAACCCTGGATGCCCTGAAGGCAAGGGAACCCGGCAACGATTTCACTCTTGTAATCGGAGCTGACAACCTCATGTGTATGGCACGATGGAAAGACTACAAGCGCATTCTCTGCGAATACGGCGTGGCTGTCTATCCTCGGAAAGGATATGACATGTCAGCGATCCGCGACAGCCTGATGTCGGAATGCAGTGGAGGGAAGGCCGGCGGTTCCGGTGCGGATTGCGGCAGCAAATACAGGATAATGCTGATGGAAGATGCTCCGATAGTGGATATTTCATCGACACGGATACGGGAAGGTATCGCTGCGGGTCATGATATGTCATCTTATATGATGTGACCGGGTGCATGTATGGTTGCTGGCAACACAGTCGACATCAATAATATGACGGGGACAGCAAATACTTGCCTGCTGAATGCAGTAAATTTAAGCCAATACGTGTCAGATGAAATCTACTTAACGAATCTGACAGTAAAATTCGTTGTCGTTAGGTTATGAATATAGAGATCGAAAGGAAGTTTCTGGTGAAGGATGAGTCGTTCAAGAGCATGGCGACTGAGAGTCACAGGCTGACACAGGGATATATCTGCAAGGAAAGCAGCCGCACTGTCAGAGTCCGGCTGTGGGACGACAAAGGCTATCTGACCATAAAGGGCGGCGGAAGCGCAAGCGGAATGAGCAGATACGAATGGGAAAAGGAAATCTCCTCCGAAGATGCGAAGGATCTTTTCCTTCTCTGCCAGAGCGGCATCATAGACAAGACCAGATACATCGTTCCGGTGGACGGGAAGATTTTCGAAGTGGATGAATTCTACGGAGAAAATGCCGGTCTGGTCATGGCGGAAATCGAACTGGGATCCGAAGACGAAACTTTCACCAGACCGTCATGGCTCGGAGACGAAGTTACGGGAGACCGCCGCTACTATAACTCCATGCTCTCCGTCCACCCGTTTTCGGAATGGAGGCAAGACTCCGATTAACCGTATTTTCGCCCGGTAGCGTTGTTAGTCCGGACAGCGAGGAGGTGGGGCGGAATGAGTGGCATGTATCGATTTTTCTTTTTTACTGTTGTTTTTCTTTTTTTATAAAATTGTTTTTCTTTTTTTGACATTCCGGTCACGGTTTCCGACATAAATTAGATCTGCAATAATCATCACATTATTTGGCATGATGTCGGGATCGCGACCCGCCCATGCCAATATCAAACCTTTTAATTCATTTAGATATGGGAAACAGTGTTGTAGAAAGCAGACCAGCCGCAAGCAGGCAGGCTGTTGTGCAGAGGTATGTAGATATTCTGACCGATGCGGGGCTGAAGGCGGTGTTCGGAGATCAGAGGAACAAGGACGTGCTCATTGACTTGCTCAATGTCATCCTTCCTCCTCACAGGAAAGTGGCGGAGATTGCTTATGAGACCACGGAAATTCCGGGATTCACTTTATTCAACAAAAGCGTAAGATTCGACCTCAGATGCCGGGGTGAGGACGGACGGCAGTTCATCGTCGAACTCCAATGCTACCATCAGGCCAATTTCTTCAGAA
>CALVDT010000048.1 GCA_944326385.1 uncultured Bacteroidales bacterium | reverse complement strand
CTGCTCATCATTGCGAAGAAGCGATACGGGTTGGATCCAAGTCTTCATTCTATCTCTAACTCAATCGGACAAGTCCTCTTCCAGAGGGCGGATATCCGTGAAATTTATAATCAGCCGACAACTCCCGGTAGTGTTCCGGAGGCGGGTTCTGTCGACCACCCTACTTTATGGTAAAATTTCTCCGGACAGCAGTGTATTTAATTGGTATTTGAACAATACTTAGACAATGGCAAGGGATATTGAGGAAATAAAAGACAGGATAGGAGGATGTTTTTGGGGACAGGCAATAGGGGATGCTCTTGGACTTGGAATTGAGTTCATGAGCAGAGATGAGGTGTTGCATAATTATCCAGAGGGACTTTCAGAATACAGCCAGATAGGGCAGGTCTTCCATAGAGGAAGGTGGAATCAAGGAGACTGGACAGATGACACTGATATGATGCTTTGTATAGCAAGGGCTGTCATTGCAGACAAGGATATAAAGCCGGAAACTGTAGCACATAATTTCAAGGAATGGTATAAAAGTTCCCCTATTGACATAGGAGGAACTACTGCAAGGATATTAAGTCTGTTTGAGTATGAGGAATCTCCAAACCAGATTGCACAGATGATGTGGGAGAGGTCAGGCAGGAACAATGCAGCTAATGGAGGTATAATGAGAACTTCTGTTGTAGGCTTGTGGAATGAAAATGTAGCTGGGAATGCTGAAAGGATATGCAAATTGACCCATGCAGACCCAAGGTGCATTGGCTCTTGTGTTATAATATCCGAACTCATTAATTCTTTGGTATGGCAGGATAAGGAGCAGTCCTTTGAAGAACTCCTGCAACTGGGAGACAGGTATGACAGCAGGATAAAACAGTATCTTGAAATAGCCAAGAATGGAATGTTGGAAGATTTTGAACTCGATGATAAGCAGACAATGGGTTACACACTTAAAACAATGGGATGTGCCATCTGGTGTCTGTCCCATGTAAACAGTTTCAAGGAAGGACTGTTGAAAGTGGTAAATGCAGGAGGAGATGCAGATACCAATGCAGCGGTAGCCTGTGCTGTATTGGGAGCCAAATATGGAAAGAACGGTATTCCGGAGTATTACATACAGAATCTCAAGAGAAAAGGTGAATACGAGGAAATGATAAGGCAACTGACGGATATTCTGATAGAGAAGTTCATGTAATACGCACTTAGGTATATAGATATTTTATATTTATCCATTATGGTAGGATATTTTATGTCAAATATAAGAGATGTCAAAAAGACTAAGATTATTTTTCTTGATTTTGATGGTGTTATGGTAACAGCTAATCAGACGGGAAAAGATTGCTTTGGTCCTTTGTTTGACTTGAACTGCACTAAATTTCTTAAAGAAATTATCTACAATACAGGAGCAGGACTCGTAATAACGTCTTCTTGGGGGAATTATTTGCCGGCTCTAATACTGAGGCTCATGTGGCATATGAGAAAGCTTCCGGGGCATATATATGGAGTGATTCAGAATAACAGTTATGACAGGAGTGAAAGAATAGATGTCTGGCTGTCAAAACATAAAATCAATAATTATGTTATAATAGATGACATGGATTATAGGCAATTTGAGAAACACCATCATAAGAGATTGGTAACTGTAAAATCCCGGACAGACCTGACACAGGAAGAATCAAGGCGGGCTATTATATTGCTGAATTGTGATTGCTGACATTTTTGTCTATGAAAATCTGATGTATTCATTTTGGATTTATTTAAGGAGATGTGAATACATTTTTTTATTTTGGCAGTTAGGCGAAGAATGGAAGTTTGGGTAAAATTGGTTATATTAGCAACATAAATGCTTTGTGATTATGAGAAGAGAACATATAGTAAACCAGATAAGGGAGATAGTGCACAGGGTTGCCCCTACTGCAAAGACTATCCTTTATGGGTCAGAGGCAAGGGGAGATGCAAGGGAGGACAGTGATATTGACCTGCTGGTGCTTCTGGATAAGGAGAAACTCACCTTTGATGATGAAGCGGAAATTAGCTGGCCACTATATGAACTTGAAATCAAGACAGGGGTTTCTATCAATCCCCTTATTATGCCAAAAATAAGCTGGGAAAACAGACCGTTCAAGACACCGTTTTATGTGAATGTTGTAAATGAGGGTATAGTGCTATGAAAGATACTTTGGATGAAGAGAGTAGACAGGCTCTCATCAAGTATAGAATGGAGAGGGCTATGATTCCAAGAATGAAGCCAAGCTGCTGGCAGATGAAGCCTTTTATAATGCTGCAATAAACAGGTTGTATTATGCCTGCTACTATGCTGCTGTAGCCCTGCTTTTGGCAAATGATATTCCTGTACAGACTCATAGTGGAGTAAAGACAATGCTTGGGTTGCATTTCATTACCAAAGGCAAATTGTCAAGCTCTGCAGGAAAGACATTGGCTGTGTTGTTTAATCAAAGGCATAGTAGTGATTATGACGCTTTTGTATATTGTGACAAGGAAATGGTGGATGAGTATTACCCAAAAGTAGAAGCATTCATAGAGGAAGTGAAAAACTTGCTTGAAAGTACAGAAGAAAAATCAAAACAGGATATTTAAGTTTAACCAAGAAGACACTCTCTGTTTTCCAAAAAAAATTTTGACAGTCCAAACAAAAATCTTTATAAAGCAAAGAACATCAATAGGATAGAATATTATAAAGTTGGGTCTGAAAAAACTGGAAACTGGCGAAACGCCGTTTCCGACATCACTGATGAGCAGCTGGGGTTTTATGCCGAGTCTCTGGAACATGTCGTGGAGCCGGGCGAGTTCACGTTCATGACAGGTACTGACAGCGGAAATCTGCAGTGTGCGACATTTACTCTGAAAAGAGATACAGGAAAGAAATAATACGGATTTTGCAGCTATCTTGTCACTAACTCTATGATGCAGTCCGGCTCATCCGGGATTCCAGAGGCATGGAGTACGATGCCTTTGCCTTTCACAGTTTCGAATTTTACTGATGAGCCGTTGTTGAGGCATCTTGCTGACAAGACCTTGCAATCCAAAGGCAGGTAAAGGGCATCGTCCTGCAAATCCATAATGTGTATATACAGCTTGTCTCCCTTGCGTGTGGTGACGCCCCAGTCATGCGGCGGAATCTCGCCTCCACGGGTTCCATAGATGCTTTCCCCGTACTGTCCGAGCCATTCGCCTATTTCCCGGAGTCTTTCTACAGCTATGGCAGGCAGCTTGCCGTCAGGCTGCGGGCCAATGTTCAGAAGAAGGTTCGCGTCACGACCTGCCGCACTGACAAGATACTGTATCAAGGTCTCTGCCGACTTGTATCCGAGATCCGTGATCTTGTATCCCCACATCCCGTTCATGGTCTGACAAGTCTCAAGCGGTAGCCGGCTTATGTCCTGCCCTGAAAGCCCTGCAGTATTCTCTCCCGGCAGATCACGCTCGAAAATCTGGATATCTTCACCTTCAAAGGGTACCAGATGATGGTTGTTGCCTACAAGGCAGGAAGGCCGGATGGAATGGATATGGTCATAAAGCCCGCGGAGCTTCCAGTCGAAATCCGGATTCCGGTCCTGATCCCAGACACCGTCGAACCATATTGCACTTACATGACCATATTCCGTAAGAAGTTCAGACAGCTGGCCTTTCATGAAAGCATAGTAGTGGTCATAATCGATGGACGTGCCAGGCCGGCCTGTTCCGAGTCCGGTCCTTCCGCGCGGACAGTCATCCCTGTACCAGTCTATCAGGGAATAGTACAGGTGCAGTTTCACGTCCTGACGGTCACATTCTTCAGCAAGAGCCTTTACGATATCCCTGCCATATGGCGTAGCGTCTACGATATTGTATTCAGACTGTCCTGTATCCCACATGGAAAACCCGTCATGATGACGTGAGGTGAAGCATATGTACCCGGCTCCCGACCCTTTGATGGCAGACACCCATTCCTCTGCATCGAAATCATGAGGGTAGAAGGCGTTCGCCAGTTTTGCATATTCAAGATAGTTTATATCCTTGTTCGTCATCGTCCATTCTCCTGTCCCCAACATGGAATAGAGACCCCAATGCAGGAAAATCCCGAATCTGGAGTCGCGGAACTCTTCTCTGGCCTGCAGGTTTTCCCCGGAAGGAACGTATGGCTGTTCAGTGGATTGTGATTGTGCCGATACTGTGAACGTAAATGAAAGGACGGCTATTGCCGACAGGATATTTCTGGTTCTCATGTCTCTTGTCTGATTTTAACATTTGCAAAATTAAGAAACTGTTTTCAAAAGCAGGTTAAATTCAAAAAGAAAATCTTTTAATAGTATTTTTGCATGTTGGAATTAAAAATAGTGCTGAATGAAAAGGTTTATCGAGTGCTGCTGTACGGGCGCAGATGAAGTCATGGAGGCGGTGGCCGGAGGCGCATCGCGCGTTGAACTCTGCGAAAAACTGGACATCGGGGGAGTGACACCTTCATACCGGCTTATCGGACAAGTCATGGATACCTGCACTTTACCGGTAAACATACTTGTCAGGCCAAGAGGGGGAGATTTCGTCTTTTCCGCAGAAGAAAAAACTTCAATGCTCCGTGATATTGAAGCCTGCAAAAGATTGTGTGTGAACGGAGTCGTGATCGGGGCTCTGAAATCCGACGGGAGCATCGATACCGATATGATGCAGCGGCTTGTCGAGGCTGCAAGGCCGCTTCATGTAACCTTCCACAGGGCTTTCGATTGCTGCAGCGATCCGTTCAAGTCACTGGAAGACGTGATAGCTCTCGGATGCGACAGGCTTCTGACTTCAGGCCTTGCACCTTCGGCATATGAAGGCCGGGAGCTGATAAGCAGACTTGTGACTCTTGCAGGTGACCGTATCGTGATAATGCCGGGAGCCGGGATCAAGCCTTCGAATATAGCGGAACTTGCCCGCACGACTCTCGCCGGCGAGTTCCATGGTTCGGCTCACTCCGCCTCTGGAAAAACAGACCGCAATGTCGTGTCACAGCTGGTTTATGACAGTCCTGAGCTGCTCTGAAAGCGAAGTGTTGTATCCTGATGAATAATAGACCACGCGTCCGAAACTGTCTGCAATGATCACTACAGGAAGCTTCCCGGTCTCTCTCATGCATCCTTCAGCCACCATTTCCTGTATCCTGCCATCCGGATCAGTACCATAATGCACCGTATCCACATCGGCCAGATACTCCGCCATCTTTCTGCAGCTCTCAGCGTCAGCACCGAGAACAACCAGACTCCGCCCCCATCCGTTAAGCAGGTCAGCCGATGACGCAAGCTGTCTTAATGCATGTACCGACGGTTCGGAGAAGTCCTTTATCAATGCCAAGGCGAAATATCCTCGTCCGGTCGTCGACAGAAGGGATTCCGGTCCGGAAGAGCCTTCCGGCAGATAAGTTGCTTCAGCATCTATATTGCCTATGACGGCAATCCCGCCATCTTCATATTCAAGTACAAGAGGGACATCCGAAACCTCGCTTTCGTGCACGTTGAAGAATTCAAGATGGGCAGAGACATTTCCGCTTGCCATTCTGACCCCTGAGGTAAGAAGGTAATATCCTTCTTCTACCGGGCAAGGCCACGAAAGCAGTTCCTTCCATCCGGGCTCTTCGTCCTCGTCAAACGAAAGGAGGGCAGCACTTCCGTCTTCAATTTTCGATAATGTGAAATGTCTGTAGTACAGCGGATTGCTTAGCCATGAGACAGGAGAATACGAAGCTTGTACGTAGCCGGTCGAAGCCGTTTCGGGACTCCTTTCATCCCATCCGACATCCATCCATGATTCACCGTCCCGGTATTGCGTCTTGCCGGTAACTTCATCTATTCTGGCTTCAATCCCTTTGCTGCGGCATGCTGCGACAAAGAATATTTCCCTTGAGCGGGTGTCCGATATCCTGGAGCGCCATACTGTTACAGGCGGTATGTAAATCATCTGCGGATTCAGAGTGTCGTCGACTTCTATGTTGGCGCGGACCCAGTCAATGATTTCCTCCGGGGTGTCTGCGGCAAGTCCGGTACCTATTTCCTTGAAATACGGAAGCAGAGGTTCATAGGAAATGCGGGGACAGTCTCTGTACCGGATGAATTCCTCACCGCAATGTGCTATGGCATCTTCAAGCACATCTGGTCTTACATCCCCCATATCCTTGATAGAAAGGGACGCAAGCAGAGCTTCGGCATTTTCTCCGGGATGGACTTTCCTGAAAGCATCCAGAACTGCCGCGTTCCCTTTCGGCCGTGCAGCCCTCACCGAATCCTCGTATGCGAGCCGCAGAGTGTTCGTCCTGATTTCTTCAGCGGTGGCAGTGGACGGGATTGGATTCTCGACTGGAGGAACGATTTCCAGGTCGATTCCGGCTGCCTCTCCGACAGTATGGTCGAGGACGACCTCAGTCATTTCTCCGGATGCTTTGGCAATCCCGAATTTCCCGTCATCATATGCCCATACCAGTATGTCTCCGAGGCCTGTATCCAGTCCAGCCATACCGTCGGCACCTGTAATGCTCTTTGCTACGGTGTAGAATTCAGCATAATTGTAGATCTTGAACTCTACTGCAGCGCCTTTGACTGGAGCACCGGACATGTCAAGGACCTTCACATTGGTGCGCCTTGTCGGGATATAGCTGCGTATTACATTGATTTCCGTGAATGAATGGGTTTTCCTGATGACATCTTCCGGCCCTTTGTAGTCTCCGAACGCAAGTGTATGGAGCAGCATTGCCCTTGAGACAGGGGCATTGAACCAGGCGAGGTCCAGTACCGGCTCAGGTTCGCAGGCTCCCATGAAATGCCATCTTCCGTCCACAAAGACTTCGACCCATGCGTGATTGTCATCGGTATGGGCCCAGCGTGGAGTATAGACCTGCCTTGCAGGTATGCCGGCTGCACGCAAGGCAGCAACAGCGAGTACCGACTCCTCACCGCATCTGCCCAGGCCTGCGGCAATTGTCCCTGTCGGCGGCAATGTCCTGGCATCCGAAGGCGCGTATGTGGCCATCTCATGGCACCAGTGGTTTATTTCGAGTGCAGCTTCTGCCAGAGGCATTCCTTTCACTCTGGTGCAAAGCTCATCTGCATAAAGGGTCCTGAAGTCATCGAGAGCCTCATTGTTCACTCTGACGGGAAGAACGAAATGCCGGAATTCCCTTTCCGGAATATCCCATGCAGCGTTCCTGCGGACTTCCATGGCTTTTCTCACATTGGCAAGCCAGTAACCGAAAGAGTATCCTGTCATGTCCGGAAGCGGCATGGCCCCGTACAGGAATGCAAGATATTCCTTTTCTTCGTCCGTGAGGACAATGTCCCTATATGTGGCTATTTCCTCCTGTACATACTTCGGAAGGGCGTTTCTGACATCTTCCCATTGTCTTCCAGGTGAAATGCCGGTTGTCCGGGACATGACCTGACTTGCAGTTTCCGAAGCTGTTGCTGTCTGTCCCGGCAAGAGACAAGTCACAAGTACGGAAAGGACAACGGCGAAATTCAATGGCATATATTTCATGAGCGTTATTCTTTAAGAGAGGGGACCCGGAACTTTTGAGCCGTCCGCCTCAGATAATCGGACGCTAATATAAGCATATTTATCCGATTTCAGGACCTGCCGTGGAAGTATGTGCATTATCTTACGAATACTACCGGCATGGTGTAGGTGTAACGCACCTTCTTGCCTTTGCGGATGCCGGGCGACCATGCCGGAGAGGATTTGACGATGCGGGAGACTTTGTCGGAAAGGGTTTTGTCCGGAGATTCCAGTATTTCAACAGAGCATATGCTTCCGTCCGTGTCTATGCAGAAATCCACGATGACAATCATGGTTTCCTTGCCTTCTTTTCCACGGGGTTCCTTCATAAGCTGTGAAGAGACCCATTTGGAGAATTCGTTTGCATCCTGTCCGCGGAATCTTGGCGGCCTGTCGTTCTTTGTCAGTTTCCTGTACTGCCTGTGGACATCGTCGAGGAATTTCTGCTGTCTGCCGGTGAGTTCCGGTCCGGAGAATACCGGTTTTGCCGAAACAATGCCTGACGGGGCATGCGTGCTGCTGAACATTCTGCCGTATTCCGATGATTCCGCACTGACGGGTCTTCCGTCCCTGCATTTCCCTATATAAACGGAACCGTCCGGATACCACAGTGTATCAAGGCCGTTGGCATAGTCATCCTTGAACTCCCCGGAGAGAATCTTGCCGGAATCAGAGAAAAAACGCCCGTATCCGTCATGACGGCCTTCCGACAGGCGGCCGGAGTAGATACTTCCGTCAGGAAGATAGTGGATGCCGTTCCCTTCCGGTATGCAGTCCCTGAATTCCCCGATGAAAAGGCCGTTTTCATAAGAGTACAGGACTCCTTTCCCTACAGGATATTCCCCTTCGTATCTGAAGGAGCCGGTCACGATCAGAGTGTCTTTCGCGGCTGATGCGTCATGGGCACATGTCATGGATATCAAGGCGAAGATAACGGCCGTCATTGTAAGTCTGCAGGTTGGAATTCTCATAAATCTATATGGTTTTGAAATGTCTAATTTATGAAAAATCCGCGAAGTCCGCAAAATTTTCCAGTCATGCATTCCGAAGATTCATTCCTGTGCTTCGAGGCGTCTTTCCGCCAGAGACTCATATTTCGTCCCCGGGCGGCCGTAGTTCGCGTAAGGATGTATGGATATGCCTCCGCGCGGAGTGAATAATCCCTTGATTTCAATGTATTTAGGATCCATCAGACGGATAAGGTCCTTCATGATGGTATTCACGCAGTCTTCGTGGAAATCGCCGTGATTGCGGAAACTGAACAGATAGAGCTTCAGGCTCTTGCTCTCCACCATCTTCACGTCGGGTATGTAGCTGATGATGATCTCGGCGAAATCGGGCTGCCCTGTTATGGGACAGAGGCTCGTAAATTCCGGACAATGGAATTTCACCCAGTAGTCGTTCTCCTTATGCCTGTTCTCGAAGGTCTCCAGTACTTCCGGAGCATAATTGTCCCTGTAGACTGTCTTTCTTCCCAATGCCTGCAGATTGTCGTTTTCCCTGTTCATGTTCATTTTCCCTTGTTTTCAAGACATTTCCTCAATCCTTCATTTCTGAGACGGCATGCCGGACAATGTCCGCAACCGTTACCGCTGACGCCGTTATAGCAAGTGATTGTCTCGTTCCTGACCAGCTCGAAGACCCCGAGTCTGTCAGCGAGCGCCCATGTCTGCGCCTTGTCCAGCCACATGAGAGGCGTGTGAATGACAAACTGGCTGTCCATGGCCAGATTAAGGCTGACATTCATGGATCTGATGAAGGTGTCCCGGCAGTCGGGATATCCGCTGAAGTCCGTCTGAGACACACCGGTAACTATGTCGTAAATCCCTGACTCACGTGCATATACAGCCGCTATGCTGAGGAAGAACAGATTGCGTCCCGGCACGAAAGTATTCGGAACCGAACCGGCAGGCTTTTCCTTGTCCATCTCCATGCTGCTGTCGGTCAATGAGTTTTTCCCGATGGATGCTATCTGTGTGATGTCCACGGGATGGAAATCCACTCCGGCGTCTGACGCTATCTTTCTGGCTGCATCTACTTCATTGCTGTGTCTCTGCCCGTATGTGAACGTGATTGTATGCACTTCCTTGAAGTGCTCGAGTGCCCAGAACAGGCAGGTAGTGGAATCCTGGCCTCCGCTGAACACGACAAGAGCCTTGTCTTTTTTCATTGCAGTGTTGTTAAATGTCGAAAATCCTGAACGGATTATATGATATGCTTTCATCGAAGGTGTCCAGCCTTTCGAATTTCTTCAGTTTTCTTACCACCAGAGAAGTCACAGGAAGGATAATCACCTCGTACATGGTCTTCAGAATCACCTGTGTTCCCATCAGGCTCAGCATCTCCACCGCACCGAGTCCCCAGAATGCAATAGGGAAGAAGATCAGAGAGTCGACAGTCTCTCCGCCAAGAGACGAGACTATCGCCCTGACGGAGAACCGCCTGCCTTGGGAGGCCACTTTCATTTTGCTCATTATCCAGGCATTGACAGTGGAGCCGCAAAGGAAAGCAAGCATGGACGCCACGGTGACTCTCGGTGCCATGGCAAATACATAATCGAAGTGCGGCCCGCCATCCCAGAACGGGGCAGCAGGAAGTACCCGGACTATCTGGGCCATGGCCACGACGAAGAAATTCATCAGGAAGCCTGTCCAGATCACCAGCCGGGCTTTCCTGTAGCCGTAGACTTCCACGAGACAGTCGTTGATGATGTATGAGACCGGGAAAATGATCACCCCTCCTGTCAGAGCTATCGGCCCGACCATGAAAAGCTTGGTCTCGAAAAGATTGGATGCTATCAGGCAGACATTGAATATGATTGCCATCAGCATGAAAGATACAGACACGGAGTGCCTGCCGTTGAAGTTCTGTTCCATAAATCCTTGTTTTGATTATAACGGGTGGTTACCAAGCACACCCGGCCTGAAGGCGGTGCAAATTTAGCAAAGTTATCCGTTAATCCAAAATCTTGTCGGCAGCGGTCTCAGAAGACGGTTTCAGAAGCGGTCTCAGAATGAACAGAAGAAGGATACGAGGAACGGTACGCTGAAGTCTGTCAGTACTCCGCTCACGATGGCATAAGGAAGTATCCTGTCGCCTCCATACCTGATTATCACCGGCATGCATACATCGAATGCTGTAGCTCCGGCCGAAGCGACCGGTGCGAATGGCCCGAACCATCTGCCGAGCAGGGGAGTCCCTATCAGTGTGAATATCTCCCGGAAGATGTTTGTAAGCAACGCCACGGTTCCGAGTTCCGCTGCAAGTTGTGCTCCGACCGAGACTTCCTTGAATCTGGCGATAAGCACTGATGACAGGGAATAGTATCCCATTCCGCTTCCTATGGCAAGACAGTCCGTCATGTCCCTTGCCGGAATCAGCAGGCTGGCGAGGGCGGAGAACAGGAGTGTACCGAAGATCGAGACGAGCGGCAGGAGCACAATGCCAGGTCTGATGCCTTTAAGTATTTTCTTCAGATCAGGATTATGTCCCATACTTATGCCTACAAGGAACATCAGGATGAGCAGGACAATCATTGACGCGTTTTCACCTGCTTTCCCCAGACGGTCCAGATCGACAAGGCCAGACCAGCCGGCAATGCAGCCCAATACAAACACTCCCAATGTAGACAGAGTTCCCTTCATGCGTCAGTCTTGTCTCTTTTCCCGGATAAGACCCTGTACAGGATTCCTGCGGCTGTTGCGCTCCCGAGTATTCCTGCTATTGCAAGTATGAGGGCCTGCGTACCCAGGGAGTGCAGGTTGGAAAGGATGTTTTCATCGGCTCCTGTCTCAACCCCGAGCAGGAAAAGCATTATGAGAACAGTTGCGGATATGGCCTTTCCGGTGAAGGACAATATCCCGGCCTTTCTCATGAGAAGGCCGGCTGCACTCCCGGCCAGCAAGGTAAGCAGAAGATAAAACATGCCGGGACTTTCAATTACTGCGCTTGCCTGACTTTTCTGCCGCTTTGTCAAGACCCGCCTGCAGGAAATCCACGAATCCCTGAATGCTCAGGTCATAGCCCCTTACCGGAGCCAGAAGCTCACCGTCGGAGGACAGCAGGACATAGTTTGGCTGGGCATTTACACCGAAGCGCGTCCGGACTATATACGAATTGGCTCGTCCCATATGTTTGAGCACATCTCCGTTTTCCGTCGTCACCCAGTCCTCTTCTGCAAGTCTGGTTTTGTCGTCTGTGTACAAGGCTACGATTATATAGTCATTGCGCAGTATATCCAGCACAGCCGGATCGCTCCAGACCCGTGACTCCATTTCCCTGCAGTTTACACAGCCATGTCCTGTAATATCCACAAAGACAGGTTTGCCGGACTTTTCTGCTGCTGCGAGTCCTTCTTCAAGATCGAAATATCCCGACAGACCGAGCGGAAGATGCAGATCATATTTTTCCCCCGTTCCTGCAGCAGGGACCGCACCGGCCGGTGCTGTATTCCCTCCGAGTATGAAATCCTGCGTAGTTATAGGCGGCAGATAGCCGGACAAGGCTTTCAGCGGTGCACCGAACATCCCCGGGATCATGTATACGACGAAAGAGAATACGGCGATGGATGCAGCGAGTCTTTTTACCGTCAGATGCTCGCAAGGCTGGTCGTTGGCAAATCTGATCTTGCCCAGAAGATACAGTCCGAGCAGCGAGAACGTCACTATCCATATTGCCAGATATACTTCCCTGTCAAGCAGCCCCCAGTGATATGTCTGGTCCGCCACACTGAGAAACTTGAATCCGAGGGCCACTTCGATGAATCCGAGTACGACTTTGATGGTATTCATCCAGCTTCCGCTTTTCAGTTTCGTGAGCAGGGAAGGGAAGAGCGCCAGTACGGTGAAAGGCAGGGCAAAAGCCAAAGAGAACGCCAGCATGGTGACCATCGGTGTCCAGAATTCCCCTTCAGTGGATTTTATGAGCACTGTGCCTACGATAGGTCCCGTACATGAAAATGACACCAGCACCAGGGTGAGGGCCATGAAGAATATCCCGGCCAGTCCTCCCTTGTCTGCTTTCTTGTCGGACTTGTTTACGAGCGATGACGGAAGGGTGATTTCGAAGGCACCGAAGAATGATGCTGCGAATATCATGAATACTATGAAGAATATGATATTCGGAAGCCAGTGGGTTGCCAGCCAGTTGAAAATGTCGGCAGTTACGGCGTTTCCGCCTACAATCCTCGTTATCAGGATTATCAGCGAGATCGGCACTGTGTACAGCAGCACAATGAAAAGTCCGTACATGGCTGCCTTGAACCGCCCTGCAGCAGGGGAGGATGAACCTTTCATGAAGAATGATACAGTCATCGGCACCATTGGGAATACGCACGGGGTCAACAAGGCTGCAAAGCCCCAAAGTATCGCCTCGATTATGAGCGACCAGCTGAACCCCTCTTTCCCTCCAGCTGCTCCTGTGATGCTTCTGCTCCCGGTGAGCCCGTTTTGATCCGCGCTCCCGGTCAGTGGCATGTTGAAGCTGAAGTATTCAGGCGCGGCGCAGACATCGTCGGTGCATCCCATCCAGGTGAGTTCTCCTGCTACTCTGGCATCCGGTGATTCGATGTCAAGGTCTACGGCGAATACGGCTTCCCCGAAATATACAGGGATACCTTCATAGTCAGTGGACGGAGAGACCGGATACAGCCCTTTTGCAACCGAGCATCCCGAGAGTTCAGAGAACTCCACTGCGGTAGGGTACAGTTCGCTGTCCACACCGTATGTATGCCATCCTTCCGCTATCTTGCCGGTGAACACTATGGAAGTCTTCCCGTTGTCGCTCTTCTGAGCCACCGACCAGTCCACAGTCTTGTCTGGAGCTCCGGTCATCTGGCCGGAAAGACAGAGAGGGACAAAAACTGCAGCAAGAATGCTTGCTGATCTCTGGAATATATTCATAGCTGAATACTTACAATGTTGGTCAGGAAGCTGGTCTGACGCTTATTTTGCGAATGCCACAGACCTTGTCTCGCGGATGACCGTGATCTTGACCTGTCCCGGATATACCATTTCTTCCTGGATCTTCTTTGCGATTTCCCCGGACAGCGTCTCGGCTTCCTGGTCGCTTACCTGGTCTGCCCCGACTATCACCCTGAGTTCCCTGCCTGCCTGTATTGCATAGCTCTTGGTTACTCCTTTATATGACTGGGCGATGCCTTCCATCTCCTTGAGTCTCTTTATGTAGGATTCGATGACTTCCCTCCTTGCCCCTGGACGGGCTCCTGAGATGGCATCTCCTACCATCACAAGCGGTGAAATGATGGATGTCATCTCTATTTCTTCGTGGTGAGCTCCGATGGCGTTGCATACTTCCGGCTTCTCCTTGTATTTTTCGGCCAGTTTCATGCCGAGGATTGCATGCGGAAGCTCGGGATCTTCATCTGACACCTTGCCGATATCATGCAGCAGACCTGCCCTTTTGGCTATCTTTGGATTCAGGCCAAGCTCAGATGCCATCGTGGCGCAGATGTTCGCCACTTCGCGCGAGTGCTGGAGCAAGTTCTGTCCGTAAGACGAACGGTATTTCATCCTTCCTATCAGTTTCACGAGTTCTATGTTCAGCCCGTGTATCCCGAGGTCGATGCAGGTCCTCTTTCCGGTCTCCATTATTTCCTCTTCAAGCTGTTTCTGTACCTTGGCTACGACCTCTTCGATGCGTGCCGGATGGATACGTCCGTCCACTACAAGCTGGTGAAGCGCAAGTCTTGCCACTTCGCGTCTTACAGGGTCGAATGCTGAAAGAAGTATGGCCTCCGGTGTATCATCCACCACTATCTCCACTCCGGTAGCAGCTTCCAGAGCCCTGATGTTCCTTCCTTCACGTCCGATGATCCGGCCTTTGATTTCATCGCTTTCGATGTTGAAGACCGTGACTGCATTCTCGATTGCGGTTTCTGTCGCTGTCCTTTGTATTGTGTTGATTACAATCCTCTTGGCTTCTTTATTCGCATTCATTCTGGCATCATCGATCACATCATTGATGTAGGACTGCGCCTCACTTCTGGCTTCAGCCTTCATGTTTTCCATGAGCTGGTTCTTAGCCTCGTTTGCTGTCATCCCGGCTATGTTCTCTATCTGCCTTATGGCCTCGGCCTTGAGTTTGTCGTATTCTTCTGATTTCCTGTTTGCAATCTCGACCTGTGCCTTCAGGTTCTCCCTTATGGCGTCGGCTTCCTTCTGCTTTCTGCCGAGTTCAGAGTTCTGCTGGTTGATGCTGTTCTCCTTCTGTCTGAGTCTGGCCTCGTTGTCCTGAAGCTGTTTCGTCTTTTCGTTGATGTATTGCTCGTGTTCGGTCTTCAGCTGGAGGAATTTCTCCTTGGCCTGGAAAATCTTCTCTTTCTTTATGTTTTCGGCTTCGATTTCTGCATTCCGTATGATTTCCTCCTTCTGTCCCTTGAGAATCATCCTGCGGACAGGTATGTAAATTCCTAATCCTGCCAAAGCTCCTGCCGCTGCCGCCAATATGTAAAATAAAATTTCCATAACTGTAATGTATATAGTGTTAATGTTTTACAAAAAAAACAGACCAGCTTGCGGAAGCCGGTCTGTCGGAATCTTAAAAAAAGCCGCCAGCCAAAATTTCAGAAAATCCTATAAAAATAAGATTTGAGTTCCGAAAACTGGTTCTGATATCCTCCGTCCCGCAAGCGGAATCCCCATCAGGGTCACCTAGGTCCATCATCCCCATTCGAGTGTACTCGGTTACCTCGTACAATTGTAGATTTCAGCAAATAAGTAACTGACGGCTATATTTTTCCAATATTGTCCAGATAACTTCTCAATGACGCCTGAAGATCCTTTTCCTCATTTCTCATCCTGTCAATCTCCTTTTCCAGCCGGTCAATCTCCAGAAATGCATTGAAGGCTACAAAGGAAAGGAGTTCTTCCGAACTTTTTTCCGGGAATTTCCTGCGGTAACCGTAGTATTTCCCATCCACCTTTTCAGCAGCATCTCTCATGCTCCTTTCTTCCTCAGGACTTTCAGCCTCAAGAGGGGATGGCCTGCCAAGTATCCTTATAGTGATTTTCTGTCCCATTTCACCCCTCGATCAATGCTATACATTTATCTATCTCCCTTATCAGCCGGTCGATCTTCTCTTTCGCATCCTCGTCTCCCGACGGGGACAGAAAGGCGTTCTTGAGCTTCAAATTATCTATCTGTCGTTCCAACTCAATAATCTGCTTCCTGTATTCCGCTGTCTTTTCTTCGCTTTGCCGGAGCTTTACTGAAATGTCATCATACTCTCTTTTTGTCTTCTCATACAATGAAATGAGAGCGGCAATGTCATTTCTCAGCTCATTATGCATCGCAAGGACTTTTAAGCAAAATACGTGGCGAAGATAACGAATCTTCACGACAAAAGCAATAGCTTCTCCTTATTCCAAAACCAATTTGGCCTGCTCCATACCTTTCTCTATGGCTTCCCTGTTTTTCGGTATGACATCGGCATATCTGGCAGGTATGGACTTTTCAAGTCCCTTAACTACATTCTTCATTTCAAGGAAAGGCCTGGCTTTCAGATAGGCTCCCAATACCGCCATATTGTACACTTTTGCATTGCCGATGGACGCGGCTACTTCTATCGCATCTATCGAATATATCTTTATATCCGTTCTCTCCGGAGCCCTTGTGATTCCGCTCGGGTCATATATGAGCAATCCTCCAGGCTTTATGCTTTTCTCGAATTTGTCCAGTGACTGCTGGTTCAATATTATCGCCGTATCATACCTGGTTATTATAGGCGAACTTATCTTCTTGTCGCTGATGATGACACATACATTTGCCGTGCCTCCTCTCATTTCCGGTCCGTATGACGGCATCCATGTCACTTCCAGATCCTGCATTATGGCGGAGTAGGCCAGGATTTTTCCCATGGAGAGGACGCCTTGGCCGCCGAAGCCTGCTATTATTATTTCTTCCTTCATATTTTTTTTGTTTCTTTTTCGCGATCCCGTCGTCAGACATTGCATCCTCACATCCTCATTTACGGGAGTAAACTCCGGAGTTCGTCGCTCGTCTTCCTCGACCTCACGCAAAATAAATCAAAAAACCGATGTCCGGTCCGTTTATTCAAATTATTCTGTTTCTTTTTCGCGATCCCGTCGTCAGACATCGCATCCTCACATCCTCATTTACAGGAGTAAACTCCGGAGTTCGTCGCTCGTCTTCCTCGACCGTCTTCCTTGACTTCTATTTCAGGACGTCTTTTATGTCGCCGAGAGGATACTTGACGAACATATGCTCGACCATCCATGCATTGGCCTCCACAGGAGACAGCTTCCACCCTGAATTGCACGTCGACACCACCTCGATGAACGACAGCCCGACATCCTTCATGCTGTATTCGAATCCTTTCCTGATGGCATTCTTGGTCTTGCGGACAGCTGCTGCAGTATGGACCGACTGCCTTGTGATGAAGGCCGTGCCGTCCAAGGCTGCGAGCATCTCGGTGATCTTCAGCGGAAATCCGTTCAGTTTAGGATCCCTTCCATACGGAGTGGTGGAGGTTTTCATGCCGAGAAGTGTGGTCGGCGCCATCTGTCCTCCGGTCATACCGTATATGCCGTTGTTTATGAATATCACCACGATGTTTTCTCCTCTGCTGCAGGCGTGGATGATTTCCGCAGTACCTATCGAGGCAAGATCTCCGTCTCCCTGATAAGTAAACACATATTTGTCAGGGCAGAGTCTTTTCGTTGCGGTAGCCAGAGCCGGTGCGCGGCCGTGTGCGGCTTCCTGCCAGTCTATGTCTATGTAGTTGTATGCAAATACGGAACAGCCTACCGGGCTTATGCCTATCGTCCTGTCCTGTATACCCATCTCCTCGATCACTTCAGCGACGATTTTGTGTACGGTCCCGTGCGAACACCCCGGGCAGTAATGCATTACATTGTCCGTCAGCAGGGCCGGTCTTCCGTAGACCATATTTTCCGGCTTCTTTATATCTGATATGATGTCCATGTCCGTCTATTTAAGATTGTTGAACTTCTTGAACTCATCTACGATTTCCTCGGGAGTGTAGATATTCCCGCCCTGCCTTCCGTAGAAACCTACAGGGCAGCGTCCGTTGACGGCGAGACGTACATCCTCGACCATCTGTCCGAGATTCAGCTCTATGCTCATCATGCTCTTTACCTGTCCGGCAAGTCCGGCAATCTTCTTCTCGGGGAACGGATAGAGGGTGACCGGCCTCAGAAGCCCTGCCTTTATGCCTTCTTCCCTCAATATGTCCGTGGCGGCTTCGCATATCCTTGAAGAGCATCCGAAAGCTACAAACAGGTATTCGGCATCCTCGGTATGGTATTCGCAGAATTTCACTTCATTCTCCTTGATGGTTTCGTATTTTGCGAGCAGCTTCCTGTTGAATTCCTCCTGCGTGTTTGCATCAAGCGAGAGCGACGTTATGATGTTTCTCTGTCTCGATGCCGGTTTTCCTGTAGTGGCCCATGGCGCGTCCCTGAGTATTTCCTCAGCCGTGCGCCTCGGCTTCACGGGATGAAGTTCCACCTTCTCCATGAGCTGGCCGATAATGCCGTCTGCAAGTATTATCACAGGATTCCTGTATTTGAATGCAAGCTCGAATCCCCAGTCTACGTAGTCATACATGTCCTGAGGCGATGCAGGTGCTATGACTATGCAGTGGTAGTCTCCATGTCCGCCGCCCTTGACCGACTGGCTGTAGTCGCTCTGGCTCGGCTGGATCGTCCCGAGTCCCGGACCTCCCCGCATCACGTCCACAATCACGCACGGCAGTTCTGCTCCGGCCATATAGCTGATCCCTTCGCACATGAGGCTGATTCCTGGGCTGCTGGATGATGTCATCACCTTTTTCCCGCAGCTTGCACCTCCATAAACCATATTTATCGAGGACAGTTCGCTTTCCGCCTGCAGTACCACCATGCCCGTAGTCTCCCACGGCTTTTCCTTCATGAGAGTCTCCATTACCTCCGACTGGGGGGTTATCGGGTAGCCGAAATAGCCGTCCACTCCGTTGCGTATAGCCGATATGGCTATCGCCTCGTTACCTTTCATCAATATCTTCTCTGTCATATCTCTCATATTTTTACCCTGTAAACCGTAATCACCGAATCAGGACATACCATCGCGCAGCTTGCACAGCCCACACAGCTGTCATTCGCCAGTTCAGCGTATCTGTAGCCTTTGCTGTTCACGGCTTTTGCCAGCCGGATGCATTTGTTCGGGCAATTCCCGATACAGACCGAGCAGCCTTTGCATCTCTGTATGTCTATTTCTATAGTCCCTTTGAATGCCATTTCTGTGGATTTTAAATTTTAAACGCGCCAAATTTACAAAAAATTGCTGTAAAACCATCATTGTCGGGAGGCATAAAAGAATTTTGGAAAATTTTAAACGGCATCTGGAAACAACTTCTTATATTAGCGGAAAAATATCGGCGGAATATGGGAAATCTCCTTCTGGAAAATATAGTCTTGGACGACCGCAAGTGCGATATACATATCAAAGACAACCTTGTTTCCGGAATTTATCCTGCGGGTGAAGGCGGAAAGCATGTGCAGGTCTCCGGTAACGAAGCGGTGGACTGTGCAGGGAAGACCGTGCTTCCCGGGCTGGTCAACATGCATACCCATGCAGCCATGACATTGCTCAGGGGAGTGGGAGAGGACATATGTTTTGCCGACTGGATCGACAGGATATGGGTCGAGGAAGAGAAGATTGACCCGGAGTACATATACTGGGCGACAAAGGTGGCATGCATTGAAATGCTGAAGACCGGAACAGTGGCTTTCCTTGACCAGTACTGGTATCCGTCTGCAGCAGTGAAGGCTGTCGCCGAGATGGGGATGAGGGCTGTCCTTTCATACGTCCATCTGGATCATCACGACAAGTCCAGAAGACTGGCCCAGCAGGAGGAATGCCGGAAAATATATGAAGAGTCCCTGGACTGGCCTTCCACCATGGACTTTTCTGTCGCTATCCACTCGGTATACTCGGTCAGCAGGGAGCAGATGCAGTGGGCTGCCGATTTTGCGAGAGACCGCGGGCTTAAGATCAATATTCATGTCAGCGAGACCCGGAAGGAGGTCGAGGATTGCGTCAGAGCCCATGGGATGAGTCCGGTGAAATATCTCGACAGTCTGGGAATCCTGGGGCCGGATGTAATCGCCGCCCATACGTTGTGGCTGGATGAAGAGGATATCGCCATACTGGCGGCACGCAAGGTCACCTGTGTGCATAATATCAATTCAAACCTCAAGCTGGCATCGGGATACCGTTTCCTTTATGATGAAATGAGGGATGCCGGCATAAACCTGTGTCTCGGGACAGACGGCTGTGCCTCTTCAAACAACCTTGATCTCCTTGAGGCCATGAAGACATCGGCCATAGTCCAGAAGGCCTGGAGGAACAATCCTGCTGCCATGCCGCTCGACGAATTGCTTGCCATGGCTACTTCAAACGCCGCCGCCGCTCTCGGACTCGATTCCGGACGTATTGCACCGGGATGTCTTGCCGACATGATAATCATCGATACGGACAGCAGTTTCTTCCTGTCCAATGCTCCGTTCCTTGCCAATCTCGTCTACTCGGCCCACAGCGACTGCGTAGATTCGGTGATCTGCGACGGGAAGTTCGTGATGAGGGGCAGAAGAACGGAAGACGAACGGGAAATATTTGCCGAAGCCAGGAAAATACTCAAAAGAATCAGATAGACATGGAGAACAATTCAGATCCAAGAACAGAAAGGATAAACAAGGCTGTGGAATTTATCAGAGCCAGAACAGGGCGGCTGCAGCCGGTAGCCGGCATAATACTGGGCAGCGGCCTGGGAAAGCTTGCCGACACCATATCCGACCCTCTCGTAATCCCGTACAAGGATATTCCGGGTTTTCCGGTTTCCACTGCGATAGGGCATAAGGGCAATTTCATCGTCGGTACGCTTGGCGGGAAGACAGTGATTGCGATGCAAGGACGCTTTCATTTTTATGAAGGCTACCCGATGGAACTTGTCATCCTTCCGGTGCGCGTGATGAAGAAACTCGGCATAAAATGGCTTTTCGTGTCCAATGCAGCCGGCGGAGTGAACTTCGATTTCAGGATCGGGGACATGATGATTATCAGAGACCACATCAACCTGCTGCCGAATCCGCTCATCGGGCAGAACATTGCGGAATTCGGACCACGTTTCCCTGACATGACAAGGCCGTATGACCCTGCACTGATTGCAAAGGCCGAGAAGATAGCATCCGACTGCGGCATACAAGTGAAGAAAGGTGTCTATCTCGCCGGAACGGGGCCTTCATACGAGACTCCGTCGGAGTACAAGTATTTCAGGCTGATAGGTGCAGATGCCGTTGGGATGTCCACTATACCTGAAGTCATAGCGGCCAGACATTCATCAATACCTGTTTTCGGGATGTCGGTGATAACGAATGAGGCTCACGATGACTATGCCGATGATTATGAGAACAACGGTGATGATGTCGTGGCCGCAGCGGATGTTGCAGCCGACAGGATGTCTGTCCTGTTCATAAAACTTATAGAGTCGCTATAGGGCTGTCTGCTCAATCCAGACCGGAAAGGAAGATATCCGGTTTTGCATCGGACGGCATCCGCCAGTCCCCCCGAGGAGAAAGCGAGACACTTCCGACTTTCGGACCGTCCGGCAGGCAGGAACGCTTGAACTGCTGGCTGAAGAATCTTCTTATGAAGGTCTTCAGCCATTTCTTTATCGTCTCGGCATCATATCTGCCGCAGAATGCTTTTCCGGCCAGGAACAATATCTTCTCCGGGGCATATCCCGAACGGAAGAAATGATACAGGAAGAAGTCGTGAAGTTCGTACGGGCCTACAATGTCTTCTGTTTTCTGGCTGATCTTCCCGTCCTGTCCTGCAGGCAACAGCTCGGGGCTTATAGGCGTGTCGATTATATCGAGGAGTATCGCATGGACAGTCCTGCCGTCCCCGGCGGCTGTGCCTGTGCCGAACCGGTTTTCGGCAGCCCATCTGACCAGATGCCTGACAAGGGTCTTTGGGATGCTGGCATTGACCCCGTACATGGACATGTGGTCACCGTTGTATGTAGCCCATCCCAGGGCAAGTTCCGAAAGGTCGCCGGTGCCCACGACTATTCCTCCGCTCTGGTTCGCTATGTCCATCAATATCTGGGTCCTTTCCCTGGCCTGTGCATTCTCGTAAGTCACGTCATGAATGTTCTTGTCGTGTCCAATGTCCTCGAAATGCCTGTCGCATGCGGCTGCTATGGATATCTCGCGTCTGGTGATCCCGAGTGCGTCCATCAGGTCAACGGCGTTGCCGTATGTCCTGTCGGTAGTGCCGTAACCCGGCATCGTGACTCCCGTGATCCTTTTCCTGTCCCATCCGAGCCTGTCGAAGGCAAGCACTGTCACAAGCAGCGCAAGCGTACTGTCGAGCCCTCCGGAGATGCCGAGTACCGCTGTCCTGCAGTCTATATGCCTTAATCTGGAAGCCAGTCCTGCTGTCTGTATGGACATTATTTCCATGCATCTGCTGTCTGTTTCTTCAGGGTTGCCAGATGGGACGAAAGGCATGGCATCGACATGGCGGAAAAGCATGGCCTGGAAATCAGTCTCGACAGGTTTCCCGAGATCCACTCTGGAATAGAGCCTGTCGTATGAGGCCGAGGGGGTCCCGTCAGGGCTGACCGCTGCGAAGGAATTCAATTTCTGTCTTGACGTATCAAGCCTTTCTATGTCGATATCTGCAATTGTCATGGATGACTCCGCAAGGAATCTCTCGTTTTCAGCAAGCATGCTTCCGTTTTCGAAAACCATGGCTGCCCCTCCGAAGACAAGGTCCTGAGTGGATTCCCCCGCCCCTGACGAGCAATACACATAACCGCAGACATTCCTGGCGGACTGCTGGCAGACGAGTGATTTCCTGTATGAATGTTTGGAGAGGATGTCATTGCTGGCGGACGGATTGAGTATCAGCTGGGCACCGGCAAGAGCAAGATATGATGAAGGCGGTATCGGTGACCACATGTCTTCGCATATCTCTATGCCGAAGAATGTCTTTCCCAGTCCGAAAATCAGGTTCGGTGATATGTTGCAACGGAATCCGGCATACCTTGTTTCCGCGCACCAGCCTTCACGGACCGTGTCCTTCCCGTTTGCCAGCATCCGTCCTGTGATGCTGGCATGCGGCGACAGGAAATCCCGCCCGGAACTGAACCAGCGTCCTTCATAGAATTCATTGTAGTCCGGAAGCCATATTTTCGGTACTATCCCCTTGATGTTGCCGTTCCTTATCACGACGGCGCAGTTGTACAGCCTGCCTCTGAACCGGACCGGTGTTCCGACAACCACTGTCACGGATTTCCCTCTGGTGAATCCGATTATTTCCCTTATGCCTGCTTCTGCCGAGTCTATGAGCAGCTGCTGCCCGAAAAGGTCTCCGCAAGTGTAGCCGGTCACGGCCAGTTCCGGGAACAGTACTATGGACGCCTCGGCCTTTTCTGCCTCTGCAGTCATCCTGCATATTTCCTTCACGTTGCTTACCGGGTCTGCAACCCTTGTCGCAGGAACAGCAGCCGCCACCCGGATGAATCCTAGGTCCTTCATAATATCAAAAGCCGGTCCGACGAGTTTATGTAGCACAGGATTAAGGAATTTGTCGGACCGTAGTCAAGGATTTCCCCGAATCCCTTTCCCTTAATCCCGGATCGCTGCAGCGACCCTGTTCTTACACACCGAAAGGGACTGCGGCAAAATTCATCATTTTGACACAGTCCCATTATTCTGCAAGGAAATCACTCTGTACCGGATTTCCATCAAAGCTCTTCGAAACTGATATTGGAAGAATATTGCCCTTCGTCTTCTCTCCTGGCATTTTCCGGTGTCTCCTGGACAGGGCAGTTCGCCTTTATGTAGTCGACCATTTCCTGCAGGCTTGATACGAATTTCTCGAAATCTTCCTTGTACAGGAAGATCTTGTGCTTGTCGTACGAAAAACGACCGTCTTTTTCTATTCTTCTTTTGCTTTCAGTTATTGTAAGATAGTAGTCATTACCTCTTGTAGCCTTCACGTCAAAGAAATAGGTGCGTTTACCTGCCCTTACCTGTTTCGAATAGATATCTTCTCCTGAACGCTCCTGAGCATTGGCATCGTCATAATCCTCGCTATACATTGCAATATTTTTTAGTAAAACTTTACAAAGATAGGGATTTTTCTGAAAATGAGATTATCTTTGCATAAAATTTGACTTGACAATATGCTGAACAGACGTATTTTAAGGATTAAGGTCTTTAAAACATTGTATAGTAGCGAATTGAAAGGGGATTCGTCCTTGGCTGAGGCTGAGGCGCAGCTTGATGCCTCATGTGAGGCTACGCGCGATCTGTATCTCTTCATGCTCGGTGCGGTATCGCCGCTTACGAAGATTGCTTCTGACAGGATAGAGGCGGCGAGAAACAAGTTCAATCCTACTGAAGAGGAAAGGAATCCCGACACCAGATTTGCGGACAACGCTCTGGCGAAGCTCCTTGATTCGGATCCGGACTTCCGGAAGCTCTACGGCAAGAAGAAGTTTTCGTGGGAACCTTACGACCTGTTCCTGAAAAAGGTGTTCAATTCCATAATCTCAAGCGACTATTACAGCCAGTACATGCAGTCCGGAACCCCATCCCTGAAGGAGGATTGCCGGTTCTTTGCCAATGTATTCGAAAACGAGTTCGCCGGAAATGAAGATCTCGAGCAGATACTCGAAAGCATGTCAATCTATTGGGGCGAAGATCTTCCTTATTCGCTGACATACGTCTGCAAGACGGTGGAGGCTCTCGGAAGAGGGGAGAGGTGGTCTCTTCCTCCGCTGTATCTGAGTGAAACCAGGAAAGGAGAAGGAATCGAGGACGACAAGGCATATTCCAGGAATCTGCTCAGGGCTGCCTATCTGAATTACGGGAAGTATTACGATATGGTTTCCGAGGCGGTGTCGAACTGGGACAATGACCGGATAGTGTCCACCGACATGTGCATAATCATACTCGGCATAGCTGAAGCCGTGGCTTTCCCTACTATCCCTGTCAAGGTGACAATCAACGAGTATGTGGAGATTTCCAAGTTTTTCGGCACTCCGAAAAGCAAGATATTCGTGAACGGGATTATGGACAGGATTATACATCGTCTTTCATCCGAGGGGAAGATCGTGAAATCCGGAAAGGGACTTAACTGACAACCGAATACATAAATTCAAAATCAATAGACAATGGAATTCATTACATTCTTGCAGACACAGGCTGCAGCAGGCAGCCAGCAGACCCAGACAGGCAGCTGGTCCATGTGGATCATGCTTATCCTTATTTTTGTGGTGATGTGGTTCTTTATGATCCGGCCACAGAGAAAGCAGCAGAAGGAGCTCCAGAAATTCCGTGACGGCCTCAAGAAAGGAGACAAGGTCGTGACTATAGGAGGCATCTACGGTACGGTTGTAGAGGTAAAGGAAAAGACCTTGCTTCTTGAGGTGGACAGCAATGTAAAGCTCCGCGTTGACAAGAATTCTGTCGTAAAGGACTTCAGCGAGACTGCATCGCAGCAGCAGTAGCATCGGGCGCCGCCAGAGGAGATGAAAAGACTGCTGTATAAGCTGCTGCTTTCCATGAAGCGGAACGGGAGGGACTGGACTGTATTTTTCCTGTCTCTCCTTCTGGCTTTCAGCATCTGGCTGATACATAATCTTTCACTCGATTATTCCGATTTCCTTACGGTAAGGGTGGCGGCAGAGTGCGAGAATATAGAAGGGCATGCGTCAGTCTCATCGAATTCGTGTGAAGTGGTGGCAAGGTGCAGGACTTCGGGTTACAATATCATAAAGTCCAAGATTGCACTGAACCGGACCCCTGTCACTGTCCATTTCGACAGACAGTCCCTTGCCCGTAAAGGCGGTGAGATGTTTTATGTCACCGGGACACAGCTTAACGAGGCGGCCCATCTGATATTCGGAGAAAAGGCGACCGTGGAATATTTCCTCTCGGATACGCTGCTGTTCAGGTTCCCGTACGAGACAAACAAGAGAGTTCCGGTATTTCCGGTGGTGTCTCTGGATTTTGAATCCCAGTACATGAGCAGGGGGGATCTGGAGATCGATCCTGACTCGGTCACGATTTACGGCGAGCCGTATCATCTGGCGAATGTCGACAGGGTGTTCACCGAGAACATCAAGCTGCAGGGTCTGAAGACAGGGATAGCCGGAGTGGCGAGGATCGAGCGGATAAAGGGCGTGAGGCTCTCGGAAAACGAGGTGCATTATTCCATGGATGTGCTCAGGTATGTGGAAATCACATCCGAGACTGTCATTCAGGTGGAAAATGTACCCCAGGACAAGGAGATGATGATTTATCCGTCCAGGGCTGAAGTGATATACAAATGTGTCTTCCCTCTCATTTCCGATGTAAGCCAGTCGGTGTTCACCATCGATTATGAGGATTATATCAATTCCAGGTCACGGCAGTGCATCCCGGAACCGGCTTTCATCCCGGAAGGAGTCATAAGTTACGAGATTATACCGGAGATATTCGAATGCGTCCTGACGGAAAAATAACCCTTGCCGTGACGGGAGGCATTGGAAGCGGCAAATCAGCAGTGTGCTCGGTTTTCCGGAAATACGGTGTGCCTGTCTATGATTCGGATTCGAGGACCAAGGCCTTGTATGACAGGGATATGATCAACCGGATTTCGCGGGCATTGCATGAAGACTTCATGTCCCCAGACGGTTCAGTGGACAGGAAAAGGCTTGCATCTGCGGTCTTTTCTGATCCGGACAAGCTTTCGGTACTTGAGGGGATAGTCCATCCGGAGGTGAAAAAGGATTTTCTGTCATGGCTGGACGGAGTGGAGGGGCCCCTGGCTGTCATGGAATCTGCCATCATTCTCGAGAAACCGTATTTCCATGATATCGCTGACAGGATTCTGCTCGTCGATGCCCCTCTGGATCTCAGGATGGAAAGGGCGGCCGGAAGAGATCATGTTGATGTGGCCGTCATACGGAACAGGATGGCCAGCCAGGAACTGCTGAACAGAATATCCGAAGGCAGTTTGCATGTGCCGATGGATTATGTGATCATGAATACCGGCGCGATTGAAGAACTTGAAGACAAAGTGAAGAATATTTATGAGGATTTAACAGGAGAAAAATTGATATGAAAACAGATCTTACAAAAATCTTGACCATAGCAGGCATGAGCGGCCTGTACCGTTATCTTTCCCAGACAAGGAACGGAGTGATCATCGAATCGCTTTCTGACGGGAGAAGGACATGTGCCGGTCTCAGAAGCAAAGTTACAACCCTTGAAGACATCGCCATCTATACTGACGAGGCCGAAGTGAAACTCAAGGAAGTGTTCACGAAGATGAAGGATGTGCTTGGGGAGGACAACGCTCCCGCATCGAAATCTTCCGACAAGGAGCTGCAGGACTTTTTCGCCAAGGTGCTCCCTGACTACGACAGGGACAGGTTCCATGTCTCCCATATGAAGAAAGTCGTGACCTGGTATAATCTCCTCAAGGAATTCGCATCACTCGACTTCGACGAGACGGAAAAAGAGGAAGACGCAGCATCCGAATAAACAATAGTAAGCAATGCCAGCCGATAAAGCCATATTGCAGACCCTGACACTGGGCTGCTCCAAGAACAGGGTAGATACAGAGCATATCATAGCCAGGATAGAAGATATCTTCAGGATAATCCCTGAGGATGTGCAGTGCAGTTTCTGCGACATATTCCTGATCAATACCTGCGGCTTTATCGGAGATGCGAAAGAAGAGTCCATAGCAGCGATTCTGGAAGCCGTTGAGAGGAAGAAACATGGTGAAATAGGGCGGATTGTGGTTTTCGGATGTCTTTCACAGAGATATTCTGCTGAAATGCCGGATCTGATACCGGAAGTGGATGCCTGGTTCGGAGCTACCGACCCTGAGCCGCTGCTCTCATATCTTGGCGCCGCTCCTGACAATTCCGTCAGGACAAGAAGGCATCTTACGACACCGTCGCATTATGCATATCTGAAGATATCGGAAGGCTGTGACAGACGCTGTTCATACTGTGCCATACCGTTCATCCGCGGACGCCACCGTTCTGTTCCTATGGAGGAACTTGTGGAGGAAGCCGGGCTTCTCGCTGCCAAAGGTGTGAAGGAGCTGATAATCATAGCCCAGGATACCACCTATTATGGCCTTGACCTTTATCGCAAGAGGGCTCTTGCCGAGCTTCTCCAGCGGCTCTCCGAAGTTGAAGGTATAGAGTGGATAAGGATACATTATTCATATCCGGCAGATTTCCCTGATGACGTGCTTGATCAGATGGCGCATAATCCCAAGGTCTGCAGGTATATGGACATCCCGCTTCAGCACATTTCCGACAAAGTGCTTGCAAACATGCACAGGAATGTGGACGGAGCATGGACCAGAGCCCTTATAAAACGGATGCGGGAAAGGGTGCCTGGACTTGTCCTGAGGACGACCATGATAGTGGGACATCCCGGGGAAGGGGCGGCCGAATACCGCGAACTGCTGGACTTCGTCGCAGAGGCGAGGTTTGAAAGGCTTGGAGCCTTCATGTATTCTGAAGAAGAAGGCACTTTCGGTGCAGAACATTTCAAGGACTCTGTTCCGGCAAGGACAAAACGCAACCGTCTCGACGGCCTGATGTCTCTCCAGAGCGATATCTCTCTTTCGTTCAACAGATCCAGAATCGGCGAGGAGGTCAAGGTCATAGTGGACAGCTGTTCTGACGGCTGCCTGGTATGCCGGAGCGAGTTCGAAAGTCCGGAAGTGGATGGCGAGATTCTTGTAAAGTACGATGGGCCGGAAGACCCTGAACTCTTATGCGGGAAGTTCATGATGGTCAGGATCACCGGTGCTGATGAGTATGATCTGATTGCAGGACCCATATAAAAACACTGAAGAAATGAAACGGAACCCGAATCTTTGCAGAACCTTCTGCCGCATACTGCCGTTATTCTGTATCATGGCACTGATGACCGTATCATGCGGCCCGACCTTCTATATACTTGATGTCGAGACAAGCCGTCCGTCCGTCTCCGGTGTGGATCTGGTCGGCAAGTCGGTGTCCGTTGTCTATGTCAACGGGGGTGACAGGGCGGATTCGCTTTTCTCGGCCGAGCTTTCTTCCGCCTTTGTCTCGACCCTTGAATCGGATTATTTCGGAGGTGACAGTCTGGTGACAATGTTCTGTCTCGACAGACGGCCGGATGCAGATTATTCTGATAAACGGCAGATGATCGACCTGCTTGTGGAGACGGATTCAGATGTCCTCTTCGTATTTGACACCCCGTCTTTCAGCGCAGGTACAACTTCTGTTCATGTAGAAGCGGACAGCAGCATGACTGCGGTAGGATCTTTCCCTTTCTCGGTGGATCTCTACGTATATGATTCCATGGACAAGCGTGATACTGTCCGGCATTTCAGCGGCACGAGCGTGGCAGAGGTATCAGCTTCCGTGTCAGGGACAGAGTCTCAGGATGGGATTTCGTATTTGCTGAGATCGAATCTTGGCGATGCGGCCAGGACGGTAGGCAAGACTTCAGGAGGAAAATTCGCTCCAGGATGGAAAGCCGAAGAGATTTTCTTCTATCTGTACGGTTCACAGGAATGGTATAACACATATTATTATGTGAACGGTTACCGCTGGCAGAAAGCCATGGACATATGGATGTCGATGCTTGATACTCCGAACATGGAGAAGAAGGCTTGTCTGGAATACAATCTTGCCGCTGCATGTTATATCCTCGGGGAATACCAGCTTGCTTCAGACTGGCTTGAAATGTCTGAAAATGATTTCCAGCTGCATTTTGCCCCGGCTCTCAGACAAAAGATAGAAAGCAGGTTAAAGTAGAAATTGAAATAAAAAGGGCGGGACCGTAAGCCGGTTTCTGTTTTTGAATCTGCCATTTATCTGCGCAACCTACCCCCTGACATCGGACGGGCAGCCCTTGATTGCCAGTATATTTGGTCTTGCAGGCTCCAGGGACGTACACGGAGTTTGTCGCCAATATCCGTTGTGAGCTCTTACCTCACATTTTCACCCTTGCAGGCATGCCTGCGGTCGTTTTCTGTTACGTTCACCACAAGATTGCTCCTGTCTGCGATTTCCGCAGTGGAGTGCCCTTTCCTGTCCGGACTTTCCTCAAGAAACGCCTGTGCGGTTCTCGCGGCAGATCGTCCCACCCCTTTATTTGTAACCGAGCTTGCGCTCGAGTCTGTCGTTGTATTTTATGGTCTGTTTTACTTCCCGTTCAAGAGCCGGAGTGATGTCCTTGCAGACCTTGTGACAGCACATTTCAAGACTGTACATCCTGCCGATGCAGAAATTCGTGTGCTCGCATCCGCTGCAATGATTCTCGTCAGCCTTCATCTTGTTCACGAAATCCGTGTCTTCAAGTACTGCACGCCCCATCTGCAGCATCTCGAATCCGCTGTCCATCACCTTGTCTGCATCTGCCCTTGAAACGACACCTCCGACATAGACCATAGGCATGTCCGGCAGGGCCTTCCTGAATTTCAGGGAATCTTCAAGAAAGTAGAGATGCCTGAACGGAACAGTAGGAGAGACTATCCTTCCCCCGATCATCACGCCGAGTTTCAGCCACCACATTTTCCCAGGCATGTAATGGGCTATGCATCGCTTCGGGAAACGCCCCCTCATTACATACATGGGCGCCCGGCTGACAAAACCTCCGGAAAGCACAAGTGCATCAGCACCGCATTTCTGCAGTTCTTTGGACACTTCGATGCTCTCATCGATCTCCATGCCTCCCTTGAACCCGTCTCTTGTGTTCATTTTCACGAATATGGCCACCTTGCCTTTTCCGGCGTCGGTCACTGCTTTCATGCAGCGTTTCATGAATCTCATCCTGTTTTCAAGCGAGCCGCCGTATTCGTCTTTCCTTTTGTTGGTGTATGGAGACAGGAACTGCGAAATAAGGTAACCATGGCCGGCATGTATCTCCACTGCGTCAAAACCAGCCTTTATACATAGTTCCACGGCCTTGCCGTATGCTTCCACCACTTCATCTATCTCCTTTACAGTCATGCCATGGACGAAAGTAGGGGAGTAGAGGTTGAAGCCGCTGCTCGCCCCGTATGGCCGGCATCCGCATATTCTCCTGTGAGACATGTTCCCGCAGTGTCCCAGCTGGATAGAAGCCTTGGCGCCTTCCTTGTGTATGGCATCGGTAAGCTTCTTCAGTTCAGGCACGATTTCCTCCCTCATCCACAGCTGCCTTTCAAAGGAGAGGCCGCTTTTGCATACTGCCGCATAAGCTATTGTCGTCATTCCGATGCCTCCGCGGGCCACGGCTGTATGATAGTCGAACAATGATTGTGACGGGGAGTTGTTCTCGCACATCCCCTCGAATGCGGCAGACCTTATGGTCCTGTTCCTCAATTCGAGCGGACCTATCTTATAAGGCGTAAAAAGATTGCTCATGTCGTTTCTTTACCAGATAAAAGGTATAAGGTTCTTTTTCTTCAGCTCGCGGTATTCGTCCCCGAACTCCTCTTCGTATTTCGCTGTAAGGGATTTGGATCTTGGAGCAAGGTTGGCGAAGGTCCATACGGCGAACAGCACTCCGGCAGGTGACCAGGTGAGGATGGCATAGCCGACCCATTCGGTAAGTTCGCCGAAATAATTCGCCGAGGTCACATACTTGTACAGACCTTTTCTCGGGATATAGTGCTTTGTGTCCCCCGGTTTGCGCAGATGTCTGATCACATGGTCGGAATCCAGGTTTATCAGCATTCCTGTCAGGAATACCAGAGTCCCTATGATGAATTGCGGTGACGCGAACCAGTCCAGGCCATATTTGCCTTCAGGGGCGAACTCAAAAAGCCAGCTTCCTATGAAATAGGCATTGAGGCTGTTGAATACCATGCCCATGGCCATGATCAGGACGGGCATCTCGCCTTTCCCTCTCATCAGCATCGGGAAAATGAAGGCTCTCTGGAAGTAATGGATCAGGAAAAGCCCTGCCATTGTGAGCAGCACATATCTGTTGTTTCCGGTATCGGTGCCGGAAACCAGATAATCCACGGCGTAGAGAAGTACAAAGACAAATGCAGGGGATTCCATGATGACCCAAGCCGCTTTATTATTTATTTTAGGTCCCCAATTGGCCGTAGACAGGTATCCATAGCCTGCCTTGAAGAAGAAAAGGGCTATGAAAACCACTATGGCCAGGATAAACATGGCGGCCATCAGAAAATAATAAGTCTGCATTTTTACAGTACATTTAAATCCGCAGCAAAGTTAAGAAACTGTTTTGAAACTCAAAACAGTTTCTTAACTTTGCACCCCTGTAACGTTAAAACGATTTTTATGCATCCAAAGTATGTCTTCGTTTCAGGTGGTGTCGCCTCATCATTAGGTAAAGGCATTATATCGGCTTCATTGGCAAAACTTCTTCAGGCGAGGGGCCTGCGGGTAACCATCCAGAAATTCGACCCGTATATAAATGTGGATCCGGGTACTCTCAATCCGTACGAGCATGGGGAGTGTTACGTGACAGATGACGGAGCCGAGACAGACCTCGATCTTGGCCATTACGAGAGATTTCTCGGTGTACATACATCAAAGGCGAACAATGTCACCACCGGCAAGATATACAATACCGTGATAAACAAGGAGCGGGAAGGTGCATATCTCGGGAAGACCGTGCAGATTGTCCCTCACATCACGGACGAGATCAAAAGGCGGATGCTCCTTCTGGGCAAGACCGGCAAATACGATATTATAATAACGGAAATAGGCGGAACTGTCGGAGACATGGAGTCGCAGCCTTTCGTGGAGGCGGTGCGCCAGCTTCAGTGGGAGCTGCCGGAAGAGGACTGCGTTACCATACATCTTACGCTCGTCCCGTATCTGAGTGCAGCCAAGGAACTGAAGACCAAGCCTACACAGCATTCGGTCCAGCAGCTCCAGCAGAACGGAGTGCAGCCTGACATTATCGTTTGCCGTACAGAGCACAAGCTTACACCTGAACTCAGGAAGAAAGTCGCCTTGTTCTGCAATGTCAAGCCGGGCCACGTCATAGAGTCCATCGATGCTCCTTCCATATATTCAGTGCCTCTGAACATGCAGGCAGAGAAGCTCGACCAGCTTGTTCTGGATCATTTCGGGATAAAAGGCCTTCCCGAGCCCGATCTCGGAAAATGGAAGCACTTCCTCGAAAAGCTTTTCAATCCGAAGTCGGAAGTCAACATCGCCCTTGTGGGCAAGTACGTGGAACTTCAGGATGCGTACAAATCCATACTTGAGTCATTCGTGCATGCAGGTGCTGCAAACGAATGCAAGGTAAATGTCCACAGCATCCATAGCGAATTCCTTGATCCGTCGAATGTTGAGGAGAAGCTCTCCGGGATGGACGGGATTCTGGTGGCACCTGGTTTCGGTGAAAGAGGGCTCGAAGGGAAGATACTTGCAGTAAAATACGCCAGGGAGAACAATGTCCCGTTCTTCGGAATATGCCTCGGAATGCAGATGTGTGTCGTGGAGTTTGCCCGTGATGTGCTTGGACTGAAGGACGCTGTCTCCACCGAGGTGAATCCGGCTACAAAATACCCTGTCATTGACCTGATGGAAGATCAGAAAAGCACCACCATCAAAGGAGGGACCATGAGACTCGGAGCATACGACTGCAAACTTGACAAGGATTCGCTTGCCTGCAGGATATACGGAACAGACGTCATTTCCGAGAGACACAGACACAGATATGAATTCAACAATGATTATCTTGACGTGATCGAGGCTGCCGGCATGAAAGCCACAGGCCGGAATCCGGAGACCGGTCTCGTGGAAATAGTGGAGATACCTTCCCATCCGTTTTTCATAGGAGTGCAGTTCCATCCTGAACTGAAGAGCACACCGGAGCATCCTCAGCCTATCTTTGTGGCATTCGTGAAGGCAGCCATGAAGTTCAGGGACGAGCATAAACATACCGGAAAGGCTTCCGGCCAGACTGATGAGTCGGGGAAATGATGAGATCCCATATTCATATCGCCCTGCTTGTCATGGCGGTTTTGTCCTTTTCATGTGTTTCGTCAGCCCAGGTCCGCCAGTATCGCGTAAAGGAGCAGGCGCGGTATCCTCATGATGTCACATCATACACCCAGGGACTTTTCTTCAAGGACGGTCAGATGTATGAAAGTACGGGCCAGAACGGAAGTTCCACATTCAGAAAAGTGGACATTGCTTCCGGCAAGGCTCTCCGGCGTCTGGATTTCGACAGGAAATATTTCGTGGAAGGCTCCTGCGTACTTGGGAACAGCCTTTATATTCTTACCTGGACCAGCAATGTGGTTTTCATATATGATGCCGCCACGCTGGAGTACCGGTCCACGAAGTCTTATCCACGGCAAGGCTGGGGACTGACCACAGACGGAAAGTCACTTATAGCAAGCGACGGGTCTTCGAGGCTGTATTTCCTTTCACCGGAACTTGGACTGCAGAAGACTGTTGACGTGAAACTCCACGGCAAATCATTGAGATTCCTCAATGAGCTCGAGTATATCGACGGAATGATATGGGCCAATGTCTATACCACGGACATGATTGTGATGATCAACCCAGACAGCGGCATCGTGGAATCTGTGGTGGATTGTTCCGGACTGCTTCCCGACAGTCTCCGTAAAGCCGATACCGATGTGCTGAACGGAATCGCGTATGATGACCTTACGGGAAAGATTTACCTTACGGGAAAGAACTGGCCTCTGCTTTTTGAAGTCATATTGGAGGAGAAGTGACGGGACAACGAAAAAGTATGTTGCCCTGAATTAAAAAAGCCTGCATCACTGCAGGCTTTTTTGGGTTAGTAATAGTGTAATTTTCTCCGCCTGAATCAAAGGCGTCTGTGGTTAGTATTTTATACAGCTTAAAAATTTTAAGGCTGACGCCTTATGATGTTTAAAGATTCTAATGAAAATTCATTATATCCTTATGAACTTTTGACAAATGTAAGTATAATTTTCAATTTTCCAAATTTATTTCAGTTTTTTAATCATCGATAAGTCCGGGCCTCAGTTCTCTGGTTCTGGCTATGGCCTGTTCATCCTGCCATTCACGGATGAGCCTGGGGTTTCCGCTTAGAAGGACATCGGGGACTTTCCATCCGTTGAATTCTGCCGGCCTCGTGTAGACCGGGGCGGAAAGAAGTCCGTCCTGATAGCAGTCGCTCAGGGCGGAGGTCTCGTCGCTGATCGCACCCGGCAGAAGCCTGACCACGGCATCCGCTATGATGGCGGCAGGAAGCTCTCCGCCGCTCAATACGTAATCACCCACAGTGATTTCCCTGGTTACAAGATGCTCCCTGATTCTGTGGTCGATCCCTTTGTAGTGCCCGCACAGGATGATGATGTTCTCCTTGAGGGAAAGCTCATTGGCCATATTCTGGTCGAACTGTTCCCCGTCAGGAGACATGTATATTATCTCGTCGTAGTCCCTTTCGCTTTCAAGTTCCCTGATCATCCGGTATACGGGTTCCACCATGATGACCATGCCGGCATCGCCTCCATAGCTGTAGTCATCGACCTGCAGTCTTGGACCCTTGCCGAACTTCCTGAGATTATGGACGTGTATCTCTACGATGCCTTTGCTGATTGCCCTTCCTACGATTGAATGGCTGAGAGGGCTCTCCAGCAGTTCAGGCACTACTGAAATGATGTCAATCCGCATAAAACACTAAAATTTGAAGTTTTGCAAAATTAACAAATAAAAATTGATATATTTGCAAGATGAAAATTTAACTCCTTAGAAATTATGAGTGAAGAGAAGATTCCGGACGTTGTGGATCCGACCATGGAAATAATTGAAAACGAAGAGTCGGCCCCAGTGAATTATTCTGACAGAAGCTTAGCCGAACTTGCTGACATGTTCATGGAACTTGCAAGGAATCCGGAGAGGATGAAAATGAACAAGGAGGCAGAAGCTATCAGGTCTGCGTTCTATAAGAATCTTGCGAAGGAAAAGGCGGCAGCCGGTATTCCGGACACTGATTCTCCTGCTGCAGATGCTGAAGCGCAGGAGGATGGACAGGAGAGTATGGCTGCGGACCAGCATGCCGGAGACGCAGACGATTCCGTGTCGGAGAATCCTTTCGCAGAGATAGAAAGAGGTTTCAAGGCTTTGTATAACGCATACAGGAAAGAGCGGGCCGAATACAACAGGCAGCTTGAGAAAGAGCGAGAACACAATCTTGAACTGAAGCAGGCTGTGATCGAGGATCTCAAGGCCCTTCTTGAAAAGCAGGAGGATGTTAATGCCACTTTCCCGGAATTCAGGGAGATCCAGAACAGATGGAGAGCCATAGGTCCTGTCCCGGTACAGAGTTTCAGGAATCTCAATGATACATACCAGCTTTATGTAGAGCAGTTCTATGACAAGGTGAAGATAAACCGGGAACTCAGGGATCTGGATTTCAAGAAGAACCTTGAAGTGAAGACCGGTTTCTGCGAGCAGGCGGAGAAACTTGCCGAAGACGATAATGTCATAGAGGCTTTCAGGACCCTGCAGAAGCTCCATGAGCAGTGGAAGGAGTATGGTCCGGTAGCCAAGGAGTTCCGTGAATCGATCTGGGACAGGTTCAAGGCCGCCACCGCTGTCATAAACAAGAAATACCAGGCTCATTTCGAAGGTCTCAAGTCCCGGTATGCTGAAAACCTTGCCGCAAAGGAAAAGCTCTGCGACCAGGTGGAGGAGATAGCTTCCAGGGAGAATGTGTCGGCTTCAGAGTGGAATACATTGTCCAAGGATATAGAAGAGATCCAGAAGCAGTGGAAGACCATCGGTTTTGCGACAAAGAAGGAGAACCAGAAGATCTATGACAGATTCCGCGCTGCATGCGACAAGTTCTTTGAACGTAAAAGGGAATTCTATGCAGGATACAAGGAGAACATAAACGCGAATCTGGAGAAGAAGATAGCCTTGTGTGAAGAGGCCGAAGCCCTGAAGAGCAGCACCGACTGGAAAAAGACCACCAGCCAGCTGATCAATCTCCAGAAACAGTGGAAAGAGATCGGTGCGGTGCCGCGCAAGAAGTCTGAGCAGCTGTGGAAACGTTTCCGTGCTGCATGTGACGAATTCTTCAGCGAGAGGGACAAGAACGTGAAACCGGAGAATGACTTCCATGGAAACCTCAAGGCCAAACAGCGTATCATCGATGAGATAAACGCTTTCCAGCTCTCTTCTGACGAGAACGAAAACATCGATGCCATGAATGATTTCATCGCCAGATGGCAGGAAATCGGTTTTGTCCCGTTCAAGGAGAAAGACGAGATTGCAAGAAAATACAAGGAAGCGCTCCAGTCCAGATTCGGAGATCTGGCATCGAAGGCCCGCAGGTCCAGATATGCAAAAGCCCCTAAGAGCGAGAAGGAGCGTCTTGTACAGAAATATCTCAAGAAAGAGCAGGATATCACGACATACGAGAACAATATCGGCTTCTTCGCCATGTCCAGGAATTCCGAACCTCTTATCAGACAGATGCAGGAGCGCATAGAGCTTGCCAAGAAAGAACTCAAGGAACTTGAAGAGCAGATCAGGGAGCTTGAAAATGCCTCTGATGCAGAATAATCACAAAGGGAAAAGATGGATAAGAATTCTATTATAGGTTTTATACTGATAGGTGTAATATTTTTCGGATTTACATGGTATCAGTCCAACCAATACAAGAAGCAGAGAGAATATCAGGCACAGCTCGACTCGCTGGCCATGGTGGAACAGATAGCCCTCATGGCCGCACAGGATTCACTGGCAAAGATTTCCGGAATGAACCAGGTCCAGCCGGGAACGGTGCCGGAGTCCGGTTCCCGCCGGTATCTTGATTCTACACTTAACGAATCCTGCAATGCGCAGGCCGGGTATGTGACACTCTCGAACGGGAAGCTGGAGCTCGTCCTTTCCACAAAGGGTGCCCAGCCGTATTCGGCAAAACTGAAAGACTACAGGGCATACGACAGCACTGATCTGTATCTTGTGAAGCCCGGATACAGCGATTACAACATTGCAGTCTTTGCAGGGGAGAACCTCAATACCAGGGATCTGACTTTCCATGTGGCAGAGACTACAGACTCTTCCGTGGTGATGCGCCTTCCGTTCAGCAACGGAGGATACATGGAGCAGAAGTACATCCTTCCGGAGGACAGTTATATGGTACACAACGAACTGTCTTTCGTGAGAATGGGTGACCTCATGCCGAGGAAGGTGAACATGTTCGACATCGGCTGGAACCTCATCGTCCCGAGACTGGAGAAGGGATATACAAACGAGAAACAGTATTCGAAGCTTGACTATTATTTCTCCGGAGAGAAAAAGCCGGAGCAGATCGGGCGCGGCGGCAGGAACGGCAGTGAGAGCATAGTGTCAAGGGTGAAATGGTTCTCTTTCCAGCAGCAGTTCTTCTCTGCCATCATGACGGCAGGAGATGAATTCTCATCCGCGGATTTCAATATCCAGTTCTACGATGAGAAGGATCCTGACAGGAATCTGATGATGTGCAGTGCGACTGTCCAGTCGGAAATAAAGCACGGGACAGAGACAATTACAGTACCGTTCGATTTCTATTTCGGACCGAACCATTACCGTACCCTGAAGAATTATGACCAGCGTTATGAGAAGATAATCCCGCTGGGAGGCAGCGTAATAGGCCTTATAAGCCGTGGCGTCATAATACCTACGTTCAATTTCCTCGGCAAGTTCATTCATAATTACGGAATCATAATCCTGATTATGACCATTCTCATAAAGCTCATCATATCACCTCTTACGATGAAATCATACAAGTCATCGGCCAAGATGAATGTGATCAAGCCGGAGATCGACAAGCTGAATGAGAAATACCCTAAACAGGAAGATGCCCTGAAAAAGCAGCAGGCAATGATGGAACTGTACAAGCGGGCAGGAATCAATCCGATGGGAGGCTGTCTGCCAATGCTTCTCCAGCTGCCTGTCCTGTATGCCATGTTCCGCTTCTTCCCTGCATCCATAGAACTGCGCCAGGAGAAGTTCCTCTGGGCTGATGACCTCAGTGCGTACGATTCCATCCTGGATCTGCCGTTCAACATTCCGCTTTACGGGGATCATGTCTCTCTGTTCGCCCTGCTGATGGCGCTTTCGATGTTCCTGTATTCGAAGATGACATCGAGCCAGATGTCGAATGACCCTAACATGGCAGGAATGAAATTCATGAGCGTATGGCTCATGCCTATAATGATGCTTTTCATCTGTAACAACCTTTCCAGCGGATTGAGCTACTACTATCTGCTGTCGAATCTCATCACCATGTTCCAGACATGGTTTGTCAGACGGTTCCTTGTAGATGAGAAGAAGATACATGCACAGCTCGCGGCGACTGCCGGCAAGCCGCTCCCTAAATCCAAGTGGCAGTTGAGACTTGAAGAGGCGCAGCGGATGCAGCAGCAGGCTCTGAAAGAGCAGCAGAAAAGAAGAAGATAAAATATCTGGCTGTATTATGACGGATATAGCAGGAGCAATAGCAAGACTGAAAAGTGAACTGCCATCAAATGTAAAAGTGGTGGCAGTTTCCAAATTCCATCCGGCCGAGGCTGTGATGGAAGCATATAATGCCGGTCAGAGGGTTTTCGGTGAAAGCCGGCCGCAGGAACTTCATGTCAAGGCATCGATGCTTCCGGATGATATTTCATGGCATTTCATCGGCCATCTGCAGACGAACAAACTCAAGATGGTCCTTCCTTATGCGGATCTTGTGGAATCCGTGGATTCCGGGCATCTTCTCGAAGCGATATCCGACTGGGGAGTCTCTCATGACCGGACTGTAGATGTCCTTCTTGAAATGCATATAGCCTCGGAGGATACCAAGCAGGGGTTTTTCGGGGAAGGAATACTCCAGATCGTGCGGAATGCTTCAGCTTATCCCGGTGTCAGGATATCCGGACTTATGGGGATGGCTACATTCACCGATGACGAGGCAGTGATACGGAACGATTTCTCGAGACTTGTCTCGCTCAGGGATGGAATAAAGGCTGATATCGAGCGCTATCCCGGCCTTCCGGCGGATTTCGGCATCCTCTCGTTCGGCATGACCCATGATTACAGGATAGCAGTGGAGATGGGGGCAGATATTGTCAGGATAGGGACACTTATTTTCGGAGAACGGACATATTGACTTGAAAGACAGACAGTTTTTACTCGGAATAAACTTTTTTGACTGATGGAAGCAGAGAACAGACTTATGGAAGAGGACATCCGGAAAAACATCAAGTATCTGGAACTTCTGTCCCTGAATTTTCCGACCATAGCTGCAGCCAGTACGGAAATCATCAACCTGGAAGCCATACTGAACCTGCCGAAGGGTACCGAACACTTCCTTGCGGACCTTCATGGCGAGCATGAGGCATTCGAGCATGTGTTGAGAAACGCTTCCGGTGCCATCAAGAGAAAGGTGAACGAGATTTTCGGGAATTCGCTTTACGAGTCCGAGAAAAAGGAACTTTGCACTCTGATCTACTATCCGGAGCAGAAGCTCCAGCTCATCAGGGAGTCCGTTCCCGACATCAATTCATGGTACAGCGTCACGCTGAACAGGCTGGTGAAGGTCTGCCAGAACGTTTCGTCGAAATACACGAGGTCCAAGGTCCGCAAGGCCCTGCCTGAGGAGTTCTCGTACATAATCCAGGAACTCCTGCATGAAAGCAGTGCCGACCCTAACAAGCAGGGTTATATCAATGTGATCATCAGTACGATTATCGACATCTGCAGGGCAGACGAGTTCATCATCGCCATGTGCAATCTTATCCAGAGGCTGACTATAGATTCCCTGCATATCCTCGGGGATATCTTCGACCGTGGTCCTGGACCTCACATAATCCTGGATACGCTGTGCGGCTATCATCATTTCGACATCCAGTGGGGGAACCACGACATACTGTGGATGGGGGCGGCATCAGGGAACAATGCCTGTATCGCAAACGTTATCAGGCTTGCAATGCGTTATGCCAACCATTCGGTACTTGAAGACGGCTATGGCATAAATCTTCTGCTGCTTGCCACATTTGCCATGGAGGTGTATGCCGATGATCCGTGCACCTCTTTCGGCCCGAGAGTGGAAGACGAGGCACAGCATCTGGATGAGAAGACCAAAAGGCTTCTGGCGCAGATGCACAAGGCAATCAGCATTATCCAGTTCAAACTGGAGGCGGAGATAATCCAGAGGCGGCCTGAGTTCGGGATGGATGACAGGCTGCTTCTGGGGCATATTGACCAGCAAAGGAAGGTCTTTGTGCAGGATGGAAAGGACTATGAGATGAAGGACTGCTTCTTCCCGACGGTAGATCCGGCAGATCCGTACAAGCTCACGCCGGAGGAAAGGGAAGTGGTGGACAAACTTCATAATTCCTTCATACGGAGCGAGAAACTCAGAAAGCATATCAAGTGCATCTTCCGTTACGGGTGCATGTACAATATCTGCAATTCAAACCTTCTCTTCCATGCCTCCATGCCTCTCAACGATGACGGCACCCTGAAGGAGATCATGATTCTGGGCGGGAAGTACAAGGGAAGGGAACTGCTGAGCCGGGTGGGGCAGCTTGTGAGGAAGGCATATTTCTCCGACAAGAATGATCCGGAGAAAAGTTTCGCCATGGATTATGTCTGGTATCTGTGGTGCGGAAAGGACTCGCCGGCGTTCGACAAGAGCAAGATGGCTACCTTTGAGCGTTACTTTTTGGTGGACAAGGAATTGCACAAGGAGGAGAAAGGTGCTTACTATACCCTGCGGAACGATGAGGCCATCTGCGACAGGATTCTTGACGCCTTCGGTGTCACGGGTGAGCACAGACATATCATAAACGGACATGTGCCTGTGAAGGCTGCAAAAGGCGAGAAGCCGGTGCGGGCGAACGGGAAACTCATGGTCATCGACGGGGGCTTCTCCAAGGCCTACCATCCCGAGACAGGGATAGCAGGCTACACTCTCGTGTACCATTCCCGCGGCTTCCAGCTTGTGCAGCATGAGCCTTTCTCATCCACGCAGAAAGCCATAGAGGAGGGACAGGACATAGTCTCTACGACACAGCTTGTGGAGCTTAGCAGCCAGAGGATGATGGTGAAGGATACAGACAAGGGAAAGGAACTGATGATCCAGATAGAAGATCTGAAGAAACTCCTTCTTGCCTACCGTCTCGGAATCATCAAGGAGAGGTCTTAGCCTTTGATATGTCTGATCATATCTTTGGCGACAGCTTCGGAAGCCCCGGGATTCCCGAGGGCTTTTCTTATTTCTCCGTATTCTGCCGACATTTTCTCCCTTGCGTTCCTGTCCTCGATCAGAGTCCTGATTTCCGAAACGAGATTCCGGGCATTGCAGTCGTCCTGGATAAGTTCACGGAATGCAAGACGGTCCACTATGAGATTACCGAGGCTGATGTACCGGATCTTCACGATATGCTTTGCTATCATATAGGTAAGCTTGCCTGTGATGTATCCGACAACCTGCGGTGTCCCGAGCAGGACTGTCTCCAGGGATGCCGTCCCCGAATTCACCACTGCCGCCTCTGCATGCCTGATGACTGACTGGGTCTGTCCGAACAGTACCTTGATCCCGGAAGTGCCCGCTTCCAGCCATGGCGAATAGTCCTCCATGCTGCGGGCCGGTGCCCCTGCTATGATGAACTGCCAGTCACTGTATTGAGGCAGTGCTTTCATCTCCGCGGCAAATTCCGTGAGGACGGGCATCATGGTACTTATCTCTCCTTTCCTCGAACCGGCGAGCAGGGCGATATACGGCTTGTCCTCCAGCCCGTTCCTTTTCAGGAAATCCTTCCTGCTCTCGTTCATGGCCCTGGAGCCTGCGACGGAATCCACGAGCGGATTCCCGAGATATACGGCATCGATTCCTTTTGCCTTGAAATACGGTATCTCGAAAGGGAAGACTATGTACAGCCTGTCTATGTATTTCCTGAGTTTCCGGATACGGCCTTCGCGGGATGCCCAGACTTTCGGTGCGATGTAATAGAATGTCCTGAATCCTTTCCTGTGCGCGAATCCGGCTATCCGGAAATTGAAGCCGGGATAGTCTATAAGGATAACTGCGTCAGGCTTCCATGCAAGTATGTCTTTCTTGCACCGGCTGATGTTCCCGAGGAGTTTCCCTGCATGGGTGAATACTTCCCAGAACCCCATTATGGCCCCTTCCCTGTAATGCCGTACAAGGCCTCCGCCGCCTTTGTGCACTTCGTTCATCAGGTCACCGCCCCAGAAACGTATTTCAGCGTCCGGGTCTTCTGCATATATCCCTTTCATCAGATTGGAGCCGTGCAGGTCTCCTGACGCTTCTCCTGCGATAATGTAATATTTCATGGCTTTATTTGAAAATCTGTTCCAATCCTCCGGCTTTCAATCGCCGGCATTCTTCATAGTCCGTACAGTCGATCTTGTGCGGCACTATTGTGATGAATCCTGCCTGGTTCAGTCTGTGGTCGGCATCTTCAGGATTCCGGGAATCGTCGGCAAAATCCCCTACCACCGCATAAAGCCTTTCTCCCTCTGCCGCATTCTCTACGGCTTTCCTTGCCTCCTCCTCGGAAATCCTCAGCCTTGTAAAGACTTCCCTGTCCCAAGCCGCCAGTTCCCGCACCCATTTGCCAATGCCTTGTGAAGCCACCCTTATGCCTTTTGCAGGACCGCACGCACCGGACGGGAAATTCACATTATAATATATTCCGTCTCCTCCGGGCCGGGTCGCAGTCAGTTTCCTGAATATCCCCGGGAAATATTCCTTGACCTGGCCGAAGTCGGCGTCAGGGTCCGAAGTGTCCAACGATACCCCGATAGCCGGAATCCCGTTAAGTGCAGCCTCTGCCGCAGCGCCTAGCGTCCCGGAATAGCATACTGCAGATGCCGCGTTGGAGCCGTGGTTGATTCCCGAGACCAGTACATCAGGTTTTTTTCCGGAAAATACGGTATTCAAAGCAAATTTGACGCAGGTGACAGGTGTCCCGTCAAGATATGCCCGGTGTACACCGTTTCTGACACCAAGGTCTTTGTATGCTATGGCCTGTCCACCCATGGAAACAGCCATCGACATGCCCGACTGATGTTTCTTTGGAGCAATCACTGTCACATCTCCGAATTCCCTCAATATCTCCGCCATGACTTCCAGCCCTTTGGCCATATACCCGTCATCATTTGTCAGCAATATATCCATCTGTCCGATCTGTTTTTGCAAATATATCCAAACTGTTTTATTTTTTCATTAAAAATTTCTTGTCAATCTATGATTATTCATAATTTTTCTTAATTTTGCAAAGATTTAGACAAAGGATGAAAGTTTTACTTAAAAAACAATAAAGAAATGATTAAATTAGGTATTAACGGATTTGGTCGTATCGGCCGTATGGTATTCCGCGCAGCTGTCGAGAATTTCTCGAATGACATCCAGGTGGTAGGTATCAATGACCTGCTCGATGCTGATTATCTGGCTTACATGCTCAGATATGACTCGGTTCACGGTCATTTCAACCATGATGTGAAAGTAGAAGGCAACTACATGATCGTGGACGGCAACAAGATCCAGATCTTCGCTGAGAAAGACCCGTCAAATATTACATGGGGCGCTCTCGGTGTTGACGTGGTTGTAGAGTCTACAGGTTTCTTCCTTACAGAAGAACTCGCTTCTGCACACATCAAGGCCGGTGCAAAGAAAGTCATCATGTCAGCACCTTCAAAAGATGCAACTCCTATGTTCGTCTATGGTGTCAACGACAAGACATATGCAGGTCAGCCTATCATTTCAAACGCATCCTGCACCACTAACTGTCTTGCACCTATCTCCAAGGTTCTCAACGATACGTTCGGAATCAAGAGAGGTCTCATGACTACCGTTCATGCTGCTACCGCTACCCAGAAGACAGTCGACGGTCCTTCCAAGAAAGACTGGAGAGGCGGACGTGGTATCCTCGAGAACATCATCCCTTCATCTACAGGTGCAGCCAAGGCTGTCGGCAAGGTTCTTCCGGAGCTGAACGGCAAACTTACAGGTATGTCAATGCGTGTCCCTACCTCTGACGTATCAGTTGTAGACCTTACTGTAGAGCTCGAGAAACCGGCTACATACGACGAGATCTGCGCAGCCATGAAGAAGGCTTCGGAAGGCGAACTCAAAGGTATCCTCGGATACACTGACGAGGCTGTCGTTTCTACCGACTTCCGCGGTGACTCACACACTTCAATCTTCGATGTGAAGGCAGGTATACAGCTCGATCCTACTTTCGTGAAGGTGGTTTCATGGTACGACAACGAGTGGGGTTATTCAAACAAGGTTTGCGAAATGGCTCGTGTCATCAGCAAATAATTTGAATATTCGCTGTGAATTGGCAGGATCGCAGATAGCGGTCCTGCTTTTTTTATATGTGACTGGTACAGTCAGACAAAAAAGTTTATAAATTCACCGGGCATTTGTTATTGATGAAATATGGCCGATAAACTCTGGAACAGCAATTATCTGAAGATATGGACAGGGAATTTCCTGCTTAACTTTTCTTTTACCCTCATCGTGCCGCTGCTGCCGCTGTATCTGAGCGAGACTTTCGGGGCAAGCAACGACACTATAGGTATGGCGTTGGCCGGATATACGTTGATGGCCCTGGTCATAAGGCCTTTCAGCGGATATGTAGTAGACAATTATCCTCGGAAAGCTGTGCTTCTGGTCTGTAATTTCTTCTTTTTCGTCCTTTTCTTCGGGTATATCGCCGCGGGTTCGCTGACACTCTTTACAATTTTCCGTACACTTCACGGCGCACCGTTCGGAGCCACTACCGTAGCCGCGAGCACAGTGGCGATAGACGTACTTCCTTCGTCACGGAGGACGGAAGGCATAGGATATTACGGGCTGAGCAACAATCTGGCTACTGCCCTCGGGCCTGTCCTTGCCATTTACATGCTGCAGGCATTCAGAGGTGATTTCATAGCGCTGTTCTGGCTCTCCACTGCATTTTCCATGGCTGGCCTGCTCATAGATGCTTCGATAAAGCTGCCGGCAAGGGAGTTCAGGCCGGAGAAAAAGGTCATATCTCTGGACCGCTTCTTCCTGCTGAAAGGCTGGCGCGAGGCGATCGCCATCCTTACCTATGCGTTCAGCTACGGTATCGTATCCACTTACGTGGCCATATACGGAAAAGAGGAACTCCGGATGACCGGAGGCACCGGCATATTCTTCACGCTTTTTGCAGTCGGACTGATCGTATCCCGTCTTACCGGGGCGAAGGCGCTGAGACAGAACAGGGTGACATACAATGCTTCGGTCGGGACCATAGTTTCCATGCTCGGTTATCTGGTCTTCGCTGCCATGCATAATCCTGTCGGCTATTTTGCATCGGCATTCATAATAGGGCTCGGCAACGGACACATGTACCCTGCCTTCCAGAACATGTTCATCAATCTCGCGGAGAACAGCCAGCGCGGCACCGCCAATTCGTCCATCCTCACATCCTGGGATGCCGGCATCGGTCTCGGAGTCCTGTTCGGAGGAGTCCTTTCAGAGCATTTCGGATACCACAGCGCATTCTGGGCTGCTCTTGTCATAAATGCAGCGGGTGTCCTCTGGTATTTCCTGCATGTCCGCCGTCACTTCGAGGCGAACAAATTAAGGTGATGCCTGTCCAATGAGAAAGCGAGAAAATCAAGCCGAAAACTTGGATTTAGAATTAAAATGACTATCTTTACGAAACAATAACTAAATTTTAATAATTCTAAATTCAAAAGTCATGAAGGATCTGAAAGGAACAAAGACCGAGGCGAATCTCCAGGCTGCATTTGCCGGTGAATCCCAGGCAAGGAACAAATACACATACTACGCGTCAAAAGCTAAGAAGGACGGTTATGTGCAGATAGCTTCCATCTTCGAGGAGACTGCAAACAACGAGAAGGAACATGCCAAGATCTGGTTCAAGCTTCTCCACGGAGGCGATGTCCCTACTACCGAAGTGAATCTCCTTGATGCCGCCGAGGGCGAGAACTACGAGTGGACTGACATGTATGCAGGCTTTGCCAAAGAAGCACGCGAAGAAGGTTTCACTGAGATTGCAGTGCTTTTCGAGAAGGTCGCTGCCATCGAGAAGATGCATGAAGAGCGTTATCGCAAACTTCTTGCAAACGTAAAGGACGGACTTGTATTCTCAAAGGATCAGGATATGGTCTGGGAGTGTTCAAATTGCGGTCATATCGTGATAGGGAAGAAGGCGCCTGAGATGTGTCCGGTGTGCAAGCATCCTAAGAGTTATTTTAAGATCCATTCCGAAAACTTCTGATAAAATCGGAAGATGTTTAAAAGAAAGGGGGTGGTCAAAAATCTTTTTTTGCTCACCCCCTTTCTTTTCCGTAATATCGGGATTTCATTTGCCTGCCGCCGCATTTATCAGATTCATTATCACATAGATGATGAATGTCAGCAGGATGATCATGGACCAGTTCAGCCCGAGCAGGGCTACAAGGACAGTGCAGACGCAGAAGACGCCTATAAATGCTATCCTCATCCTGTACAGGGGCGACTCGGCCTTGCCGCTTTTCTTGAATTTCATGGAAAACATCGGTATCCGGCTCACCATCAAGGCAGAGAAAACCACTGTGACGATGATGATGAACAACGGGCTGCCCGGCCATTCTCTCAGCGAACTTTCGGGACTGGCATTGATGTAATATATGAACGATCCTGTAATCATGGCACAGGCCGGAGTCGCCAGTCCTTTGAAATTCTCGGTCTGAGTGTCATCGACATTGAACTTGGCGAGCCTCAATGCAGAAAATACGGCAAGAAGCAGCGGGACAAATGTGATGATTCCGGACAGGCCGGCATCGATGGCGGCTTCCCTCATCATCATGGCAGGCAGAAGGCCGAAACTCACCATGTCAGCAAGTGAATCCAGCTCTTTTCCGACCGGCGAATATGCATTCAGCATCCTTGCCGCAAGACCGTCGCAGAAATCGCACAGCGCTGCGGCGAGCATAAGCATGAAAGCCAGATCCGGCCGCCCGTCCAAAGCACAAATCACACCTATGGTCCCGCACAGCAGGTTCATAGATGTGATTGTGTTCGGAATATGTTTTACGATATTCATCTTTCCGGACTATTTGATTCCGAGCTTCTTCCTTATGTCCTTAGGAATGGCGTTCTTGTTCACCACGATATTCAGGGTCTTGTAACGTACAAATGCATCGGAAGCATACCAGATTCCATGGTACTCGCCGACATCGCCCCATGAATTCTTCACCATGAAATATCTGGTCCCGTTCTGGTCTTCCGCTATACCGAAGATATGCATGCCGTGGTCATCCGTCGTGGTCTTCCTGTCGTATCCGTCCTGCCTCATTTCGGCGGTTATGACCTTCTCCTCACTGCCGGCGGCAGTCTCGGATGCCTTTTCCTCGGATTTTCCTATCCATTTCTCCTGGTCTGAGCCGCCGTCCGGTTTCCTGTCGATGTCAGGGACGGTAGCTACTCCATTTCTCGAAAAGCCGGCTTCGCTGACATCCGAACCCCAGGCTATGGTGTAGCCTTTGTCAATGGCGTTGTACATGACTTCCATGAATTCATCCAGCGGAAGATTGTACGACGAATCCCATCTCCAGTTGTCGCACACTTCGATGATGAACTGTGAATAGTATGGATGATGAGTGAAAGAAGTCAGTGAAACATAGTCATCCGGATTGATGCCGAGCCAGTCCCTGTATGATTCCGGAGTATATGTGACACCGTCTACCTCGAAAGTCTCCGGTATCTCGCCGAGGTATGCTTCGAGAATCCCGTCGAGTCCGTTTACCCATGCCGTAGTCAGGACCCTGTTCGGATTCTTGACGATGGCTTCGACGTAGCCTTTAAGGCCTTCGTCCATCTCGAAATGTTCAGGCTTTTCAGTGCCGTATTCCAGTCCTGGCATGGCTTCCTGAGGCACGATGCCGTAATCCTTGATGACATGGAGCACATCACCGAACGAACTGCCTGCCGCGAAATTCAGGTGGCCGTCCAGACGGACGTATTTTATGCCCCTGTCATGGTAGGATCTGGATACTACGAACATTTCAGACAGGTCCGCAGTATCACCTTTTTCCTTCAATATCTCTGATTCGAGGAATGACAGAGTGGAGAAGCACCAGCATGTACCGGAACGGTATTGGTCTTTTATGGATGTGATAGGGTTCTCCTTGATCACGGTGAATTCATAACCGGAATTCTTCTTTACTGTCGAATCTTTCTTCTCCTGCGCAAAACCAGATATCATGACCATGGCGAGCGCGGCTGCTGTTAATGCTGTTTTTTTCATTATATCTAATCTGGATTTATTTATAATATCCGTTTTGAATCTTGCAAAGATAAGGAAATATTGTACTACTTTTGCATAATCCGGAAATTTTCCAGTCATGGCGGACAAGATCATCTTATATATTCACGGTATGGGCGGCGGTGGCGACAGCAGGATTCCATCGATTCTTGGAGAACATATCGGGGGAGTTGTAGTCCGTACCTACAGTTTCGATCCCGATATTGCGGAAAAACAGATAAGGGCGTGGATTGCCGAACTGCGGCCTGTCCTTATAATAGGGGAGTCTTTAGGTTCCCTGAATGCCATAAGGATAGCAGGACTTCCGCATATACTGGTCTCGCCTTCGCTGAATGCACCGCTTTATTTCGGATATCTTGCCTTCCTTACACTCATACCGGGGGTGACTCTGCTTCTGGACCTGATCTACAGACCGAAGGAAGGGGACAGGCAGAAGCTGCATTTTACTTTCAGGACAATGCGCAAATATCTGCCGCTGCGTCGTGAGGCACTGGCAAACTGTCCTGCAGCCGGCAGCAGTGATTATTTCCATGCGTTCTTCGGGCGGCATGACCACTACCGCAGGTCCGGAATAGTGAGCATCCGTACGTACAGGAAGTACTTCGGTGACAGTTATGAAGTTTATGACGGGACTCATTTCATGGAGGAAGAGTTCATCGTTTCAATGCTCATTCCTAAAATAAAAGAGGTGCTTGGCATCGGTTAAGCTGCCGCACCTCCTGTCCTGAATGGCTCCGCTTTGTCCTATTCGTATCTCAGGGCATCTATCGGGTCGAGGTTTGCGGCTTTCCTGGCTGGATACCATCCGAAAAAGATACCGATGACCGTGCATACCGTAAATGACAGTATTACACTGGATATCATGATTGAGACAGGCCAGTGGGCAAGGAATTTCACAGCCATGCACGCGGTGCAGCCCAGCAGGATACCGACAATGCCGCCGGTGACGCTGATCAACACTGCTTCGATGAGAAACTGCGTCATGATATCGATTCCACGTGCCCCTACCGACATACGCAAACCTATCTCCTTGGTCCTTTCGGTGACGGATACGTACATGATGTTCATGATTCCTATCCCTCCTACCAGCAGGGATATGCCGGCTATGCAGGCCAGCAGTGTGGTCAGGAGATTTGTGGTCATATCCATCATGTCGCTCAGTTCCTGCTGGCTTCTGATCATGAAATCATCTTCTTCCCCGTCTTTCAGCCTGTGCTCCCTCCTGAGTATGGTCCGGATCTCCTCCGTGGCATAGACGGTCATGTCTTCCGTTATGGCCGATGCGAAGATGCCGTTGAAATGGGTCACTGCGAGCATACGTTTCATTACTGTGGTGTACGGCGCCAGTACTATGTCATCCTGGTCCATGCCCATGGAGTTGTAGCCTTTGGATTCGAGCACACCTATCACTTTCAGGGGCACCTGATTGAATCTGATCACTTTTCCTATGGGGTCATCTGTGTCGGGAAAAAGGTTGTCCACTATGGTCTTTCCTATTACGCAGACTTTTGCGGATGAGCGGATGTCCGCCTCCGTGAACATGCTGCCGTCTGCTACAGTGAGCTGGCGGATGGCTATGTAGTCTATGTCAGTACCTGTGACGGAAGACGGATAGTTGTTGTTTCCGCATACCAGCTGTCCCGAAGCAGTGGAATAAGGGCTGATTCCCGCCAGAAACATACATTCATCCTTCAGGGCTTCGTAGTTCTGGACTTTCAGCGTCTGCATTTCGGAAGGGTCTCTTCTGACACCGCCCCTCCGGTCTCCGCCAGGATGGATCATGATGATGTTCGAGCCCATGTCGGAAATCTCTTTCTGGATACTCTGTTTCGTACCTTGCCCAAGGGCTATCATCGTGATGACTGCACCTACGCCTATGATGATGCCGAGCATGGTGAGAAATGCTCTCATCTTGTTGTTGGACAGTGCCTTCAATGATATTTTGAATAAATTCGTCCAGTTCATTGTCGTGAAATCTGCTTAATCGTCCTGATCTTTCGGCAGGGACACGTATGTCTCTGCCGCAGACCGGATATTGCCGTTTACGGCATCCTCTATTATATGTCCGTCGCGGAGTCTGATGTTCCGGCTGCTGTAATTCGATATGTCCGGATTGTGGGTTACGAATATTATTGTCCTGCCTTCACTGTGCAGCTTCTGGAACAGCATCAGTATTTCATAAGAAGTCCTTGTGTCCAGGTTTCCTGTGGCCTCGTCGGCCAGTATCACGGCCGGGTTGTTCACCAAGGCCCTGGCTATGGCCACCCTCTGCATCTGTCCGCCGGACATCTGGTTAGATTTGTGCTCCATCCTGTCTTCAAGGCCGACAGCAATCAGTGCTTCTTCAGCCCGGCGCCGTCTTTCGGCGGAGCCGACTTCCGGATTGTACATCAGCGGGAGTTCCACGTTTTCCACTGCGGTGGTCTTGGCAAGCAGGTTGTAGTTCTGGAACACGAAACCGATCTTCCTGTTCCTGAGTATGGCCCTTTGGGACTTGCTCATGCTTTTGACCGGTATCCCGTCCAGAAGGTATTCTCCGGAGGTAGGGGTGTCAAGGCATCCAAGTATGTTCAGCAGCGTCGATTTTCCGGATCCGGATGTGCCCATGATAGTGACGAATTCCCCTTCGGATATGGAAAAAGAGACTCCCCGCAAGGCATGTACAGTTTCGTCACCGACGATGAAGTTCCGGCGGATGTCCTTGAGTTCTATGACGTATTTACCCATGGTTCCTGTTTTTAGCGAGGTGGTCCCGGCATGAATGAAGCCGGCTTTCCTGTTTTTGCCGCCTTGTTGTCCACGATTCTGACTTCTGTAATGACTTCGGTGCCGTCATCTATGCCTCCGGTGATTTCTGTGTTTATGCCGTCGCTGAGTCCTACGGTTACAGGATGTGCAGTGAAGGTGTTGCCTTCCCTGGTCCATACTTTCCACTGTCCGTCGCAGTCATTTATCACTGTGCCTTTTTTCATAAGTCCGCCTACAGGGGTGAACCGGAGCGCTTTGGCCGGTACGGAAAGGACATCAGGCTTTTCTTCGGTATAAATGCTGATATTGGCGGTAAGCCTCGGCTTGAGTTTGAGGTCAGGATTATCGGCAGAGATCACGACTTCGTATGTGACGACGCTTTCGGTGGTTGTGCTGGTCACGGATGACGTGGAACTGGAACTGCCGAGCCTTATCTGTTCCACACGGCCTTCGAATACGTCATCCGGAAAGGCATCCACGGTGAATGTGACGCGCTGGCCGTCTGCAACACCGCCTATGTCCGCTTCATCCACGTCTGCCACTACCTGCATTTTGGTCAGGTCTGCAGCAATGGTGAAAAGGGTAGGGGTCTCGAAGCCTGCAGCTACCGTCTGTCCTTCTTCCACCGCCCTGTCTATCACCACTCCGTCTATCGGAGAAGTGATGGTGGCGTATCCGAGATTCCTCTCGGCTTTGGCGAGGGCTGCCTTGCTGCTGTTGTATGCGCTTTCCGCCATTCTGTAGTTGTACTCTGAAAGTTCGAAATCAGTGTCACTTACAAGCCCTTTCTCATGCAGTTTCACATTCCTTTCATAGTTCTTCTTCTGATAGTCGTATTCGGCTTCGCTGCCCTGATAGGACGCCTTGGCTGAAGCCAGGTCACTTTCCAGAGTCACCTTGTCCATTTCGGCTATGAGCTGGCCTTCCTTGACTATGGAGTTGTAGTCAGCGTACAGTTTGTCGATGATGCCGGACACCTGAGTACCGACCTGGACCTCAGTCACAGGTTCTATGGTCCCTGTTGCAGTCACATACTTGGCGACATCCCCCTTGCCGGCGGCCACAGTCTCGAAAATGACTTCCCTCTGCTGGTTTTTCCTGCCGGTCAGGACCACCGCTGCCACGGCTGCGGCAATGACCGCAACCGTCAGTATGATGTTTCTCGTTGTCTTCCTTTTCATATCTGTTTCCGTATTTTATTCCATCGTTATGGTACCTTCCGCATAGAACTGCAGCAGTTTGGTGTTCAGTATGGCCATGTATTTGGCCTGGAGCAACTGCTGCTGTGCGCTCAGGTAGTTGTTCTTTTCAGTCAGCAGTTCCACGGTGTTCTTCATGCCCAGACTGAACTGCTCGTCCGCCAGAGCATAGCTGATACCGGTGCTCTTGACATTTTCCATGGCAGCGGTGAACTGCTGCTGGGCACTGTGCGCATCCAGCCAGATTCCCTCGATAGTCTTGTAGAGGTCTTTCTTGGCTGCAGTCAGGTCAAGCTGGCTGTAAGTATGCTGCAGTCTTGCCTTCTGTACGGCTGTCTTGTTCTGCCTGTTGCTGAATATCGGTACGTTTACCGTGAGTCCGGCGGAGTTGTTCCATCCGTTCTTTATCTGTTCCGCAAATGTGAAGTCAGTACCGCTGGTATGGTTCGTGCCTATTCCGGCCGACAGCACAACTGACGGATAGTAGCCTGCCCGGGAGAGTCTTATCCCCATTTCCGCAGATTCGACTGCCAGTTCAGCAGCCTTGATTTCCGGTCTGGAACCGAGAGCGGCCTCGTAAACTTCCATTTTGTCCGGAAGGGAGGCGGTAGCTGCCAGATCCGACAGACTGTCGATGGCTATTTCCATCTCTTCCCCTGGGTCGAGTTCCAGAAGCTGCTTCAGCTGGAGCTTGTAGTCCGCCAGAGAATTCTCGGAAACGACCAACTGATACCTGTCGCTGCTGACCTGTGCCTGAAGCTGGGCATAGTCGGGCGCGGAAATGCTGCCCGCATCGAGGAGTTCCTTTCCCCGTTCGCACTGTGCGACACTTACTTCCAGGGTATTCCGGTTCACTTTTACTGATTCGGCGGCGTATAGAATCTGTACATACGCGCTGGCTATGGCTTCCAGAATACTGTTCGTCTGGCTCTGACTGTCCAGTTCCGACTGCTCGTAAGCGATTTCGTTCTGCTTGAGGGTCTTGCGGATCCTGCCGCCGTTGAACAGCGTCCATTGCGCATTCAGTCCGTAACTTCCCGTGTAGCTCGTGCTTTGGTTGCTCATCAGGATTTCAGTCCCGCTGACCGTGGTGCTGCTCTCCTGAAACGGCCTGTTGATGACGCTCTGGGAAGTGGAGAATGACAGGCTCGGGAACATTTCGCCTTTGGCTGCCATGATGTCTGCAGCCGCGCTTTCCGTGTTCAGTCTGCTCTGTCTGATAGTGATATTGTTTTCCAGGGCATAGCTGATGCAGTCTTCCAGAGTCCAGACCCTGAGATAAGTGTCTGTGCTGTCCTGAGCCAAGGCTGAAAAGGCTGTCGCCACCGCCAGAGATATGCTGGCCACGCTTTTCGATAATGAATTCATAATCCTTCCATAAAAACAAGCCGCCTTTATGTTCTAAAACTGTGCCAGAGGCGTCCTGCCGGCGCCAATATCTGAACTGTATCCGATGAAATCCTTCAATCTGTCGACAATCCATGCCATGCATACGACATCCCAGAATAATTGAGAGTGACATTCTGTCAGCGGCTAACAGCATTATCGCGGTCTCTATTCCTCCGGAGACAGACATCTGTATGTCAACATCGGACTTGGAGAGACCGCGATAATGTCGATGGTGGGGACTCCACCTGAAGTCACTGTCCTGACTCTGAGGGGCAAGTGATCAGATAGTCCTTCCCGGATACTGTTTCAGACCTTCTTCGAGACAGTCGAGAGCCTTGACCATTTCAGGAACTTCCAGTACATATGATATTCTGGCATGGTTCAGCCCTTTTCCCGGTGTCTTGTAGAATGAGGCGGCAGGTGTGATCATGGTCGTCTCATGGTTCAGACGGAATTCTTCAAGCATGTACCTCGCGAATTTCTCCGTGTCATCCACAGGAAGCTCCGCAATGGTGTAGAAGGCACCCATCGGACGAGGCGAGAATACCCCTTCCATGCTGTTCAGCCTGTCGATCATATAGTCTCTTCTGCGGATATATTCGTCGCGGACTTCCTTGAAATATTCATCCGGGGTGTCAAGTGCCCCGATTGCGGCATATTGTCCGAGAACAGGAGGGCAGAGCCTGGCCTGTGCATATTTCATGGCTGCGGTCATGACGTCCTTGTTATGGGAGACAATGCATCCGATACGTGCTCCGCAGAGATTGTATCTTTTTGATATGGAGTCCACGAGAATGACGTTCTGCTCCAGTCCCGGGATGTGCATGGCGGAGAAGTGCGGTTCGTCCGAGTACGTGAACTCCCTGTAGACTTCGTCTGAGATGAGGAAGAGGTCATGTTTGCGGGCTACCTCACCGATAGCGAGCATGTTCTCCTTGCTGTACAGAGTTCCGCAAGGGTTCCCCGGGTTGCAGATCAGGATGGCTTTTGTCCTGTCTGTTATGGCTTTTTCGAATTCTTCGATGTCCGGTACCTGGAATCCTTTCTTTATATCGGTAGGGATGGCTTTCAGGGTCAGGCCGTTCATGAAGGCGAATGTGTTGTAGTTCGTATAGAAAGGTTCGAGGACAATCACTTCGTCGCCTTCGTTGCAGGCGATTTCAAGTGCCATGTTCACTGCTTCGCTGCCGGCGATTGTGACGATCAGCTCCGATACGTCGATGTCTATCCCGATACCTTTATAATATTTGTTCACAAGTCCTTCGCGCAGTTCGATAAGTCCGGCAGAATTTGTATAGGATACGTTTTTCAGCCTGATGTTCCTGACGGCTTCAAGCGCACAGTCCGGGGATGTGATGTCAGGCTGTCCTATGTTCAGATGGTATACTTTCACGCCTTGCTTTTTAGCCGCATCGGACAGTGGGACGAGTTTCCTGATGGCGGAAGCAGGCATCTGCTGAGCTTTCAATGAAATACTTGCCATAATGAATTCATTTAAGGTTAATTTGTAAATCCGTAATCTCACAAAGATAGTAAATTATTCGTAAATTATTAAGAGAATTGATTACCTTTGTCTGGCTAAAAGAGGAAAATGTTGCGTATACATTCATATTTTGCGGCTTTGTTACTGTCGGTGCTGATTCCCGTATCGTGTCACAGGTCCGAACCTTCGGGCTTTCTCCCTGTGCAGCTTGCGGAAGCCGCTGTGGCAGATACCTCGAGTGCCGGATTCAAATGCATGTCGGCTTATGATGATTCGGGCAACGACGGGACGATAGCTGTTTTCGGAGGTTTCGACGAGACCGCCGTGATGACGGAAATCCTTCTTACGGCAGACAGTTTCGACAATATAGACGGGACTTTCTCCGGAGACAGTCTCCCGGATTTCGCAGGCGAGACCATAATGCCGGTGTTCGATGTGGTGAATGCCCCTTACTCCGGTTATTTCGGTACCATGAATGAGGATTTCATCAGAGAGACGGCATTGAGCGGATTCCTTGCATCGGTTTCCGGAAGTTGCTCCTCTACGGCATTCGACCGTTCCTTGTCCAGGACAAAGCCGAAGGCAAAGATGGTGATCCTGTCTTCGTCCCTTATGGCTGGTTACGGGGCGGCAGACATAGATTATGTGGTTTCTGCCTACGATAAGAATATCGGTGTGCTGAATACGGTCTCCTCCGCTCTTTCTTGTCTTGTGTCCAACGCATGTGGACCTGCGAATTTCGGAGTATGGGCTGCCGGTGACGTGGTTTCTTCCGGTGTATACGGTAACTGTTTCAATGAGATGAAGTCCGGGTATCAGGACAGGAAATCAGCGGATAGCCCTGAGTGGCTGAAAACTTCCGAAGTCGTATGTCTTTCCCCGGAAATGTCCGACAGTGCAGCAGTGAATGTGCTGGCATTTCTCGACCGGTATATCGATGCCGGGTATTCGGCTCCTCTGGCAGGTGTGATCATGGACGATCCTCTGGCGACGTGTCAGGTGGATTCCATGAATGCGGCCGTGGCTGAAATCATGTCTTCAGATGCTCCTTTGTACGAGGAATACCGGCAGATACTGTCTCCCGGATTTGAATTCATCTCCCCTATGGAGACCGTGGTCTCGGATGCATACCGGTGGCTGCGGAAGAACGGAAGGTTTACGCATCTTGTGGCATGGCCCGATATCGACGGATATATCACAGTGCCGTCATTGGAAGTGGGAGGGCGTTTCATCGACAGTGACGGCTATCTGCTTGATGACTTCAAATACAACAGAGCTCCTGGCTCAGGTGCAGCTACTTACAGGTTTATCCCGTTAAGCCACAGTGCTTTGTGTCCTGGCTTGGCTAAGAGGATGGAGCAACTTGCACCGGTAACATATAAAAAGCTTGTGTATGTTTATTAGCAGCATATCACCTGAAGAATTGCAAAAGCTGGAATGTGCCAGTTTCCCGGGTAAGATAGGTGTGGTGGATTCGGTCGGGGCTGAATTCAACAGGGCTGTCAATTATCTCAGATCCCAGAAAATCCTCGGTTTCGACACCGAGACAAGACCGTGCTTTTCGCCTGACCAGCCGCGTTACGGTGTGGCCTTGCTCCAGCTTTCCGGCCCGGAGAAGGCCTTCCTTTTCCGGATAAAAGGTACGGGCATGCACAGGCGGCTTTGCAATCTGCTCTCAAACGAGAAGATCATCAAGGTAGGAGCTGCCGTAAAAGACGATATAAAGGGGCTGCAGAAGTACCGGGATTTCACTCCGAGGTCATTTGTCGACCTTCAGAAAATGGTAGGGGAGTACGGTATCAAGGACAAGAGTGTCAAGAAGATGGCCGCCATCATCCTGGGGTTCCGTATTTCCAAGACGCAGCAGCTGTCGAACTGGGAGGCGGAGGAATTGTCGGAGCAGCAGATAAAATATGCAGCTACCGATGCCTGGGTCTGCCGGGAGATGTATGTCAGGCTCCGGAATTCGGAGAAAGTCACGGAAGAGTTCTAATCTGTTTCTTATGGATAAGGTCATATTGAAAAAAGGGAGGGAAGACTCTGTCCTCCGTTTCCATCCATGGGTCTTTTCGGGTGCCATTGCCGATGTCAAAGGGAATCCGCAGGAGGGGGATCTGGTGGCGGTATATGCTTCCGACGGTTCATTGCTGGCGTGCGGACATTGGCAGATAGGCTCCATCGCCGTCCGGATATTGAGCTTCGACTCCGATGTGCTTGCTCCGGATTTCTGGGAAGTCATGATTGGAAGGGCGTTGTCGGTCAGGAAGGCTGCCGGACTTGCGTGCCGGGATTCGGGAACAGATTGTTACAGGTTAGTACACGGGGAAGGGGATAATCTTCCAGGACTTGTCGTCGATTATTATGGAGGGGTCTGTGTGGTGCAGGCACATTCCGCCGGGATGTTCAGGTCAAGGAAGCGGATTGCCGATGCTTTGCTGAATGTCTACGGGGATTCTCTCAAGGCCGTCTATGACAAGAGTTCCGGCACTGCCCCATTCAAGGCCGGTCTGGACTTGGTGGATGGCTATCTGTACAGGAAGCCTGGCTTCAGTGATGACGAGCAGCTTGTTTCAGAGAACGGTCATAAGTTTATCGTGGACTGGACTTCCGGACAGAAGACCGGATTCTTCCTTGACCAGAGGGAGAATCGTGCTCTCGTGGAGAAGTACGCCTGTGGCAGGAAGGTGCTTAATCTGTTCTGCTATACCGGAGGCTTTTCCGTATATGCTCTGGCTGCGGGTGCAGTCTCTGTGGACTCTGTGGACAGTTCAAGGAAAGCCATGGAAATGGTGGAGCGGAACGTGGCTTTGAACGGTTTTGGCTATGACAGGCATACGGGGCTGTGCTGCGATGCAATAGATTATCTGAAGAATACGGATGAAGGTAAGTATGATCTGATGATCGTGGATCCGCCTGCTTTCGCCAAGCATAAGGGCGCGTTGCGGAATGCTTTGAGGGCATATCAGCGGCTGAATGCGGCAGCGATATCGAAGGTGGCTGCGGGAGGAATCGTCTTTACATTCAGCTGTTCGCAGGTGGTCGACAAGGAGACATTCGCTCTGACCGTTTTTTCTGCCGCGGCTCAGACCGGGCGCAGTGTGAGGATTCTTGACCGTCTCAATCAGCCTGCTGACCATGCTGTCAATATTTATCATCCGGAAGGGGAGTATCTGAAAGGGCTTCTGCTTTATGTGGAGTGACAGAAGTCCGTTTGTCGGCTTAATGTCGGCTTGTTGAAAATAATTTTGCAGATACTGAAAAAATGACTATATTTGCAATCCTTTAGAAATTCTGGAGGCAAAATATGGTGCTATGGCCGAGTGGTTAGGCAATGGTCTGCAAAACCATGTACAGCAGTTCGATTCTGCTTGGCACCTCCGATTCTGAAGAGAGGGCGATCCGAAAGCGCGATTCACGGGTTGCCCTCTTTTCGTGTTATGGAGTTCCGTTGATGCGTGGTCCGGGATGGGGGGGGGAGATAAAAAAAATGAGCGTCGGCACCTCACGTGCGGACCCTCATACTAACCACATAATTAATAACACTAAAACTAATAACCAATAAGCTGTGAAGGTTTTGGATTAACCTTTCGATCAACTCGTTTGCAAAGGTACAGCTTTTTTTGATATCTCCAAACTTTTTCGATAAAAATTTCGAAAAAATCTGCATTTTTTATCATAAAAAAACCAAAATCCGTCCCTGATCCCTGTATTTTACTTGATTTTCCGGATCACACGGCATGGATTTCCGGCTGCGACACAGTCTGAAGGAATGTCTTTCACGACTACACTGCCGGCTCCGACAGTGACATTGTCACCTATGGTGACACCCGGGACGATGGTGACGCTACCTCCGATCCAGACATTGTTCCCGATAGTGACAGGCTTCGCGTATTCTGCGAGGGTGTTCCTTTCGGCAGGGTCGATGGGATGTCCGGCCGTGTAGATACTGACATTCGGGGCGATGAAGACATTGTCACCTATGGTGACCTTAGCTTCATCCAGGACGGTGAAACAATAGTTTGCGAAGAAATTTTCCCCTATCTCTATGTTTGATCCGTAGTCACAATAGAATGGCTGTATGAAAGTGAATGAGTTTCCGGTTTTCCCGAGAAGCTCTTTCAGCAGGTCGTGTCTGGCTGTCTCATCAGACGGGTTGAGCGAATTGTATTTATGGACAAGAGACCGTCCGCGCGCCAGTTCTTCCAGGAGTGCCGGATCCGTGGCATCATACAGCTCTCCGGCGAGCATCTTTTCCTTTTCCGTCATAGCCATATCATCGAACCGCCAGTATCCTGTCCACTATGTATTTCTGCTGTCCTCTCCATGGCAGGCTGCCGAGATATTCCTTGTAGTGGAGTTCTACGGTCTTTCCGCTGCATCGCATCAGCGAGTCGGCTACGGCAGGATCGGTGATGGAGAATTCGAATTCGTAGGACTGTATGGCTGAAGTGTTTTTCGCCTTTGAATTGAATCCGGCCTGGATGACTTTCCCTTCGTAGGTCTTGAAAATGTATCCTTTGTAGACTACAAAGTTCAGTTCTCCGGCTTTCACTCCTTCTCCGAAGACGAAATAGAATTTGAAGAAGACGGCCAATGCCAATACCGCAGCCACAGTCAGAGTGGCTATCGTGATGATTTTTCCCTTTTTCATGATGTTGTCAGTTCTCAGGCTTGCGCCGGATGATTCCGATCACGGCCTGGATTTTTCCAAAGATAGTAAAAATAACTTGAGTCCAGTGAAAAGAATGGAGGGAATTTACGGGAGGTCTGGAAAATATCAATTCTGATACACACCTAAAGAGGCTGCGCCAAAATTTATGACACAGCCTCTCTCAAACATCTTTTCTTTCGGCTTAGATGACACCCTGGGACATCATGGCATCGGCTACCTTGATGAATCCTGCGATGTTCGCACCTTTTACATAGTTTACATAGCCGTCAGGCTCAGTTCCGTACTTCACGCAGGCTGCATGGATGTCTTCCATGATCCTGTGAAGCCTCTCGTCCACCTCTTCCGGAGTCCATTTGAGCCTCATGGAGTTCTGGGTCATTTCGAGACCTGAGGTAGCCACTC
>CALVDT010000047.1 GCA_944326385.1 uncultured Bacteroidales bacterium | reverse complement strand
TCGCTGACATGATCCGGCAATGTGGACAGGATGCAGCCTACCGCTCCTCTTTCGGTGACGTCATCTCCCTGCTGATAGTCGAAGTAGTAGTCCTGGTCTCCTCCCGGAGCCGCTATCTTTGTGCCTTCGCCGTAGTTCGTGAAAGTGGAAGGAGTATAGTCACCCGCGATTGAAGCTACCGAAATGCAGCCTTCTGAAGCACCCGGGAAACCGGCCTGCGGGGCATACTCGTTTCCGGAAGCGAATATAGGTATTCCTCCCTTGATAGGGCCGTTGTCAGAGCCGGCATTGTGTATGAAGTAGTCGAGGGCTGTCTTCTCGAGAGGACAGTATGTTTCCCACTCTTCTTCTGTCTTGAAGCCGGATTCCCCGTACAGATACGGGTTGGCTGAACCTGAATTGTAGCCGAAGCTGCACTGAAGGATGACAGCCCCGTTGTCGGCCGCATATTTTATGGCACGGGCCAGACGGACTGTGTTCGATGCCGCAGTTCCGGAGAATACCTGGCATGACATGAGTTTCACACCCGGCTTCTTTGCTGAATAATCTCCGCCTGCGATGGAATGTATGCCTATGCCGTTGTTGTTCACTGCCGCGATCACTCCTGAAACGTGTGTGCCGTGTCCAGTGTCGCCATAGGAATCCCATTTAATCGTACCTGAACCGTCTATGAAATTGTATCCGTGTACGTCTCCGGCATACCCGTTCTCGTCTTTGTCTTCCGAACCGGCGGCTTCGTCCTCATTTGTCCAGATGTTATCCTTCAGATCAGGGTGATCCAGCCTGATACCTTCATCGAGGACGGCGACTATGATGGATTCGTCACCGGTGCACCTTTCCCAGGCCGATTTGCAGTTCACGTCTGAACCGGCAATGAATTTTTCTTCCGCATCCTTGTCGAAAGGATAGTCAGAAGGGTAATCCACTCCTTCCTTGATGACATAATCAGAGACGTAGCCATTGTTAATCAGATTCCACTGCATTTTCAGGTTCTTCTCTTCTTCATTTTCGGTGCCGTCCGCCTTTGTCATTGTCCGACGGGACGGGCGGTATGGAATAACCTTGCCGTCATAGGCTTTCTTTATGGTCCTTACCGGAGCGGCAGACTGCACTTCTCCGAGAACCGAAAGCTTTTTCACGACATCATCCACATTCTGACTTTCATCGAAGTACACTACATACCACAGGTGAAGTCCTGCTTCTCTGGACTGATCCTCTGTAGCCTTGTTCACAGGGAAGACCCTTTCCAGCTTGTATCCTCCGATGATTTCGAGGATTTCATCCACCGTATTCACTCCGGAGCGGGTGGCCGGACCACCTGTCAGGTCTATCCGGTCCAGAAGGTCCGAAAGCGAATCATCGAATTTCAGGATGACCTGACCAGACATCTTGTCCTGAATCCCGTCGTTTTCCTGAACCGGCGGAGTCTGTATGTCCAAGTTTTCTTCCACACAGGAAGAAGCGGCTGTCAGGATGCCTGCGGCCAATATCATATTTATAAATTTCATTTTCATGTCTTCTCTCTCCTTTTATCTTGTAGAACCTGTTCCTGCTTCTGACGAATCATCGGCTTCATCGTCATCTACCATATTGTCAGGGTCATATTTCTTGTTTCCGAATACCTCGTAATAGTCGTTGAGATTCTTCGGGGCATTCGAGAATCCTGCGGCATTGCCATTACGATCCCGACCTTCCTGCGTGAATATGAAGACGAACGGATCCCAGATGTCCAGATTCGGATGACGGAGAATCCAGTTCGGGACTTCTCCTGACATTCTGTTCAGGTTTATGGCCAGGCTCTTGATGCGAGGGAGGACTTTCGGTATCTGATGTGTCGAGAAGAAGTCGGTGTCGCCGTTCTTCAGAGAGTCGGCCACGCTCAGAATGACCTTGCCTTCATCATCCATTATCTTGTCGTCATCTTTCCAGTTCGGGAAACCCTTGCTCTTCAGATAATCGTCGGACGGCAGTGAGCCTTGGAAATAGTTGAGGGTGAACTGGAGAGTATCCAGATTTTCCCAAGAGAGGAACCTGACAGGGAAACTTCCTCCTGCATTGATGTTCTCAGGATTGATGTATTCGTTGAAAAGTCCTGCGTATTTCTCGGCAAACTCCTTGTCGTCATTGACGGCTGCATTCGATGCATCGGTGACGAGTATCCTCTGGTTGTTGTTCATCAACAAGGCGTGGAGTTTCGGGAAATTATTCTCGCATATACCTTCCGGTATTGCCATGAAGTTGTTGCTGGAAAGATTCAGATATTCCAGATTAGGGAAGGCCGGTGAGCTGTCCTCTTTCGTGAAGAACCTTTCCGACAGGGACTCGTCGTCCAGACCGTAGGCCGCGATGGTCAGCCTTTTCAGCTGGTCAAGCTCGCAGATGTCCTCGCCGAGGACAATGCCTTTACGCCTCGTATTGTTCTCGTTCGAATAGAATACCACTTCTTCTGCGGCTGTCAGGTATTTTACCTGATATGGCAGGCCGTCTTCAGTGTTGAACATGAAGAAGCGCACGTAGCGGACTCTTCCGATATTTTCAGGTTCGGTGTCATCGCCTTCTTCCCAGAGGACTACATCCGACCATGTGTTCATAGGAGTGGAAGTGTCCCATCCGCCTGACCATTCGTTCAGGGCGCGGGAAATGGCTACTATGGCCGTAGAGTCTCCGTGTCTGGTATTCGGCTCTATTGTCTCCGCTGCGGTCTGGCTTACCTTGACAGTGTCTATTCTGTCGAGATTCACCGTGATCGGTTCCTGATTGGCATCTTGCGGCGTAAAGACTATCTTTCCGAGTCTGTCGCTGTCCTGCTGGTTGATTTTCCATTCGAAGCGGAGTTTGACATTGCGCGGACGCGCACCCTTGTTTAGCTCCAGTTCCGGATTCTCCTCGTCAGGCTCGATCCAGTTTATGTCGTTGTCGTCCTTGTCCTTGAAGCTGATCTTGAAGTCGATGTTTGACTTTACGTTCACATCGAACCAGCGGTTAGAGAGTACGTCATATTCAGGGATGTCGATTTCAGACTCGTCCAGAGTGATCTGGTATTTGTAGTTCTCCTGTCGGATAGAGATATTCTTGGTCTCGTAGCTCATATCATCCTGAATGGATATTAAGCCCTCACGGACAGCTTCTTCATTCAGATAATTAAGGGATGAGTCGATGATGACTTGGCATATCTGCGAACCGTGTCCGTTAGTAGGGGATACCGTTATCCACGGATCCCTTACTATTGCGGTCCATGCTCCCGGTGAATTGACTTTCAGGTTTACCGTGCCTCCGTCAGCGCCTACTTCCAGAAGATCGCCTTCAATCGCGAACTCTACCTGTTCTTCAGGCTGGCATGAGATTGCCAGAGCTGCCGCCATGGCAATGACTGTGATATATCTGTATATTTTCATGTCTTTTCCTCCTTTTATTCCTTCATGGCATCGCAGTTCTGGATATTCTGTGTCCGGTCATAGTAGAGAAAATAGGTTCCTGCCTTCCATGCGGCGCAGATGTCGGATGCATCGAAAACGATGTTAGGGTTGTCGCTGATATCCAGATAGAATATCATGGTAGAGATATCATCGGAGATGACACGCAGGTCGTTCGCTCCGATGTAGAAGCCCCTCAGTCCGGTGTGCTGCCAAAGACCTGTAGGCCATTCCCGCAGAGATCTCGCGCCTGTTGATTTGTCGCGCTGTCCGCGGATGGAATAGGCAGTCAGGCTGGCTGCGTTCAGCGGTTCGAGAGGGAACTTGGAGAACGAATTGCTCGACAGATCCACTCCATACAGGTAAGGCATGGCCTCGGCGTTGAAGTCCTTAGGAAGGTCAGTCAGGTTGTTGAACTGGACGTCTATAGTCGTGATGCTGCTGGTGTATTTGCCGTTCAGGCATTTTTCCGGGAATTCCTCCATTCCGCACTGCTGCATGATGATCTGTTCGACATAAGAGTCGGTAGCTGCCAGTTCCTTAGGGAAAGTCTTTATAGGATTTCCCGAAAGGGTCAGAGTGACGGTCCGGAGTCCTTTGAAGTCTTCCGGCAGCTGTGTTATTTTGTTGTGAGCCACACTGATGGAAGTCATGATGATGTTTTTCTTAGAAGAAAAGATGTTCGGGAATTCCGTCAGTTCGTTGTTGTTTGCAGAGAAACTGTCCAGGAAATCGAGGGAGCAGAATCCGTCCGGTATAGATTCTATCTTGTTATTGTCCAGAATGATTTCTTCCGGAGCGAAAGAGTCTCCGAATGCCGGGAGCGTTCCTTCAATCTCGTTGCGCGCTATGTCGAGCAGACCCAAATCCGACAGCTCCCCGAGTTCGGCCGGAAGTTCCGTAAGCCCGTTCTCAAGATAGTAAAGAATTTGCAGCTTGTCCTTGGAAGCTCCTTTAGCCAGAGCGATAAGGCTCGATTTTGCCTTTTCTGCGCTGAACCCGTTGTTCGAGAAGTTGAATGATATCACGGAAGGCATGCTTGCCACTCCTGCAGGCAATTCTCCCAGATTCGGGCAGTTATAGATTTCCAGGTCAGTCACGGAGGTGAGTTGGCTCATGGCTGCGGCGCTCGGGAAACCGTCGGCAGTAATAGGCGCGTTGGCGATACTCAAGGTTTCAAGTTTCTTCAGGTTGCCGAGTTCTTCAGGCAGTTTCGTAAGCCCGTTAGTAAGCACTCCCGGGTTCATGTCGTAGAGCTCGATACAGTAGTCAGCCTGTTTCATTCCGCCTGCCGACAGACGCGAAAGCTCGTCGTCCGTCAGGTTTGCATATGAAGAGGCTGCAGGTGATTCCTGTCCGTTAAGCCTGAGTGCAAGGGCGCATACAGGAGACATCTGGTATGCCGGATGAAGTTCGTCACGGTAGGCCTTGTTCACTTTCTCCCTCCAAAGGGCTTTTTCTTCCTGTGAGCCGTTTATAGGATAGGCGGCTGCTGCCGCACTATTCTGGCCGTAGTGGTTGTTCGCTTCATTGTGGTTTCCGAAGTACAGCTCTATAAGCTGGGTGAATTCACCTATCGCTGCCGGGCATTCGCCTTTGATGCCGAAACCGCTGAAGTCTATGCTGGCAATACGTCCGTTCGGATGTATCTTGACTCCCGGCTGGTCGCCCCAGAGGTCGATATCCTTGTCGAAGTCCCAGTTGCAGCCGGCTGGCCATGATTCTCCGGTGTATGACCAGTGCGGGCCGTCCAGAGCGAGCCAGAGCTCTTTCAGTTTGTAATATTCCTGAATGTATCTGTCCTCTTCGTAGAGAGTGATAGGCACATCCACTTCGGCAGTCCTGTTGTCCTCGATGACGAAAGATTCTGCCGAAGCCAGTTCGTTGGAGTCATACCGCTTGGTTTCCAGCAGATTGTCTTCTTCATCCAGTACGGTGTACTGCAAGATCTTGTATTCTCCGGCAGGCAGGAAAATCAGGCTGTCGCATTCCAGATATGATGTCTGGTGTCCCACTACACCGTCATTTCCGTCATAGTGCTGTTCTCCGGAAAAGTCTTCTATGAAATCTACGGACATATCCTCTACCTTTATGGCCTGTGCCGAAGGGTTGTTTTCGTCACGAAGTTCGAGGGAAACCGTAGCTATTTCATCCAGTGTGTACTGGCGTTTTATTTCGCCGGTGGATTTGGTGGATGTTTTAGTGGTGAAGTCTGATGTATCCTTGACGAATGTGAAGATTACCGAGCCTCTGCCTGCAGCCTTGGCGGTCAGGTCGTATATGGTCATACCGCCAGGAGTGATTTCCAGAGCCTTGCCCGGAGTCTCTCCGAGGTAAAGCTCTTTGTCCATTGCATCAAACAGGGTGAAGCCTGTTACTTCGTATGTGCCTGACAGCAGGCGCAGCTTGCTGCTCCGCAGCCCGAACTCAGCGGCATTGTTGTCAGATGCAGTCAGCGTCAGGGTCTGCGATATGGTCTG
>CALVDT010000046.1 GCA_944326385.1 uncultured Bacteroidales bacterium | reverse complement strand
GAATATGTTTGACCTTCAGGTCAATGTCCTTTTCAGTTATGACACCTGAATCCAGAAGCGGCTTAATCTTCTCAGGAGTGAAATAAACGCCTTTCGGGCACTCCAGATCCAAACCTCCGAGAACGGCCCCAGGAGTAGAATACACTGATGTCCAGTCCGATATGACTATACCCTTAAAGCCCCACTGTTTTCTCAGAATCTCGTTGTTCAGCCACGGATTCTCCGTAGAATGCACACCCCAGACAAGATTATAGCTGTCCATTACGAGAGCCACGCCTGCTTCCTGGACTGCCTTTCTGAATGCAGGAAAATAGATTTCCTGCAATGTCCTCTCATCCACATCCGAGCTGGCGCTGTGACGGATATTCTCCAGCTGGTTGTTTGCGGCAAAATGCTTTACCGTAGCCATGATTCCCTGATCCTGCACACCGAGAATATACTGCTTGGCAGTCTCGGATGCCAGATACGGGTCCTCGCCCATATACTCATAGTTCCTGCCGCACATCGGAGCTCTGTAAATATTCACTCCGGGACCGAGCATGATCTGCACTCCGCGAGCCTTCGCATCACGGCCGAGGCCTTCTCCCATGTCATAAGCCAGGACCCTGTTCCATGTGGCGGCCGTCAGTATCCCGCACGGGTAGAGCGTACTTTTGGTATTGTTCCTGACGCCCTGAGGACCGTCCGCTATCCTGATGGCAGGAATACCGAGCCTCTCTACTCCGCGGAGATAGAAAGAGCGCTCCCCAGCTATCATCCCTATCTTTTCATCCAGAGTCATCCGGGAAACGAGGTCCTCGGCGATCTTTTCATCTTCAGGCGTAATCTTCACCTGCGCAGAAGCAAGTGCGGACGACATCATCACGAGAGCCGCGCACAGCAGCAAATTTCTGTTCTTTCGTATCATAATCGAGATTTATGCCCCGTCCGGGGCCGTTTATCATTTGTCATTCAAAAAATCATTTCATAAAGTCTTCAGTTCGGCAGGACAATCGGCGACATCGGAGTACACGACTTTCGCGGTCATCAAACGCTGCGAATCCGGCCCGATTCCGACCGTAAATTCGCCTGTCTCGACGATGTACTCCAGTTCAGGCGTCCAGAATCCCAATTCCGATACCGGCACTGAAAAATCCACGGTGAGGCTTTCACCCGGAGCAAGTTCCACCTTTCTGAAACCTTTCAGTTCTTTCTCAGGTCGTGTGACGGAAGCTGTGACATCTCCGATATACAGCTGCACAGTCTCCTCCACTGCCCTGCCGGAAGTATTCGTCACCTTCGCGGAGGCTTTTACGGAGCGTGACACGGAATCATATTCCGCCTTCATGTCCGAATAGTCCACCTGACTGTATGAAAGTCCGTAACCGAACGGATAGAGCGGATCCTGAGGACAGTCGATATAGCCAGTCCTGTATTTTACGAACGGAATATGAGGCCTGCCGGTGGATTTCATGCTGTAGTAAATCGGCACCTGACCTACCGTGCGAGGGAAAGTCATGGTCAGGCGTCCGGAAGGATTGTACTCTCCGAAAAGCACATCGGCCACGGCATTGCCTCCCTGAAGGCCCGGAGCCCATGCATCCACTATGGCAGCACAGTGCGCATCCTCCCATTCGAGAGTCATCGGCCTGCCGTTCAGCAGTACCAGCACCACATCTTTTCCGGTAGCGACCAGAGCTTCGAGAAGTCGTCTCTGCGTCGGCTGGAGTCCTATCCATGTCATGCTGGAAGACTCCCCGGACATCTTGGCGTTTTCTCCGAGTACGGCTATCACGATATCGGATTTTTCTGCCGCCGATACGGCCTCGGCTATCAGACTGTCAGGATCTCCCGAACGTTCGATATTCACCCCTATCATCCTGGCCAGACCCGGATTGTCGGTAATCGGGGCTCCGACAGTATGAATGAGCGAAGACGTATAGCGTGAGATACCGGACTTGATGGAAACTCCCTCATCAGGCATTGCCGCAGCACCGGCCCATGTACCCATGAGTTCCCATCTGGTATCGGCCAGAGGACCGATGAGAGCCACCTTGGCCTCTTTTTCCAGAGGCAGCACGTTACGGTCGTTTTTCAAAAGCACGATGGATTTCCTGGCGGCTTCCAGGGCCAGGGAACGGTATTTTTCCCTGTCTACAGGCTGACTGCCGAGACGGAGATAAGGATTCTCGAAAAGACCGAGCTTATATTTGGCTTCGAGAATGCGGCGGCATGCCACATCTATGTCCGCCTCAGTCAGCAATCCTTTTTCAAGACAATAATCCATGTTCTTCAACACACCTTCAGACACCATGTCCATATCAAGGCCAGCCTTCAATGCACGGGCAGACACCTCCGCGAGCGTACCTAGTCCGTGCTCCGTCAGTTCTCCGACCGATGTATAGTCGCTGACTGTGAAGCCGTCGAATCCCCATTCACCGCGGAGTATATCGGTCAGAAGCCATTTGTTGGCAGTGGCAGGGACTCCGTTGACGTCATTGAATGAAGACATGACGCTTCCCGCTCCGGCATCCACGGCAGCTTTGTACGGAAGGAAATATTCCTGATACATACGGTTCGGGCTCATGTCGACCATATCATAGTCGCGGCCGCCCTCTCCTGCACCGTACAGTGCAAAATGCTTGACGCAGGCCATCATAGACTGCGGATCATCGAGGCTTTCTCCCTGATATCCGCGGACCATGGCCTCGGCAATACGGGAACCGAGATACGGGTCCTCGCCAGAACTTTCAGCCACACGTCCCCATCTCGGATCACGGACCAGATCCACCATAGGGGAGAACGTCCAGTCTATACCTTCCGATGTCGCCTCATCGGCAGCAGCCGCTGCTGTCCGCTCTATCAGATCCATGTCCCAGCTGCATGAGAGTGCCAGAGGAACAGGCCATATCGTCCTGTATCCGTGAATCACATCCAGGCCGAACATGAGAGGTATTCCGAGCCGTGTCTGCTCCACGGCAAGTTTCTGGATATTGATTTTATCCTCCAATGTACGTACGTTGAACACACCGCCGACCTTGCCTTCGGCGATTTTCTTTGCCACGCCTTTGCTCTGCGTCGCTCCTGTCATGAAACTCTTGTCATAAGTCACGAGAGTGATCTGGCCGACCTTTTCCTCGATCGTCATCTTCGACATCAGGTCATCGATGAACTCGTCCATTTTCTCATCCGAGGCAGTCCCTGCTGCCACAGGCAAGGCACACAATGCTGCTGCGAGCAATGCCGGAAAGCGCATTAGCGACATCTTCATAATTTATAAAATCTTAAAATTATAACATAAAACCGGCCGTCTACTTTTCAGGAGGCCGACTCAAAAGGGTATTTAAGCCTTGAAATTCCTCCTTTTGGGTCAACCACCTATCAGACCGGCTTTCACAAGCTCAGGACGCAATGTCTCAATGACATGCAAGGCATACCTGTACTTATCAAGTTTCTGCCTGACAGTATTTTCCTCCATATCGGCTGATGAAGCCGGCACTGCCGGCTCCGGCACATCACAGCATGTAACCTCTATCGTCGTCCCGGCAGGAAGTCCGTCCTCGTCCAGCCACCGCAGGGCTTTACCTGATGCAACTTCCATCCCGCCGGCATTGATATAATACTTTCCGTCATGGCATCCCACCGTAACACTGACATTACCTTCCGGAACAGCTATTTCCACAGTCTGTCCACCTTTTCTTACTTTCAATCCTTTCATAACAATCAGTATTCAATTTCAAACATAATCAATAATCCGACATGTCGGTAACTTCGTATGGATGGAGTACGGCGTTATGGGCGGCGATGCGGGCTATCTCGGCCTCTTCGTTGGTGACTGTAGACGGCCGCCAGTCGTTTTCCAGGACATTGTTCCCGGAAATGGTCTCATACCAGGTGCAGGCGGCAGCAAAACGACCGTAATCCGTATTGAGATGGTAGCCGTCTCTGTCCCATTCATCGCCTATCGAAGATGTCCTTCCGTTCTGAATAGCTGTACCGCTCGGTATCAGCAGTTTGATTTCAGGGTGATTGGTCATCGACTTTTCGGCCGCGTCCACTATGCCGTTATACATCACCATCTGGT
>CALVDT010000045.1 GCA_944326385.1 uncultured Bacteroidales bacterium | reverse complement strand
TCGGTTCAAGTTGGCATTTTCACGGTTTCAGTTGGCACCCGTCCAAATCGCCAAAACCCCATAAATCATTAACTTTCAATCATATTTCCGTGATTTGCTCAGTATCTCACTTTTTTGTATTATCTTTCATGCAGATTGTCCACATTCTGGGTGATGACAGTGACTTCATATCTGTCTTCAAGAGCCGCTATGGCCAGATGTGCTGCGTTCGGTCTTACATTGCCGAGTTCTCTTCTTCTGGCATTGTAGAAATCCAGTACAAGCTCCGGATTCCTGTACCAGCCGTCAATGGAGGCGACATCTTCCACCTTGTAGTTCTCCCATAATCCGTCGCTGTCCCTGAATGTGCTGATTCCGCTCTCGGCGCTGACTCCCGCACCGGTGAGCACTGCTATCTTCTGTTTTTTCATCTTATTGTCTTTCAAAATAATATTTGTCCATCCAGTATTCGAAAAGCGGGTCGAGAAAGATCGGTTCCTCCTTTTCGTTGAATGTGATGATCTCTTTCTTTTTCAGGGCATCCTTGACCCTTCTGACATTGGCGGAAGAGTTCATTCCGTATTTCTCCACCGCTTCCGTGGAACTGAACCTGCTTTCACCTTCCAGGACGGCCCTGAGAAAACTCAGTTGATAGACGGACAGGTCATCGGTGATTGCCTTGAATCCCGGTTCATGTATGGAGATCATGATTCCCAGTGCATCCATCAGGATACCTTCGTTCATATAGCCTTTTGAAAGAGAATCGCAGACTGAAGCGAAATGGTTCAGATACCATATGTTCCCGCGGAACAGCTTCACCACGCCTGCTATAAGTTCATTGTCTACTACTTTCCCTGCCGTAAGGAATCCCCTCACCACATGGTCTATCTGGTCCCGTTCATCTATGTTGGAGACGGGAAGGTGCTCCACCTGCCGGTAGAAATATTTTCTCTCTTCGAAAATGAATTTCATGGCGTTTGTCTTGGAGCCGGTCAGGATGAATGCTGCATGGCTTGCCGCGTTTTTCTCCTGTTTCCCGAAAACCTCGGACAATGCGTGGAAAATATTCTCGTATTCCGTCTCCGGCAGCCTGAGCAGATTATGGAAATCCTCGACTATGACGAACATGGAGGTATCCCTTGCCGCAGCTATCCTGCCTGGCAGTGAGAGCATGCCGCGTATGTCGTTCCCGTCCGGAGTCGCACCGAGGGTAAGAATCTCATCTTCGGCAGAGAATTTCTCATGGTCGAAGCTGAAGTTTGTCCTGGGAAGCAGTTCCCTGATTATTTCCTCATATTCTGATGGGGCGGATGCCACGGACCGGATTACGGCTGTGCCGAACTTCTTCAGGAATGCCCCTGTACTGCGGACATTGAACAGATCCACATCGGCTACGGTGAATTGGCCTCCTGCCATCCTCATGTTGAAGATGGTCTGCCTTATGACCGACATCTTTCCTGTCTTCGGAGGTCCGTATATACATACATTCTCCTTCTGTTCCAGAAGATTCCGGAGGATATTGCACTCTCTTTTCCTGCCGATGAAATATTTCCCGGTGACGTATCTGTCGAAAATGAATGGACTTTCCATCTGAATAATATCTTTGTCAAGACGCGACAACAAAATTACCATTTTTTTTTGGCATCTCGCCAAAAAGTGTTATTTTTGCAGTCCTGAATTTATGCATGATCGATAAGCTGTTGACAAAGAGCTGTTTATGCAGCCGCTTACGGTCGGAACTTTTAAGTTTTCAATTATGTACGCAATTGTGGATATTGCAGGCCAGCAGTTCAAGGTAGAGGCTGGCATGGAGATTTTTGTAAACCGTCTTGCAGACGAGAAGGGCGCTTCAGTCGTATTTGACAAGGTTCTTCTCATAGATGCTGACGGGGAGGTTAAAGTAGGTGCTCCGTATGTTGAAGGAGCAGTGGTAAAGGCTACGGTTCTTGATGATTCATGCAAAGGTAAGAAGGTCCTTGTCTTCAAGAAGAAACGCCGCAAGGGGTATCAGAAGATGACAGGTCACCGTCAGTATCTTTCCAAGATCCAGATCAACGAAATCGCTTAATTTAAGACTCAGGAGGATTTTATCATGGCACATAAAAAAGGTGTTGGTAGTTCAAAGAACGGTCGTGAATCGCATAGCAAAAGACTGGGAATCAAAAAATTCGGCGGTCAGGTAGTTAAAGCGGGCAATATTCTCGTCCGTCAGCGCGGTACTGTACACAATCCGGGAGTGAATGTAGGGATGGGAAGAGACCATACTCTCTATGCTCTTATCGACGGCAAGGTCCGGTTCTGCAAGAAGGCTGAATCCAAGTCTTACGTTTCAGTTGTCCCTTTCGAGAACTGATTCCGGGGATTTGACGATAAATTATGGAGAGGCTGTGTCGAAATGAAATTTTGGCTCAGCCTCTTCCGGTATCTGAAAGGTAAAATTAAATTGCTATATCATGTTGACATTGAAGCTACTCCGCGAGAATCCGGAGTTTGTGATAAAAAAACTTGCAGTCAAGAATTTTGATGCAGCGGAGATTGTCCACAAGATAGTCGGGCTGGACAAGAACAGAAGGGCGCTGCAGGTGGAGCTTGACAGTTGTCTTGCTGTACAGAAGCAGAAGGCCTCGCAGATAGGCGGCCTTATGAAAGAAGGAAAGAGAGAAGAGGCTGAGGCCGTAAAGGCTGAGGTGGCGGCGCTGAAGGAAAAGTCCAAAGAGCTTGAAACGGCATCAGAGCAGAACAACAGCGAACTCGAATCCCTGATGGTGCTCCTCCCGAACATCCCTTGCGACATGGTTCCCGAGGGAAAGGGAGCAGAGGACAATGTCGTGGTCAAGATGGGGAACGAGATTCCGGATCTCGGTCCTGACGCGCTTCCGCACTGGGAGCTTGCCAGGAAACTCGACATCATAGATTTCGACCTCGGTGTAAAACTGACAGGTGCCGGATTCCCTGTCTACAAGGGAAAGGGGGCACGGCTTCAGAGAGCGCTGATAAACATGTTCCTCGACATAAACACTTCGGCCGGTTATCTTGAAGTGGAGCCGCCTGTGCTTGTGAACGAGGCGTCAGGCTTCGGGACGGGGCAGCTTCCTGACAAGGAAGGCCAGATGTATCATGCTAATCTGGACAACTATTATCTTGTGCCGACGGCAGAAGTTCCGGTGACCAATATCTACAGGGACGTAATCCTCGGAAACAACGACTTCCCGGTAAAGATGACAGCGTATACGCCATGCTTCAGAAGGGAGGCCGGATCATACGGAAAGGATGTCAGGGGACTGAACAGGCTCCACCAGTTCGACAAGGTGGAAATCGTGAGGATAGAGAAGCCGGAGAATTCCTATGCCGCCCTCGACGAGATGATAGCGCATGTGGAAGGCATCGTAAACAGGCTCGGCCTTCCGTACAGGATCCTCCGTCTCTGCGGCGGGGACATGAGTTTCACTTCCGCTATCACATATGATTTCGAGGTATATTCAGCTGCGCAGGGACGATGGCTTGAGATCAGTTCGGTTTCGAACTTCGAATCATATCAGGCGAACAGGCTGAAGCTCAGATACCGCGATGCAGATGGAAAGATACAGCTCGCGCATACGCTGAACGGAAGTTCTCTTGCACTGCCCCGCGTCGTGGCTGCCCTTCTCGAAGACTGTCAGAAGGATGGCAAGATCGTGATACCTGAAGCCCTCAGGCCTTATACCGGCTTCGATATCATAGACTAAGCCCGTTGGCTGAAGCGCCGGATCAAAATATGGATTCTGCAAAAGTGATAATGGGGATCGACCCCGGAACCAATCTGCTGGGTTTCGGGGTTATCCGTGTTGTAGGGAAATCCGTCTCGTTTGTGGATATGGGCGTGGCGGACATGAGGAAGGAAAAGGATCATTTCAGCAAGCTCAGGAAGGTCAGCGAGAAGATGGATGAACTTCTGGATTTCTACTCTCCGGATGAATTGTCTGTCGAATCCCCGTTCTACGGAAAGAACCCCCAGGTGATGCTGAAGCTTGGTAGGGCTCAGGGAGCTGCACTGACAGCCGCCTTGAAACGGGGTATTCCGGTAGCGGAATATGCACCGAGAAAGGCCAAGATCGCCATAACAGGTCTCGGCTCGGCTTCAAAAGAGCAGGTGAGCATTATGATCCAGAAGATACTCGATATAAGGCTTGCTCCAGAGCATCTGGATGCTACGGATGCACTCGCCCTGGCCCTGTGCCACTATTATCACTTGTGCAGCCCGTTGTATTCCGTCCGATCTTCAGGCGATTGGAAGCATTTCATCGAGGCTAACCCTGACAGGATCAAATGATCTCCACGGCACGTATTTTGCATATTCCGCGACGCCAGTCGATGTTACCGGACCGTGTGTGCGGCCGGGGTTTTTATTGTACGGAACATTCGTAAAAATTTATGGCTAAAACCTTTTCCATGCAAGCATCCTTGCATATTCTGGCAATGGCATTCCTGCTGTTGCTCCCTATCTCTTTGTCTGCACAGCAAGGCTATTCCGTGAAAGTCAAACTTACGGACGGGACTACCGCGGAACCTCTCGGTTTTGCCACAGTCTCCCTTACGCCTGAAGGTAAGACCGCCCCTTCAAGATACGTGCTCAGTACAGCAGAAGGTCAGGCGGAGATAACCAAGGTTGCCAAGGGAAAGTATCTGTTCAAGGTGGAACTCATGGGATACAAGACCTATGAGAAGGAGATTGTCCTTGACAAGGCCATTGACCTCGGGGAACTGAAGATAGCCCAGGACGTGGAGGTCCTTGAGGCGGCAAGCGTATCAGCCATAGGAAATCCGATTATTGTCAAGAAGGATACGGTAGAGTACAGCGCAGCCTCATTCAAGACTTCCGACAACGACATGCTTGAGGAACTGCTCAAGAAACTGCCTGGTGTGGAAGTGGCTGCAGACGGCTCCATCACGGCAAACGGGGAGACTATCACCAAAGTCATGATAGACGGCAAGGAATTTTTTCTGGATGATCCTCAGCTCGCCACCAAGAACATCCCGGCCAAGATAATAGAGAAGGTCCGTGTTGTGGAGAAGAAGTCGGAGCAGGCGGAATTCACGGGGATCGATGATGGAGACGAGGAGACCGTCATCGATCTTTCCGTAAAGCCCGGCATGATGGATGGCTGGTTCGGGAACGCGATGGCAGGAGGAGGTCATGATCTGCCTTCGAAAGGCTATTATACGGATGGCAAGACAGCGGCAGAGGACGGATGGCGTTATCAGGCGGCAGCCATGGCCGGGCGTTTCTCGGAAAAGAGCCAGATAAGCATAATCCTGAATGCGAACAACACGAACAACAGAGGCTTCAACGACCTCTCCAGCGGAATGATGCAGACGATGCGCGGAGCCCGCGGAATGGGCCGCGGCACAGGCGGCTGGGGAAGAAACGGCATCATGACATCCTGGATGGCCGGGGCCAACGGAGCCTTTGACCTTCTGGATGATAACATGGAACTGAACGGCAACTACATGTACGGCGGCTCCAGACGTTATGTCGAGGAGCAGAGTTCGAGGACAACCTACATGGATGACGGCAGCATGCTCATATATGACAACGACGGTGAGAATATCTCCACCAGCGGCGGTCATCGTTTCGGCATACGTCTGGAGCACAAGTTCAGCGAGAATACCTCCATCCTTTTTGAACCTCAGTTCAATATCGGTACGGGCAATTATTCCGAATATTCGGACTTCCTGACGCTCAGTGAAAGAGATTCGGAAAGGGATACCACCAATATCGGTTTCAATGAAAACACCGGATCGAACCGCAACTGGACCACAAGCGGTTTCCTGCTTTTCCGCCAGCGTATCGGAAAACCGGGGAGGACACTGTCCGTGATGTTCCGCTATAATTTCAGCAATAACAATCTTCTGGGCTACAATCAGTCGCTGACCCGAACATTCGAGAATGAGGAGCATAAGGACAGCATCATAAACCAGAGATTCGACCAGAATTCCAGGAATGCTTCTTTGACAGGACGTGTAGTATATACCGAGCCCCTCGGACATGATTTCTATCTTGAAGCGAATTATTACTACGGTTGGAACCGCAGTCTGTCGGTCAAGGATACCTACAACAGCGGGGGAGACCCTGCATCTCTCGTCGATATGGATGCGGGGCACCTTACGTATGATCCTGCAGGAGAGATATATGATGATACATACTCCAACAATATCGTTAACAGATATGTCAACCAGAGCGCAGGCTTGAACTTCATGTACCAGAAGGAAAAGGTGCGTGCGCAGCTCGGAGCGTCGCTCATGCCTACGGATACGCACAACGAGACCAACGGGGAGTATTACGACAGCAATGTCCTGAACTGGTCTCCGCAGGCTATGCTTTCATACGACTTCGATGACAATACAAATCTGCGGATGTTCTATTTCGGCCGCTCTTCACAGCCGTCTACGTCCCAGCTCATGCCGGTACCGGACAATTCCGACCCTCTCAACGTTTCTCTCGGAAACCCTCACCTGATCCCTTATTTCAACCACAATATCAGGGCAATGTTCGGATATACCGACAAGGAGACATTCATGTCCATCCATGGCCGTCTGGGAGGAAGTCTCGCACAGGATCCGATTGTGAATGCCCAGTGGTATGACGAGAACGGTGCCCAGTATTCCATGCCTGTGAACGGACCTCTGTCAGGTTCCGTAGATGCCCGTGTCATGGTCAATTCACCGTTCGGCAAGGAGTCCCCGTTCTCGATATTCTCGATGACATATGCAAGGTACAATGAATCGAATTCGTATATAGGCAAGACAGGAGGCTTTGACACGGATCTGTATTATGACAGCAAGACCGCGGATTTCGATTATGATACTTTCTATTCGGACTTCGAGTCAAAAGGCGATGAAATGTTCACTGCGAACAAGACCCAGAGCCTCAGTTTCACGCAGAGGCTCAGGTTTACGTTCAGGAACGACATAATCGAAGTGAACATCGGCGGAAGGACCAGAGTGTCGAAGTCATGGTACACGATATCGTCCTACAATCAGAAGGCTACCTGGAACAATCAGGTGGATGCATCCGTGAACTGGACAATTCCGGGAGGTGTGAATCTGATATCGAGTCTTGACTACAACTGGTACAACGGCTATACGACTCCGCAGGAAGATGAGTTCGTGTTCAATGCCGAGATAAACAAACTGCTCTTCAAGGACAAGTTCACGCTGGCTCTCAAGGCATACGATATATTCAACCAGTCGAAGAACCTGTCGGTGACGGATGAGTCGAACTATCATCTCGAGACAAGGAACAATACCCTTGGCCGTTACATAGTCCTTTCCCTCACCTATCGTTTCGGTAATTTCAGCGGGCCTCAGGGCGGCCGCGGACCTCACGGACCTATGGGAGGGCCTTCGCGCAGGAGGTAGAGTAATTCCTCCATCTGGCAATGAGGGCAGACATGTCTTCGGGCAGAGGAGAATCGAATATCAGATGCTCTTTTGTCCGGGGATGAATGAATCCGAGGGTCTTCGCATGGAGAGCTTGACGGGGCATGAGATTGAAACAGTTCTCGATGAACTGTCGGTACTTGGCATATATTGTCCCCTTCCTGATTTCTGCACCGTCATATCTTTCGTCATTGAACAGCGGATGGCCGATCCAGTTGAAATGCACCCTTATCTGGTGTGTGCGTCCTGTTTCGAGCCTGCATTCCACTACAGTCACGAATCCGAACCTTTCTATGACTCGGTAGTGTGTGACGGCATGTTTCCCGTTATCCCCTTCAGGGAAGACCTTGAATCTCATCCTGTCATTCGGATCCCTTCCGATGTTTCCTGTGATGGTGCCTTCATCTTCCTTCAGGTTTCCCCAGACCACGGCTACGTATATCCTGTCTATGGAATGCACGAAGAATTGCTTTGCAAGGTCAAGCTGGGATTCTTCGTTCTTTGCCACGACAAGCAGCCCGGAGGTGTCCTTGTCTATCCTGTGGACGAGGACTCCCATCCTTTCATCCTCCGCATCCGGCCCCTGAGAAATTCCAAGATGGTACGCAAGGGCGTTCACCAGGGTTCCTGAGAAATGCCCGTGTCCGGGATGTACTACCATCCCTGCCTTCTTGTTCACAACCAGAAGGTCCTCATCTTCATATACAATGTCGAGAGGGATATTTTCCGGGAGGATTTCCAGACCTCTGCGCTGGTAGGGCATCACGAAGGATATTACATCACCAGGTCTTACCATACAGTTTGCCTTGGCTGTCTTCCCGTTCACTTTCACATAATCCTGCTTGATGGCAAGCTGGATCCGGTGTCTCGACGTGTTTTCAAGGTGGGTCGCCAGGTATTTGTCCACACGCATCGGGGTCTGTCCCTTGTCCAGTTCAAGCCTGAAATGCTCGAACATTTCACGCTGCTCGTCATCTATGTCCAGATCGCTGTCAGAACCGATATCCGGGCTGTCGATGATTTCATCATCCATGTCGAAAATCTTTCTTGTCATCAGAGTCCGGCATTTTCTTCATTTTCTTCTTCCCCGTCTTCTTCCGGTACCGGCACTTTGCTTATGTCAGTGGTCAGATATATGGAAATCTCCATACCCATAAGCAAAGGAATGTCCCCGTAGTCAGGCTCCTGCCGGAATACGACCGCATCCAGGGAGTCTGAATATGTCCTGACGGTTTCGTCGAAGACCACATCCTTGATATTCATCGAATTGTCGTGTATTGCACTGACGGCATCCCTGTATTTCAGTCCGGCAAGTACAGGTGCGTATGTGACGCAGTCGTCATTGTTCAGTCCCAGTACAAGGTCTATTGCGGATTCGCTTTCAATCATGCTGCCTGCCGGTATCTCCACTCCGTCATGAAGCTGCTTCAGGACATTGTTGGTGGCAATATCTGTCACATAGATAAGTTTTCCTATCTGAAGTCCTTTGGAAAGTATTTCGGCCTTGGCCTGTCTCATGGAATAGCCTACAAGGTTCGGCATCATCACTTTCTTCGGATTCACTGCATTTATCGTAAGCATGATCCTCCTGCCTTCCTTTACTTTGCTTCCGGCTTGCGGGTTCTGTCTGAATATCAAGCCTTTGCCCATGCGTTTCACGTAGACGGAATCCGTGACTTCCAGCCTCATCCTGCCTTCCACGAGCTGCACGGCTTCTGCCACGCTTTTATTTCTCAGATCCGGTACGGTTATCTCCTGATTGTGCCTGGTGATCTTTTCAAGTATCGCATGGGTTCCGAACAGCAGTGCCAGCACCAGCAATATGCCTGCGAGGATATTAGCGGTTATCCTGTTGAATAAAAATTTCCTGATACTCATAATGCTACATTTTTAATCTAATCGAACAGTTGTGCCCCACGGAACAGGATCTGGAAAAGGCCTTCCCCGATCAGGGCTATCCCTATGACTATTATGACTGCTCCGGTAATCCGGTTTATCCAAATGATGGTCCGCAGTCTGAATCTCTTTCTGAAATGGCTCAGCATCCATGTCAGGACGAACCAGTAGAACGATGCGCCTATGCTTACCGACAATATTATAGGCGCCACCCTCCAGTCGGATCTGTCCAGCGGACCTATGCCGAAAAACGCGAACAGGGCGAAAATCACGAATATGGCTCCAGGGTTTGACAATCCCATGGCTACAGCCTGAATGAAATCTTTGACAGTTACCGAGGACTGACCTTCACTGCTGGCCTTGACTTTCCTGAACGGGTCAGAGGTACTCATGCACCAGCCGAGAATGGTGATGACAAGACCTCCTGCCAGAAGGATGAGTTCCCTGTTCTCGCTGATCAGCTTTTCCGCAGCGGCAAGGGCAAAGATGGCTATTATGGAGAAGAGGGTGTCAACCGCAGTGGCTCCCATCCCGGTGATGAAGCCTGCTTTGTGTCCATTGCTGAGCGACTTCTGTATTACGAGAATTGCTATCGGCCCGACCGGGGCTGATGCGCAGATGCCTATCGCGAACCCTTTTATTATGTCCAGTAATACTTCCATCCTGTTCAGTCTGGCAAATATAGCGATTAAGCGAGAACAAAGGCAAATTTTTTTGTCTTTGTCGAGCGAGAGCTATATGTGGGCGCATCAGCGGCCAAATATAGCGATTAACAAAGGCAAATTTTTTTGTCTTTGTTAATCGTGAGCTATCTTTTGACATATCTTCGGGTTATTTTTGCAAAAACAAAATCATGGACATTTTTCCTGTGTGCAGTACTTTGGTACATATGCATGCTATTTTTGTAACTGTAATTAAAACCGGACATTTGATTATGGACAGGACAGCGATAATCGGGATAGGATACGGTGGCAGCCGTATTGTCAACCATATTGACGATTATGTAAAGTCAGATGCTTTGAAAGTGACGTTACGCAGAAAATGCGGATCTAAGTCGGACTTATCCAACATGGTGACCATTTTGGATGCCGGCCTAAGTAAAATGATTATTGTCGCATGGCTTGGAGACCAGGACAGTTTCAATGATGTTCCGGCGGTAATCCATGCTGCAAAGGGTAAATCAATAGAAACAGTTTCATTGGTGACGATGCCGTCGGAGTTTGAAGGAACACATGCCGGATATCTTGCACAGGAGACTTTGGCCTGCCTCAGGCAAGTTTCCGACAGAATTGAAATCATAAGCCGCGAGCAGATGTTCAGAAGCCATGATAATATGCTGGTAAGTGATGTGTTGAATCTGATAGATGAAGAGATGCTTGCAAAAGTCAGGACTTGTTTTTCATGATTTGTCTTTAACTGGGGATAAAACTCATAAAATAATATGACAGAAATACATACATTGTCTGCCGCTGATTTCAAGCGTACTATGCAGAACAACGATCTTTATGACAGCAATATAGAAATGAGGACTGACCTTGCCGTCATTTCGATAGGCAATTCTTTTGATGATGACCTTGCGGATGACATCTTCGCAAACGGTCCGTCTTCCCATTGGTTCAAGCACCGGCACAGGAATGTCCTTAATCTTGATTTTGATGACATAGCGGCTCCAGATGAATGGAAGAATCTGTCAAAATGCGATCAGTATATCCTGTTCGACGATGACATGGCCCGGCAGATAGCTGAATTTGTCGGGGAAAACAGAGATGCATCGGTCTGGATTGTCCATTGCAGTGCCGGAGTAAGCCGCAGCGGGGCTGTTTCAAAATGGCTTAAGGACTGGCTGCAGGTCAGATATGGCATTGACGCGAATAATGTAGACGGCCGGTATGCCTCACCCAATCCATACGTGCTGATGATACTCGACAGACTGTTGAGCCGTGGTTTGGCATAGCATACGGCTGTTTTTGTCGTAGATTTTTTCATTACCATATATTGACTGTAGTACTGTGGGGGGGGAGGGTCAGGGGATTGTATTGAACAGGAAATAGCCTGAAAAAGAAAATATATTATTGAATGTTATGGAAAAGAATTGTCAAATGCAGAAAAGCATGCGCGACGAGCTGTACGATGAAGCCATCGGAATCATATCGAAACAGAAAGACTGCAGTCCGGCGATATTGCAGCGCAGACTTGCTGTAGGTTATATGCGTGCCTGTCGGATTCTGGAACAGATGGAAGACGACGGGATAGTCGGCCCGGAGAACGGGATGGGCAAAAGGAAAGTCCTGTAAAACTGCAGCAGTCCTGCGTCTGAAATTTCCATTTGTGATGGAATCGTTATGGGAATTGTTGGGAATTGTTATGTAGATTCAACACCGAAGTGCAACAGTCAGTGGCCCGCGGGCCACTGACTGTTGCACTTCTCGGCCGGGAGCCATAGGGTGGGGGTAGTCTAGGGCAATGATGCAACACAAAAAAAACAAAAAGGG
>CALVDT010000044.1 GCA_944326385.1 uncultured Bacteroidales bacterium | reverse complement strand
ATGTGAACATCCATATTTTCCTTTGAAGGACAATGTCTTACATAGACTGAAAACTGCATCATCGAAAAACCGTCCTTTTCAAGTGACTTTCTGAATTGAGTTGCATCCTTTCTTTCCCTTTTGGTTGTGACAGGCAAGTCAAAAAATACAAAAAGCCACATGACATGATAAGCATTTATACGGTTTTCGGACATTATTTTAATAATGGATATAAAATTTTTTTCTGCAAACCATTATAGCACTTGGCAAGCGAAGCGGTGGTGATGGAGAGGCCGATATCAAGCGGTCTGGTGACATTTTCGAAAAATGTGTCGGCATATAATAATTTCAGTATCTCAGACTTGGAATACTTATTCAGACTGTTTTCGCCGTTAGCGTATAAATAGAATACTATTTCATCTACAAACGGTCTGTACGGCTCCATCACATCGTCGGCCAGTGGAAAAGCATTATATCTGTTTTTGTGAAATATTCCTATCGCGGGCAATAATCCGGATCCGGTCAGGGACCTTGCGACGGCTGCCCGCAGGACCGTATAGCCATAGTTCAGCATTTCATTAGGAGAAGGTCCCGTCCGAAACCGCATGAATTCCCCATCGAAAAGTTTATCCCAATACAGCTTTGCTGCCACGCCTTCCCTGTTGTCTGAATCTCCGCTTTTTACATTCTGATAGTAAGGCTTCAATACATCCCCGTCTTTGCCGAGTTTACGCAGCAAGGCTGCCTGATTCCTGATTTTTGCCTCTACTATCTGTTTCCATATATTTTTCTTCAGGGGCTCGGATGCCGACAACTGGGCTCTGAAACTCTCTCCCTGAGTAGAGTTGGAATCCAGATTCATGAACATGGCATTGGGCATGAATTTGTCCGAGCATACGATGACCGCAGCATTATTGTCAGCCAACGCGTTCAGCAAGGGCATAGTAATGCTTATTTCCTGATTTTCAAGAATGACAAAACCGATGTCCTCAACCGGAACGCCGGCATTTGTTCCGGAATCGTCCTTCGTCCTTATAATCATCTGCCGGTTTTTAAGGCTCAGATGATACGGCTTGGTGAATGCCAGTGTTCTTTTAAGCATAGTCTCTAATGTTTGAATTTTATTTGACCGTTCAAGGATAGCTCAAAATCAAGTCCCTCAACATATGCGTTAAATTGCTTATAAGATATTGTGACTAATGGCCTGTATGCTTCTCCTATTACCCATGCCCCCTTTTTCTCTTTTAAATCTATTGCTTTTCTTGCTTCTAAATGATGTCGACAAGTTATCATTCCATACGAATATGTCTTATCTCCTTGCCTTATATTGGATGTTGAAAGTCCTGTAACTTTATACAACCTCTTCGACAACTCTTCAACACTGCATTCATACAGCTCTTTCGGAGACTTCTCATAAAAAAGAATCATCGTACCCGTCTTGAGAATGCATTTCAGTGGCAAATCATTATCATCAGACAGAGGTACAATGTCATCCTTGGAAGTTTTGCCATTGTAAAATCTGGCTGCATCAAGATTATTAACGACAGAATACGAACGAACGGTCTTTCCACGCTCATTTGTACCTTCGTAAATTGCCATGCAATAGTTCGAGTCGTTCCTGACATTGACAAACCTTTTATAGTCATGTTGCGACTTATCGCGGTGGGGTTTCAACTCTATCGGTTTGTCCTTTATATAAATTCTGACCTTTTTTATCGGAATTCCAAGTGCTTCATTCATCCATATATTGCCTGTCATGGCTTCCTTAAAGCCTTTCTGTTTGACAGCTTCCCTGACCTTTTCCTTTACAACATCATCCACTATCTTGTCCACGTCTTCCGGATTCAAGGAATCAAGAGATTTTCTGACCACATATCTGATTTCATCATCTTTCTTTATCGCTCCGTAGAAAGTCGCTTCATGAAGAGAGCATCTTGAGGTATCTCCCTGCATGTAAAGAGGCTTACCCTCTGCGTTATACTGAATTTTACCTTTTTTCCTGAGTTTTTTCTTTGTATGTTTTGAAAGGCTCGATGCAGTATAATGAGGGACAAGTATCGAGTCTGCCACGGATTTGACATCTGCCGTAAAAGACGGCCATGGCTTCGGGAAACTCGGCTTTGCCCCTCTTGAAAACTTGTATGACTCTTCCGCTTTCCTGAATCTGGCCCATTCTTCATACTCGTTCTTTCCGATGCATGCTATCGTGATGGCATCTATGCAATGGTTGGCATAGCTGTCCCGTTCCTTTCTGGCATACTCTTCCTGCAATCCCCACATCTTTCGGAATTCGGCAGTGGTCGCACCCTTGACTGTATATACATTCTGGAATACTGACTTCAGATACAACCTGGCATATCGTCCTATGATTCCGACATCGACACCTTGTCTGTTTGAAAATCCGTCCGGGACTTCAGTCATGGTGAATCTTCTGAGTTTTCCTTCTATATAGCCGAGTTTCATTTTAAGGTAATGCCTTCTCTGGATGTTCTTGTCTTTGTCCGCTTTTGTCGCAGAATGCGTTTTGGCCCTTTCTATTTGTTTTTTCAGTGATTCTGCTTCCTCCTGCCATCCGAAAGTCTCGATTCGCGCCATGATATCTGCATGATCCGGCAGATTTGCCGGCAAAGTCGTACGTTTAACCTCTCTGTTGTACCGGCTGTCGCACAACGTCAGATTCATTTGAGAATTGTCGCCTCCAAGAGACCGCGGAACAGTATGTTCTATGTCGTATTTGGGATTCGGGCCGATAAAATCCTTAAATCCTATTTTGCCTCCTGTGTATGGACACTGGTGTTTCTGTTCTTCCCACAGGATGTATTTCAATATCTCATCTTCGGAAGGCTCATATTGTGCACCGAAATGTTCTTGTATTTTAGATCGGGCATCATCACGTTTTTTCTTCTGCTCTCTTTGATAGGTTTCGATGGCTTTTCTCATGTTGCTGTCATTCAAACCTCTGGCGAACTCTATCTGAACTGTCGTTTTATGGTCGATTTCCCCGTTCCTCAAAAGTTCGTTAAGTAATTTTCTCAGGCGGAAGAGAGAACGCATGGCCATGGGATTCCGGATGGCAGATACACGAGGAGAGCCCAATTTGTAAATGCCGTTTTCCGGCAATACGTGAGGGAACAGTTCAATAATTGACGGGTGATAAAGTTTGTCCAGGTGTGCAGAATCTACATTTCGGCATCCTCTCAGATAATCTACCACGGAATTCTGAATGCTTGTCTTGTTTTCAAGAGGATTCTTTGAATGGTCTTCTAAGATTATCGAAACATTTTCCTGGATTTCTTTCAAATCATCACTTCCGATGCTATGCCCGGTGACAGTGGGAAGGTTTGCCAATATCACAGCTTCATCATATCTGTACCCGTCCCGAAGATATGGCAGAATTTTATTGATAGCGCACAGGCTTAAAGATGCATAGCCTTGCGGGATGTTTATTTTGCAAAAACTTTCTGCTTCTTTTTCCGAAAGTCCGAGATTCCTGATTGCCCAGGAACCAAGCATTCCGTCATTGTCAAAGGAAAACAAGGCGTGCCACACATCGTTGATAATCTGATTCTGGCTTTTCCCTTCGGAACGGGTATATCTGCGGCATATCCCGTCTTCCCAATTTTCTCCGAATATTGATTTCAGCCCTGAAGTTACGGGAGAGCCTTGCACCGATGCGTACATCTGGTAATTGAATTTATATGGCATTTCTGCCTTATCATCGATATTGGAATAGTTGCCCTTCCCGGCTATTGCCTTGGCAATATCTTCAAAATTGAATTGAGTCTTGCTTTTCCGGTAGAACAGGGGAATTATTTTTTCGACTTCATCGTTATTTAAAGGCCGTGGGCCGTTGTCAAGGTAAGATGAGACCCGGATATTATTGATAAAAGCCAGCATCCTGAACTCTTCGTAACGCGGATGGGATATCGGACATCTTGGTTTGCTTTTTTCAAATGTACATTTTCCTACAAGACCTTTTTGAGATTTCAGAGGTCTTTGGAAGAAAATAGCCTTTTCAAACCGTTCTTTTAATTTGTCATCCAATGCCTGCTTTGCGCATATGGCATCGAATTCCTTTTTATAATGGTCTGTCCGGGATGTGTATCTGGTCCGGATTTTCTGCCCGGTACCGTAAATTTTATAGAAGAACTCGCCAAGATATTCACAGCCGGCATTTTTCATGTCACGGCCGAGAGCGTCTATCCCGGACTTGACTGTGCCGTCCGATTCTTTCGTGGATTCTTTCCTGTTACTGAGAAAACCCCGTCTCTGTGCAATATGATACAATGCTCTGCCCAAAAAATAGCGATCATCCTGATTGTCCATATCCAGGACTTCCGTCAGACAACGGTATCTGTCATGATATGGATTTTTACCGATAACGTCATCCGTTCTCTGCCAAGCCATAAAGTCATCATTGACAGGATATTTCTTATGGAGTTTCCAAATTTCGAGGTCTTCATTTGAGATGTACGGGCACATTCTCTGTTCGACCAGTATTTTCAACAATTGGATTTTTCTAAGTCTTCGTCTGAAATAATGCCTTCTTGAGGCTCTGGCGGCAGTCCGCTCCTGTACGGCCGGTTTTTCCCCGCTTTTATCGTGAGCTACGCCGTCCTGAAAGATATTTACACCTTTGTCAAGCAATGTGTATGACAAGTCATTATTGCGGTGGACAATAGCCCATCCAATGGAATTTGTTCCTAAATCCAGACCAATGATTTTTTCCATGAAGAATCAATTTTGGTAAATTTAGGAAAACTATTTGATAATCAGATAAAATAAGGTATATTTGTGGTGTAAGTTCTACATCTTACCACAATAAGGCTATATGCCGAAGGATTTTATTCCTATGTCTCCGCGTACTCCGTGGAGACTTTTTGTGTCTAACAGGGTGAATATTTGATGGCGGATGAAAATCCGTCGCCTTTTTCTATGTCTGGCCGGCTGGGAAAATATTGATTTCCGGTGTCAGATCTGCGAAAATTTCTCGAGTTTCCTGTTGATTTCAGAGGCGTGGTGCAGCATGGCCCTGATGATTGTTTCCTTGTCTGTCAGTCTCGAATTCGGCAGGTATGTCCCGAGACTGCCAATTACATGGCCTTTAATGAATAGGGGAGAGGCGAAACCCGTGACTTCGTGGTCGTACTGGATGTCATAGCCGCGCAGCTTGATGGCGGCAAGGGTGTTCACCAGATGTTGCTCCGGATTGTCCGACTGGTAGATTTCCGGCCATTCCTTTTGTGTGGGAAGCCCCAGCCTTATAAGGCATTTTTCCAGGTGCTTGGGAGAATAATGGGCCATGATGACGCGTCCGGCACAAGCCGCATAAGCCGATCTTTCCATGTCGGTGCTTGCTACAACGCTTCTGTTCGGTGTGGTGTGGTACAGGACCACCCGCATGTCGTTCCTGTTTATGGCAAGCATGGCTGTCTCGTTCAGTTCCGAGCCGAGCGCTTCCACATCTTTCCTGGCAATCTCCGTAAGTTCGTTGTTTTCCACATGGTGCCCTGTGATATGGTAGAACTTGTATCCCAGTTTGTAGCCGCTTCTGGGGAGTTCCTGTTCTACGAAACCGTGGGCCGAGAGTGTTTTCAGGATGTGGGAGCATGTCCCTCGGTCAAGAGACAGTGTGTCGGCTATTTTTGACATCGGGACTGCATTCCGTGGATCCTCGCCAAGAAATTCCACTATCCTGAGGGCTTTTTCCAAAACTTGTATCATCATAATTTCATATTATGAAGTTAATATGCAAAAGTAAATATATAGATTGGAGAATGCAAATCTTTTTAATACTTTTGAATTGGACATGCGTATTGACGGGTTATGATATATGATGAGAAAGAAATATTTCATATTATGAAATTTATCTGACATGACTCATCCCCACAATCCCGCATGCCGCCTGACGTTGATTTATTAACCACATAATTTTAATGAGATGAAAAAGTTTTATTCGATTCTTGCTTGTGCACTTGCGTTTGCCGCATGTACTGAGGACCCTGTGACCGAATCGGGGGGGGGTACAGATGCTGGCCAGGTTGCCCTTACGGTCTCACTCAGTGAAATGGAGTGGTCGAAAGACGATGCCATCGGTGTCATCTCTTCCTGCAGAAGAGGGGACAAGGCCGATGTATGCATGTCGAAAAACAAGCCGGCCCGATTCCTGGCGTCGGCTGCAGGTTCGTCGGTTGCCTTTGTGGCTGCTACCGAGGATGATAAGATCCTGAGTCAGGAAGGAGACCGCAGCTTCAGGTTTTATGCGGTATATCCATTCCCTGAGGGAGCGGATGATTTCAGTTCCGTTCCTGCCGCAGCTGCCGCCGTTCAGACATATTCTCCGAATCCGTTGGCCAATATGACCATGATAGGTTCGGCGTCAGCACTCAATGTTCTGGCTCCGGTGACGATTTCCATGGAAACGCCGTTTGCCTTGATAAAACTCCAGATACCGCAGGATGTCATCCCGGGAGAGCAGAGTATCCTCAAATCTGTCACGCTGTCCGGAACGGGTGTCCAGATTTCGGCGACAGGAGTCTACAATGTAGAGAAAAGGGAATTCACGGTGGAAGAATCAGCTGAGCAAGTGACACTCGAATTTCCTCAGGGTCTTGCCCTGGAAGAGAAGAATACGCCTGTCTATATGGTAGTGGCGCCTTTCACTGTTCCGGACAGCGGCCTTATGCTTGAAGTGGAAACCGAGAGCGGAAGTACGAACACTTTGCCTGTATGGGACGGTGAAGCCGGCAAGGAGATTGTGGCAGGCACGGTTGTCGAGTGGACCAACGTCATAGATCCTGTGATATTCCCTGTCGTCTTCCCGCTCGGTTACAAGACTTATGACGAGGAAGTGGGCCCTGTCGGTGTATTTGCAGCGGATGCAGACGGAGTTTACAGCCGTCAGCCATATTGGAATACCATCCAGCGCTGGATTTCCGAACAGCCAAGCGCATATGCCCAGTGGCACAATGTCCATTATATAGAGAACGAGGTATTCCAGACATATTATGAGAATGTCAACAGCGGCGGCAAGATTTCCTCTCCTTGTATACAGGGAATCTGGACAGGGGACTATATGGAGTTCGTCATCCCTGTGACAAATTTCCGTGCCGGTACTACCCTTAATCTTGATTTCCCTACTTACGGCCGCCAGCATCCGATGTTCTGGGATGTGGAATATCTTGACGGTGAAGAGTGGAAGTGCAACAGGACGCTGCTGACATCAGATGTGCCGGCACACGATGAGACAGGCCTGTATCCGGAAATGGAGGGCAAGCTCATAGAGTGTGAAGCCACTTTCATGAGCAACCGCGGAAACAATACCCACTCAATCGACATTACCTTTGAAAATGCCATCGAAGAGGGATATGTGAAGATTCGCCTTGTTTCAGTTCATGCCGAGTATCAGAACGGTGGAAGCGCAGCTTCGGATGCCACAAGGGATTACATCCGCAGCGCACCGAACGATGACGGTACGAAATATCTTGCTCCGTTCTATTTCTATTGCAAAGACGATCCTGCCACTGATAGAGATGAGTCGAAAATGGATTTCGTCATTTCCATCAAGGAGTAGCCATTTAATCTGACAGCAATATGCCAAAATCATTCAAATACATTTCAACGGTCTTTGCGGTCCTGTCCTTCTTTGTTTCCGCAGCTTACGCCCAGGAGATAACAGTGACGGGGACCGTAAGGGACCAGTCGGATTCCCCGATGCCAGGCGTCGCCGTAATCGTCCAGTCCACTACCCAAGGAGTGGCTACCGACCTTGACGGCCGGTATTCCATCGAAGTCTCTCCGGATGATGAGCTCTTGTTCAGTATGATAGGTTATGAGCAGCAGACAGTGCCGGTGCGCGGGCGTACGGTGATTGACGTCGTGCTTTCGGCAGACATCAACATACTTGAAGAAACCGTAGTCGTCGGCTATGGTGTACAGAAGAAGGTCAACCTGACAGGTTCGGTCGCCTCTGTCAATTTCGATGAAGTGGCAAAGTCGCGTCCTTTGGTCTCCAGCGCCCAAGGTCTGATTGGAGCCAGCGCGGGAGTCCAGGTGATACAGACATCTGGCCAGCCGGGCTCCGAAGGCATCGGCATTACCATCCGCGGTGTCGGAACACTTAACAATTCCTCACCTCTTGTTATTGTGGACGGCTTCGAGTCGAGCATGTCCAACGTGGCTCCGGACGATATCGCATCCATATCCATCCTCAAGGATGCTGCATCCTGCGCCATTTACGGAAACAGGGGAGCGAACGGTGTTATCCTCATCACCACCAAAACCGGTTCTGATGTGGATGGCAAGGTGTCTGTAACCTATTCAGGCATAGCTTCATATAACCAGCCGCTCAACTATTTCGACATAGTGTCCGACTATGCCGACTACATGACCTTCATGAACGAGTCCTGCGAGAATATCGGCAATCCTGCCCTTTTTTCGCAGGAGAAAATCGACCTCTGGAGAGAGAAGTCCCTGGATCCCGACGGAATCGCCGAGTCCGGCTATCCGAATTATGTGGCTTACCCTAATACGGACTGGATGAAGGCTCTTTACAAGGGTGGCATATACCAGAAACACAATGTCTCGGTACGGGGAACAAGCGGCAAGACTAAATATCTCCTCTCCGCTTCCTTTATGGACAATCCCGGAATCATCATGCAGACCGCCTACAACGAGTTCAATTTCCGTGTCAACATTTCTTCCTGGATTACCGACTGGCTGGAAATAGGTGCCCGCATATATGGCACAAGGGGGTCGAGGGAATTGTCAGCAATCGACAGCGCCTTCAGTTACTTCTCCCGCTCGATCCCCGGTATTTATCCATATTATGACGGCCATTACGGGTGGATGGAGAATCCGGAGCAGAGTACCAACAGCCGCAACACCCTCTATTTTATCAACCGTATCGGCGGAACATCCGATACAATCGATATGACTGAGTCCTTCTATGCCAATATCAAGCTGCCTTTCGGCATTGTAAACAACGTGACCTACAACGACTGGCAGCGTTCGGCCTGGTATCACAAGTATACGAACTTCAAGAACGCGTATTCTTTCCAGCAGGGACAGGATATCTACGTATACGATGATCTTGCGAACGGTAATATCCAGTTCAACGGTGGAGATTACCGCCGTTGGACGGTCCAGGACAACCTGTCATGGAACAGGACTTTTGCAAAGAAACATGATGTCTCTGTCATGGCAGGTTTCGAAGCGACATACTACCGTTACCGCAATGCTTCCGCAAGAAAGGACGAGATGACCGATGCCGACCTCCTCCAGCTTGACAATGCCATCACACCGACCAGCATATCGGGAACGACTACCGACTATGCTTCAGCATCGTTCTTCGGAAGACTGAACTACGCATACGCCGGCAAATATCTTTTCGAGACCAATCTCCGGTACGACGGTTCATCGAGATTCTCGCCCAAGACACGCTGGGGCCTGTTCCCTTCGGTATCCGCTGCATGGCGTATCTCTGAAGAACCATGGATGAAAGGCACAGGTATAGACAACCTGAAAATCCGTGCATCCTGGGGACGCCTCGGGAACAATGCCATCGGCAACTATGAATACCTCGCAATATATGATACAGGCTACACCTATTCCCTCGGCGGCAAGCAGGCTGCCGGTATAGTGGCATCCATCAACAACGACACCCTTACCTGGGAGACCACTACGACCACCAATGTCGGTCTTGACTTCGCTGCCTTCCGCAGCCGATTCACTGTCGAGGCTGATGTCTATCACAAACTCACTGACGGTATTCTCTATGCCGCACCTATCTATGCCACGATCGGCAACAAGGCTGCCCCTTCGCAGAATCTCTGCGATGTCACCAACAAGGGTATCGAACTGACTCTGGGGTGGAAGGACAATATCGGGGATTTCCATTATTCCGTAAGCGCAAATTTCACCCGCAACTGGAATAAGGTGACGAAGTACAAAGGCGCTCTTCAGGAAGGCTGGGTTACAGATGAATACGGCGGCCGCGTATGGCAGACAAATGTAGGTGCAGTGTCCAGTACCGTAGGCGGTAACAGGAAGGTAATGGAAGGCAAGATAATCAATGAATATTATCTTCTTGACCTTTACGGCGGTGACGGCTCCTATTTCTACTCTGACGGTACGGTAAATCCGGATGGAGGCCCGAAGGACGGTATGATCCGCACTCCTGAAGATATGGCCTGGCTCGAAGCCATGGAGGACGGCGGTGCAGTGTTCATGCCGAACAAGACGATCGGCAAGAAAGGTATCTGGTACGGTGATTTCATCTATGCCGATACGAATGGAGACGGTATCTACGGAAATGATTACGACTACACTTTCCAGAACTGTTCGCTCACTCCGAAATATTATTACGGTCTGCAGCTTGGCGCGCAATGGAAAGGCATTGACTTTTCCATGAACCTTGCCGGTGCCGGCGGACATAAGATATACTGGAGATATCTCGGCTTCAACTGCTACTCGACAAGAGGCGACACCGCTCTTCCAAAGGATATCGCTTATGACCACTATTTCTACGATCCTGACAATCCTTCGGATCCGAGAACCAATATCACTTCCGAGCACGGCCGTCTGACCTGCAATTACGGAGGGGAGCAGAATGGAGGTTCAAACTACTCCACCCATTGGCTCTATAAAGGCGACTACCTGAAAATCAAGAATATCACATTGGGATACACCTTCCCGAAACGCCTCATATCCAAGATTGCGATGGAGGAACTCAGGGTCTATTTCAGTGCCGAGAACGTCTATACGTTCACTTCCTTCCCTGGTATCGATCCGGAATTCAATGATACGATGAACTACTATGCCCAGATCCGCCAGCTCTCGCTTGGCGTAAGCATCAGATTTTAAGTGAGGAGGAAAGAAAAGATATGAAAAATACATTTATAACAACAGGTGCAGTGATCCTTTGCGCACTTTCGCTTGCCGGATGCGATGATTTCCTCGATCGTTATCCGTACGACCAGAACAGTGCCGCAACCGTATTCAACTCTGCCGAAAAGGCTGAGGCAGTGCTGATCGGAGCATACTCTACACTTGCTTACGATTACATAACGCCGGACGGTCTGAACTGGGATGCTTTTGCAGGCGTACTCGATCCTCAGGCGACAGCCGGGCTTACGGGAAGTTTCCTGTATCTTGCCGGGACTATCCAGCCGAACAATGACATGTTCCTCACTTGGTGGAAACGGTTTTACGAAGGCGTGAACAGGGCAAACGACTTCATTTCACATGTCGATGACGTGCCGGATATGGACGATGCCACCAAGGCATGCAGGAAAGCCGAGGCCAAATTCCTGAGAGCCTGGTATTACTATCGTCTCAACTGTCTATGGAAAGGTGTGCCCGTTTATCTCGAAAACCTCGGTCCTGACCAGTATACCAGACAGCGTTCGAGCGAGTATGACGTCTGGATGACAGTCATCGATGACTTGAATGACGCCATCGCCTGTGAGAGCCTGCCTGACAAATATGCCTCATCCAGTTCAAATTACGGTCGCATCACCAAGGCAGCGTGCCATATGCTCCGCGGCAAGGTCTATATGTGGCTCCGTGAATGGGAGAGTGCCGAACAGGATTTCCTGGCAGTCACCAGGATGGGCTACAGCCTTCCTGACGGCTTGTCCTATGCCGACCTTTTCACTCTTGAGAACGAGAGGTGCGACGAGATGATATTCAGCTTCCAGGCTGAGAACATAGAGAATTCGGGCAATGTGTTCAGCCGCTCCTACGGCAATTGGGAGACAGCGGGGAACGGTTACAATATCTATTATGTCAGCACCGACTTTGTCGAGACATACGAGCGTGCCGACGGGAAGCCTTTCTCATGGGAAGACTATCTGCCGGGCTATAATTCAATGACCCCGAACCAGCGCAAGATTTTCTTCTGCAGGGATGGCCTGACCGAGGCTGAACTGAATACACTCAAGTCGGACGGTGCGGACGTATCGCAGTATCTTCCGGACGGCAATGAGGCCCGCATAAAGGCAGCATACGCAAACCGTGACCCACGGCTCGATGCCACAGTGATCACCCCGTATGCCGAATATGTCGGAGGATATTATGGTGAAGAACTGACATATGTGTACCGTTACCCGTTCAGATCCGACGAGACCGGAGTGGGCAACGATATCCGCACCCGCCGCAACAGCAATATGCTGTACTGTCCTCGCAAGTTCGTGGCTGTCGGACGCGAATGTACAGATGTGACATACAATCCGGTGGATGTGCCTATCTTCAGGTATGCCGACCTGCTCCTGCTTCTTGCCGAGGCGGTCAATGAACAGGGAAGGTATCAGGATGCCATGGAATATGTGAATCTTGTCCGCGGCAGGGCAGGTGTGGCGCTTCTCGGTTCAAATGAATATACCCGGGTGACGGGACAGGATGACATGCGTATCCGTATCCGGAATGAGAAACGCTGGGAGCTGGCCCTCGAGGAAGTGCTCTATACCGAAGAACTCCGCTGGGGTACTTTGGAGGAGTTCCGCTTCAGCGATAATGCAGGACTTAAAGACCTGTGGGGGACGAATATCACCTTCTATGAATTCGGCGGTGACCATTACACCAGATGGGCCATACCTGCTTCAGAAGTGCAGAAGGCCAATCTTCAGCAGAACGATGGCTGGCTGTAGCATTAATCTTATACCGATATTGCATATATGAAGATAAAAACACTCTTGTCTTTTTTCCTCCTCGGAGCCTGCGCCATGGATTTGGCCGCCGGAGCTGCGGATAGGATATTCACGGCGGCAACGCAGCCTGCAGTGGACGGGCTTACAGTCGCCATGGAAACCACAAGGAGCCGCGAAGGAAGGACTGTTGTCTGGCAGATAGAATTGAAGGCTGTCAACAATACGGACTCCACTCAGACATTCAAGCTCGTGCTTTCCGCAGAACCGGGAATCAAGGCCAGCCGTTACCTCATACCGGGAGTCCTGTACAACGGCAATGAATTCGTGGGGGATTTCATCCTGAGCGACGGCCGCAAGTTCTCCAGCGCGATGCCCAACGGTTATGAAAAGGATGGCGAGCCGTGGATATTTGCCGGTGACCGCAGCACCATTCCGGGATGTACTGTCAGCGAGAACAGGCGCAAGGCCTTCGGTATGTTCGCCTCTGATGCCGATCCCAACTCGATTACAGGTTCCGCATCCATGGAAAAGCTGCCGGATGGTTCATTCAGGCATCTGATTTACTGGCCGACGACCGAAGCTCCCGTGTCATACACGGACAAGCGGAAATTCACGGAGCGCTACGACAGGTTCATCACTTTGGAGCCCGGGGAAAGCTGGTGTGTTACCGCATACGCCTGCAAAGGACGTCCGAAGTGGAAGAACTACGGTTTCACCACTGTCTTTCCGGTAGCCTGGAAGCATCTCAGTCATAAGACGGAAGCCCAGTATTCCATTTCCGGGACAGTGCGGCTGGACCGTACTTTCATGGACTGGACACGCAGGCGCAATGAAGAAGGCTTCTGGTTCAGCGGCGGCCAGAACGACAAAATGTTCGTGATGGGCTATCTGAATATCCCCCGCTCAAAGGAGGGATACACCCTTGAGGATTACGAAAGGGATTTCACGCTCGACCGCTGGACAAATGACGATGTGGAGAAATCGAAGGCTCTGAAGCCGGGAGAATATCTCACAGGCGCTGGAGCCAAGGATATAGGATTTGCTTCGCAGACTTTCCAGAGAGCCCGTCTTACCGTGGAATATGCTCTCGAAGACAAGGATCCGGAGGGTGTGCGTTTCGGATGCGAAGTCCTGCGCAGCTGGATAAGGGTGCGTCAGCAGGAAAGCGGGTTTTTCCGGCGCGGCTCCAAGCCTGTGCCTGGAAAGACGTTCACCGATGCCTCGGAAGTCGGCTGGTCGATAAGCGAACTCTCCCGGACTGCCATGTTCCTGAGGGCAAACCGTGACGGATTGGCCGCTTTAGGATGCGATGCCGATGATTATGCTGACGAATTCGAACAGTCTGCGGCAAAGGTAGTCAGGGCAGTCTTCAAGGCTCTGCCTGCAGGTGAAGGATCCTTGGGCTCGCAATGGGATTTTACCACCGGAGAAATGATCAATGCTGCCGGAGACTGCGGAGGTTTTGTCCTGATGGGACTTGTGCGTTACTGGGAACTTACCGGTGACCCTCAGGTAAAAAGAACCGTTGACAAGGCATTCGGATATTATTACCGCAGGGATATCGACCGCTTCGAGTGCAACGGCGGAGCGATGGACTGTTCCAGCGTGGACCGTGAAGGCATCCAGCCTTTTTTCTCGGCTGCAGTTGAGATGTGGAACATGACCGGCAGGCACAAGTATCTGCGTTACGCCCGAAAGGCCGGGTGGTACTTCCTGTCTTGGGTATATCTCCAGAACCCGACCTATGGCCCGGAGCGAGACTTTACCATCTATAACTGGCGTCCTGCAGGCTCCACTGTCATAGGTACGGAGCATGCTGCCCTGGACGATTACGGCTGTCTGCTGATTTCAGAACTTTTCGCACTTTCCAGGGCAGACCGTGACGATATGTGGAAGGAAGTCGCGGCGCTTATATGGCGTAACGGCACTCAGGGATTCGCAGATGAGAACCGGAATATCTGGCACGCATTGGAACGTCCTGTCGGTTCGAAGACTGAAGCATATTTCCAGACACGCTGGAGCAAATACCGTACAGGGGAGAACAAAAGAGGAAGTCTGAATGACCATCTCATGACCTGGGGCGGGACATACAGGCTTGCATCCCTGCAGGAATTGTCCGATGGCGATCTCGCCTGGCTTGACAGTGTATCCCAACCTGCGACGCATGTGATCCTTTCCAATTCCCACGGTACGGCACGTGTGGATCTCCGCGGTGCGAATATGCGGAGCTGGAAACCTGCAGACGGTAATGAAGTGCTTGGAAACGAAGGTATTCCTGTCTTCTGGCCTTGGGCTGTTTACGAAGGCCCTCCAGGATGCGACATACATGGCCTCACTCCATATTTCGACTGGAAGGTCGCATATCAGTCCGAAGACAAGGTGATTCTGACCCTCGATGACAGCGAAGCTACCAGACGGGTATGGCCGCATAAGTTCCACGCTGAGATGGAGTATCGTCTCGGGAAAAGCATTTCCGCGGAATTCAGGGTGACCAATACAGACGACCACGAGTATAAGTGCACGGAATTGCTGCACCCGTTCTTCAGGGTATCCCATCCATCGGATTGCATTGTAGAAGGAGTGTCCGGAGCCAGATATTTCTGGAAACTTGAGGCTGAAAAGGGAAGCGACCGCGTATGGTACGGGGACTTTCCTGTGAAGAATGTCGCTGCAGGGAAACCTGGAATAGTTTTCGAAAGCGGTGACGGTGAATACACTCTTGCCGACAAGAACCGTCGTATCACGGCTGATTTCAAGGGAGGCATAAAGTTCAATGTCTATGTCTCTCCCGAGGGTTCCGTGGCTATGGAAACCGGTACAATCTATCGCGACCGGGCCTACACCCTCGCTCCGGGGCAGACGCATACTTTAAGTGCGGAAATTTCAGTAAATAACGTGAGTTCGATGAATTTCAATTTATTGAAAGACATCGAATTACCTCTGAAGGAGCAGGACGAGGTCCTGCGACGAGCCCCCAGCGAGGTCGTGAGCGGTTCACGAGAACGTCCGGAGGCCGTTCGAGAGCGAGCAGAAATGGGGGTGGCGCCCCTTGAAAAGGGGCTGTCGCTACAGCGACTGGGGTTTAAGACAAATAAATGGATTTCGAAGAAATCTTTAACGACTGTTCGACGAATTCCCTGGTACTTAACAACATAAAATCGTCGAACTGACGTTAAATAACTAATAAATCAACTAATAATCAGTATTTGAATCATGTCAAGAAATATTCTCATCACAGGTTCGTCACATGGAATCGGTGCAGGCTGTGCTGTAGCCTTTGCCCGCGACGAGCACGCCAATATCGGGATTTGCGGATGCGCGAGCCCTGAAGGAGCCGAAAATGTCAGTAAGCAATGTGAAGCCTATGGCGTAAAGACAAAAATCTTTATGGGCAATGTCGGAGATCACGGCTTCTGCAAGGAGATCATGGAAGATTTCATCGGAACTTTCGGCAAGATAGACGTGCTTATAAACAATGCCGGAGGCGCCTTGAAAATTCCAGGCGGACCGAAAGGCGAATTCAAGGACATGCCTATGGAATACTGGGACAGTCAGATCGCGCTGAATCTCAATTCCGCCGCTTATCTTTCGCGATATGCCGTAGCTGATATGATAGAGAAAAAGACTGAAGGCCGCATCGTGAACATATCATCTGTTCACGGACAGGTGACGTGGGTGCATCGCAGGATGCTGCCGTATTCTGCGGGCAAGGGAGGCTTGAACATGTTTACCAAGGCGCTTGGAGTGGAAGTCGCGAAATACGGAATCCGTGTCAATGCCGTCGCTCCCGGACTTATCTTCACGAAGCTCGTCGAACGTTATTCCAAGGAGGATCTGGTCTCGTTTTCACACAAAATTCCGGTCGGGCGCGGCGGTACGATAGAGGAGATTGTCCCGATGATCCAGTTCCTCTCGGATATTGAAAAGACCAGGTTTATTGTAGGTCAGGTCATCTGTGTAGACGGCGGCCAGTCCTGTGACGGAAGCATAGAGTCCATGAATTTCCCGATATACAATGAATAAGCGGATGGAACTCAAGAGCAAATGGGATTTCAGCCAGGCAAGCGAATGCCGCCGCGGGCTGATGTGCGGTATGGGATATTCTTCCGAGGAGCAGGACCGGCCGCGTATTGCGGTAGTGAACTCCTGGAATGAATACAATCCCGGGCATGTCCATCTCAGACAGATTGCCGAAAGGGTCAAAGCCGGTATACGGGATGCAGGCGGGCTTCCCCTCGAGGTCATGACGACGGCAATCTGCGACGGAATGGTCGAAAAGGACCCGAAGTACATCGAAGTGCCGAGCCGCAATTCCATCGCCGATCAGGTGGAGCTTACTGTGGAGGGCAATTTCTTCGACGGGATGGTTCTCCTTTCCACCTGTGATTCGATTGTGCCAGGCCATCTGATGGCTGCCGCCCGCATCGATATCCCGGCAATAATGGTGACTGGCGGATATATGCCTCACGGGATATGCCGGGGAAAGGAAGTAATCCATATCCATGCCCAGGATAAAGTAGGCACCATGGAGGCCGGACGAATGGATCCGGAAGAATACAATGACCTCATAGAACATTCCTGGGGCACATGCGGAGCCTGTACTTCCATGACAACGGCGAATTCCATGTGTATGGTCGCAGAAGCGTTGGGGATGTCGCTTCCGGGAAATTCCACGGTTTCCGCCGTTTCAAGCGAACTTTATCAGATAGCATATCAGGCAGGTCGCCGCATAATGGGCCTTGTCGAAGAAGGTGTGACTGCAAGGAAAATCATAACTCCGAAGTCAGTGCGCAATGCCATAAAGATGGACATGGCCGTAGCCGGCTCGTCCAATCTTATACTTCATATACCGGCCATCGCCCACGAAGCCGGTTATGACGAACCATGGTGGAAGTATTTCGACGAAGCATCGAACGATATTCCGCTTCTGGTCCATCTGGTGCCGAACGGACCGAGATATTCGGTCCATGATTTCTGCCTGGCCGGAGGGATGCCGGCTCTCCTGAAGGAACTCTTGCCGGAACTCGACGGGGATTGCCTTACTGTCACGGGAAAGACCCTTGCGGAGAATGTCGCAAATGCAAGGAACTACAATCGGGATGTCATCCATTCCCTTGATGCTCCCGTCATGAAGATGCCCGGGCTTGGCGTCCTTTACGGCAATCTCGCACCTGAAGGCTGCATCATCAAGATTGCTGCAGTTCCGCAGAGTCTGATGACTTTCAAGGGGCCTGCACGTGTCTTTGATACTCTCGATGATGCCTTGGATGAGCTCAAGGCCGGCAGGATCAAGGAAGGTGATGCCTGTGTGCTGCGGTTCCTCGGATTGAAAGGGCGCTTCGGCACTACTGCATTCACCTTCCAGGAAATGCTCAAAGGCAGAAAAGAACTCTTCGAGTCTTGTGCCGTCATCACTGACGGGCGGTTCTCGGGCGGATCTTCAGGACTGTCTGTAGGATATGTATCTCCGGAAGCGGCGCTTATGGGGCCTCTCGGGCTTGTCAGGGATGGAGACGAGATAACCATTGATATCCCGGCCAGGAAGATAGATGTAGCTGCGGACCTGGAATCCCGAAAGAAAGACTTCAAATGGAAGTTCGACGGCTCGGGACATTCGCGTTATCTTAATCTGTTTGCCGGAAATGTCGGCTCCATGGCCCACGGAGGCATTTGGGAATAAAATTCAGCAGAAAATACCATGATAATAGCAATAATAAGAGGCTTCGGACCGGATGTCTGCCTCCGCCTTGCGGAAGCGTATCATAATGGCGGAATCGACATGGTGGAAGTCACATTCAACCAGAAGGCGCCGCAGACCTGGAAGGATACCGCTGCCGCCATAAAGTCCATAAAGGGTGCATTCGGTGATTCGGTCAAGGTCGGCGCCGGCACTGTCCTTACGGAGGAGCAGCTCCGGATCTGCGAGGATGCCGGCGGAGAGTTCATGGTCACGCCCAATACGGACACCTCTCTGATCAGGAAATGCGTTGCTGACGGACTCGTGGCTATGCCCGGGGCATTGACGCCTACCGAAGCCGTGGAGGCGTACAATGCAGGTGCAAAGTATGTCAAGATTTTTCCTGCCGGGATTCTCGGCCCGGGTTATGTCAAGGCGATTACGGCACCTTTGTCCCATATTCCCTTCCTTGCTGTCGGAGGAATCTCTCCCGGGAATATAGCAGACTTTATCAAGGCTGGCTGTGTGGGAGCCGGAGTGGGAGGGAATCTTACGAACAGGGAATGGATTCAGGCAGGCGAGTGGGAGAAGATTGCCGCCGCGGCAAGAGCTCTGGTGGACAACTCAGGATTGTGTTGAACAGGAAAAAAGCGAAGGTATAATGCGTTGTACGGGAAATGTCATGATAGTCGGAGGCGGTCTTGCCGGGTGGAGGGCTGCTGAAGCGGCAGTTGCCGGCGGTGCCGATGTCACGTTGGTGGCAAATGGCACCGGCAATTCTCCTTTTGTACATGCGTTGTGCTGTCCGGTGCTTCCAGAAGACTCGGTGGAGAAATACATCCAGGATACCTTGACAAGCGGCAGGTTCGGGAATGATCCGGCGCTCGTAGAGACAATGTGCCGGAATTCACTCATGCTGAAAGAAGAATTCGCCTTCGACGGGACTGTAATCAGGTCTCTCGGCAGTTCGGTTCCGCGGTGCGTATCCATACGGCATGCTGTCGGTGAGATAGCGCTTGAGCAGATCAAGGGACGGCTGAAGGGAAAAGTGTGCGTGGAGAACCGCACTGTCACCCCTGAAGAGATTTCCTCCCTGCATGCGGAGCGGCCGGAGCTCGGGATTGTAATCGCCACCGGAGGCTGGTGCGGCAAATACGGTTTCTCTACAAATCCGCAGTATCTCAAAGGAGACGGGATACTGATTGCGGAAGCCCTCGGCATCGCGGTAAAGGATGTGGACGAGGCCCATGTCCAGTACGAACCTACGGTACGGCTCGAAGGCCCTAAGCGTGGGGTACCTGTCATAACCACTCTTTTGTATGAAGGTGCAAGACTGCTCAATGCGGACGGCCGGGAGTTCCTTCCGGATTCCCGTCTGAACAAGGATGAACTGTCGGAAGCAATCCTGCGGGAAGGCTCTTTTGCATATTATGATCTTGAAGACGTACCTGTCGGAAAGCTGCTTGAATGCAAGATGGATCCGGACGAACGGATTATCAAGGTAGCTCCCGCACCCCACACGTCTTTGGGCGGCATCGTGATAGACACCGGATGTCATGCCCTCGGAAGAGACGGAAAGCCTGTCCCGGGCATATATGCGTGCGGGGAAGTGACGGCAGGTGTCCACGGATTCAACCGTCTGGGAGGGAACGGCGGCACGGCGGCGATGGTCTTCGGTACAATAGCCGGACGGCAGGCGGCATCGGAAATGAAAAATTGAAACTGAAAATGAAACCAGAGGAATTACGTTTTAGAGGAGATCCTTATTGGATTGACATACGGAAGGCCGGTGAATTCCTGGGCCTCGCCGACAAGACCATACTGCATGCCGGACCTCCTATCGAGTATGAAAGGATGTGCCAGGGGCATAAGCGCAGTATGGTGAATGCATGTTTTTTCGAAGGCTGGGCGAAGACGGAAGCGGAAGCTGCAAGAATGCTTGAATCAGGTGATGTCAAGGTCGAGGCCGCGTTTGACTATGCGACGGACGGCTCTGGATATGGCATTATCACGGCGAATGTGCCTCTTTTGATCATAGAAGACCGTGAAACGGGAGGCGTGGCCGGGATTTTCCCTTCCGAGGGCCGTTTCGGCGGCGGATTCTGCGGTTGGGGCATGTATTCTCCTGAAATTGCCGGGAATCTGAGATGGCTCGGTGACACGCTCTTTCCTCCGTTGGTGAATGTCCTCAAGGATGCCGGAGGCTTCCCGATGAAGCATCTTTTCCATGAAGCGATACGTATGGGAGACGAACTGCATTCATCTCAGAAAGCGATCGATCCGCTTTTTACAAGGGCGATAATACCGTATGTCCTCAAATGCCCGAACAGGGATGACCTTCTGGAATATTTCGCGACTACCGACCGTTTTACGCATAATTTCGGACAGGGAGCCAGCCGTGCGCTTCTTCTCGGGCTTGAAAAGCAAGGTGTAAAGGGCATTATGACCGCAGCAGGAGGAAACGGTGTCGATTATGGCATCAAGGTGGACGGGGTATGGAAAGTCGCCCCTTCCCCGATGATTGAAGGACCGTATGTCACCCCGGGAGCAAGGAAAGAGAACCAGCTGCCATGGCTCGGCGACAGTTCAGTGGTCGAATGCCGTGGCTGGGGAGGTACAATACGCCCGGTCAATCCTGATTTCGGTGTAGAAGGGAAGGGGCTGGTGATAAACGGTGGCATGATGGATGTAAACGGAGGCTGGATGGGTGCCGGATCTACCCGTATGCCTGTATATATATGATTATGAAAGGACTTGATATTTTTGAACACACTGGAGCCGAGTACAGAAGGCTCGTGAACAATGCGAAGTGGACTCTTGCCTCGCTCAATTGGGCTCCGAGATTCGATGAAACCGCTGTTTCGGAATTGGAGCGGCACAATCTCACGGATGAGACATTCGTTCTTCTTTGCGGAGAAGCTACGCTGCTTGTCGGCGAGAAGGCTGAACCCGTGAAGATGGAACCGCTGAAGTTTTATAATGTCCGTGCCGGCATATGGCATCATATCGTAGTATCGAAGGATGCCCGCGTGCTTGTTGCGGAGAATGCCGATACATCGAAAGACAATACGGACTACCTCTCACTTGCTTCGCATACGGTTTTCAGCAAGCGTCCGTCTTTTGAAGAAGTCCTGCCTGACATTTATCTGCTGAAGGTCCCTTTCGGCCCCGTATGGACAGGCATAACTCTGGTGAAAGGTGAAAGGAACATCCTTGTCGACTCGTCGCATCTCGAACCGGAGAAATATCTTGTCCCTGCCCTGGCGGATCTCGGGATGACACCCGGTGATATTGCCTGGCTGCTCGAAACCCATGTCCACGGAGACCATATCGGAGGACATCATGCACTTGTGACAAGATACGGCTTGAAGACCGCGACTCTCAAAAGTGCGGCAGACGCATTGGCGGATCCGGTGAAAGTCGCAATCCGCGTGAGAACCCGTTTCCCGGGAAACTCTCCGGCTCCGCAGTCGTATCTGAAAGGAGTCAAGCCTGACAAAGTGCTCGATGAAGGCGAACTTCTGGAGGGGCGTTTTTATGCGGTCGGGACTCCCGGACATGATGACGACTGCCTGACATGGATTGACACCGGGACCGGGACTGCCATTTCCGGAGATTCCATCCAGGGAAACGGTACTCCTACGCAGGGCATCGCCTTTTACCGCAGCCTGCCTGACTATAGACACAGCCTTGAAAAGCTGAAGGGCATGGATCTGCGGAATCTTGTCTGCGGTCATGATTATGACGGGATCGGTCATATCGTGAAGGGACGGGAGGCTGTTTCATCGGCACTCGAGTACTGTTGCGACCGGACAGTCCTGTATGAAGACAGAATAAAGGAATATCTCGCCGAAGGTGTGCCGATAGAGGAAGAACCGGTAACCATAGCCCGCAAACTCATAGGCGAAGTGGGCTGCGGTATGCCTGACAGTCTTTTCCTGGCTCTGCACACCGTATCCGAGCATTTGAAGAATCTGAAAACACGATAATCCAAGTTTCACAAGCAATAATATACTGATTTATGTTTAATAACCTCGACTATATCGTAATTGCGGCCTTTTTCCTGATCCTTCTCCTTATCCCGGCGATAACCGCCATGAGATCAAAGGAAAAAGGAGCCACCGAGTATTTCAAGTCATCCAACTCGATGCCCTGGTGGCTCATAGGCTTTTCCATGGTTGCAGCCACCACCAGTACAAACAGCGCCAACCTCTTTACCGAGATAATACGGCGTGACGGAATGAGCGGCAACTGGACATGGTGGGCCTTCCTTCTCACAGGTCTTCTCACTGTCTATGTCTACTCGAAACTCTGGATGCGTTCCGGTGCGACTACAGACATCTCATTTTACGAACTCCGCTATTCCGGCAAACCGGCAGCATTCCTGCGCGGGTTCAGGGCTCTGTATCTTGGAGTGATCTATAATCTCGTCGTGATGGCCACAGTCCTCCTCGGTGCAGTCAAAATCGGAGTTGTCCTGTTCGGTGTCCCGGCATGGGTCATCCTTCTGGTGACAGGTGTCATATCCTTCGTATATTCCTGCCTGTCAGGAATCAGAGGTACGATTTATACGGACTTCTTCCAGTTTGTCGTGGTTATGATCGGAGCTTTCGTGGTGATGCATTTCAGTGTGACAAACCCTGCAGTCGGCGGCTGGGCGAATCTCATGGACAATCCTGAAGTCACATCGCGTCTTTCATTCTTCCCCGACTTTTCCGACACTGACGCTCTGATAGCAATATTCATAATTCCGGTAGCCGTGCAATGGTGGAACGTATGGTATTCAGGTTCGGAACCTGGAGGAGGCGGATATATCGTCCAGCGTATGCTCACTGCAAAGAACTCCAGACATGCCGTCGGAGGCACCCTGTTCTTCAATGTCCTCAACTATGCATTGCGTCCGTGGCCCTGGTATATAGCAGCCTTTGCATCCCTGATGATATTTCCGAATCTCGATTCCATCGCGGCGGCACTGCCTGGCGTTGACCCTGCCCTGATCAAGGATGACATGGCTTACCCTGCCCTTATCATGACAGTGCCGAACGGCTGGGTAGGACTTGTGGCCGCTTCATTGATGGGAGCATTGTTTTCAACGATAGCCGCCCAGATATCGATGGGTGCGAACTATGTCACGAACGATATCTGGAAACGCTTCATACATAAGGATGCAGGCGATCGCGAAATGATACTTGTGGCCCGCGGGGCTTCCCTTGTGCTGATAGCTCTCGGCTGTATTATGGCACCGTTCATAGGAAGTGCCAAGTCAGGTTTCGACCTGATGGTGCAGATCGGGGCCGGAACAGGCATCATATTCCTGCTCCGTTGGTTCTGGATGCGAATCAACGCCTGGACCGAGATTGTAGCGATGATCGTATCGTTCCTTTGTGCCGTATTCTTCGAACTGATATGGCCTTCGGTATCAGCGGCTCCGCTCCTTTTCTGGGAGAAACTTCTCTGGACCATCCTTGTCACCACTGTGGCCTGGCTTGCCGCAACATTCCTGACAAGACCGGAAAAACCGGAGGTGATAGACCACTTCAAGGCCCTCGTACGTGCTGACGGGCATGATGTCGGCAAAGGCCTTCTAAAGATGTTCGTCGCATCGGTTGCGATTTTTGCCTTTATGTGGGGCGTCGGAAAATTGATAACATTTTAAGATATAACGTAGATGATGAACAGAATATTTCCATTGATTGCTGCTGCATCGGCTTTCTTCATGTGTTCTCAGGCGGAAGTCGAACGGCCGGATAATACGGACCAGGAACCTGATGCTGAGATTCCCCGGTATGAGGCCATGACCACCACCGGCACCCTTGTCCGCACAAGCTGTGCCGACCCGTGTCTGATTTATCAGGACGGCATGTTCTATCTTACGATGACAGGTTCATCCAATCTTGTGATAGTTTCGGATTCCGATTTGGGCAGCCTTACCACGACAGCCCATCCTACCACCAAGGCGACGTACATCTATCACGGCAGCGATGATCCTACCGTAAAGACAGTTTTCGGAAACGGTGCCACCCTTAGCGGAACATGGTCGCCGGAACTGCATTACATATCGGAGGAGGATCTCCCGGGATATTCCGGCTGGTATCTGTTCTTCGGCATCCGCAAATCCGGAGATGATTCTTCCCAGATCAGGACGGTCATTCTGAAATCCAGATCCGGCCGTATTACGGGGCCATATGTCAATCCTGTCACTGATGAATACGGCTCGACCCAGGTTCTTCTGGACAAGGACGGGAACATGATAGAAGACTGGCTTGTGGGAATGAGCATCCTTCGGATTCCAAGCGGGAAATACAAGGGTTTCTACGGGACTTTCGTCGATGAAGTCGGCCGTGGCGAAGGTTACGGGAATTTCTATCAGCGCATCCGTATCGCCAAACTCGACAAACCATGGCAGCTCGGCACCGATCTCCATACAGTCACCACTCCGACACAGGATTGGGAAAAGAAGGGAAGCAGTTCTGTCCTGCCGATGGTCGTGGAGGGGGCAACTGCCATATATGGCGATGAAGGCGAGATTTTCATGGCATATTGCGGCAGCGGATACTGGTCGGATTATGGTCTGGGGCAGCTGACCCTTAAGAGAGAGAACGATGACTATTGCGACCCGCTCCAGCAGTCTTCGTGGATAAAGTATGAAAACAATCCGATCTTCTCTTCGGCCCGTTCGGAAAACCTGCGCGGTGCAGGTCATGCCTTCTTTCTCAAGGATGATGCAGGAAACCGCTTCATGTGTTATCACGCCTATCCTTATGAAAACGGAGTCAAGGCAAGCGGCCGCAATGCCTATATCGAGCCGTACACTATCGATTACAGCATTATTCCGGACTCCGCACCTCAGGGCCTGATCAGATTCGGGGCGAACAGGAACACGGTCACGGCGCCTGTGGGGACGCCTGTCACGTTCTTCAAGAAGAAGGAGACCCTGTAGCCGCCTGTATTTTCCCTGTCGGGTGCCGGGAAGGAAGCCGATCCATCCGAAGAGCCTGTTCCATGAAACAGATTGAGGAACTCTTGCAGACGTTGCCATTTCAAAAGAGTTTCTATATTTGCATTCATGAAGAACAGAATTTTCCTTCTCTCCATTTTGTTTCCGGTCACCATGATCGCCGGAAACCCCCTTGAATACGTCGACCCTTTCATCGGCACTTCGAATTACGGCACGACCAATCCGGGAGCCGTCTGTCCTAACGGGATGATGTCGATATCCCCGTTCAATGTCATGGGCTCCGAACTGAACGTCCATGACAAGGACAGCCGCTGGTGGTCGACCCCTTATTGTCATGAAAACAGGTATTTTACCGGTTTCAGCCATGTCAACCTGAGCGGAGTCGGCTGCCCGGAACTGGGCTCCCTGCTTACGATGCCTACGTCGGGGCCTCTGCATGTGGACTATCATATCTACGGCTCCGAGTATTCAGATGAGCAGGCAAGCCCGGGGTATTATTCCAATCTTCTGTCGGCATATGGCATAAGGACGGAAGTGACAGCCACCATGAGGACATCGGCGGAGCGTTATACTTTCCCGGCCGGTCAGGGGAATATCCTCCTTAATCTTGGCGAGG
>CALVDT010000043.1 GCA_944326385.1 uncultured Bacteroidales bacterium | reverse complement strand
TGAACGGTTCATGAGAATGTCCGATGGACATTCGAAAGTGAGCAGGGTCGCCACAGCGACTGGGGTTTAAGATAAATGGATTTCGAAGAAATCCTTAACGACTGTTCGACGAATTCCCTGGTGCTGAACAACATAAATTCGTCGAACTGACGTTAAGATATGCGAAGATGGATTTTGCCGGCGGTCATGACGTTAGGCGCAATAGCGGCTTTTGCCGTGACATTCACTGCCGCCAGATATTATTTCGACAGGAAGGCGCCTTCTTTCAGCCGTGAATATGAACTCTATGTCTATCCTGACACTGATGCCGCATCGGTGATTGACTCGCTTGTGTCAGGAGCAGGTGCCAAACGACGCGGAAGTCTGGAACGGTGTGCCAGAAAAATCGGACTTCAAGGGAATATCAAACCGGGGAAATATGCCGTTGCCCCGGAACATTCGGCTGCCTATGCTGTAAGAATGATAGTAAACGGGTGGCAGACACCGCAGAATCTCACCCTGTCGGGAACCATTCGCTCGAAAGGGAAGCTTGCTTCCATCATAGACCGTCAGATGATGGTGGATTCGGCAGCTGTGGCTTCAGCCCTTGATGATTCATTGTTCCTTGCAGGTTTCGGCTTCACTCCGGAGAATGTCTTTGCACTGTTCCTTCCAGACACCTATGAGCTGTACTGGACGGCAGACCTGCAGGAAATTTTCAGCAGGTTCAGAAAGGAATACGACCGTTTCTGGACTCCTGAGCGGCTTGCCCTTGCAGAGAAACAGGATTTGTCGAGAATGGAGGTTTCCGTCATGGCGTCGATAGTCAACGGGGAGACTCTTGAGGTATCGGAATATCCCAAAATAGCCGGTGTCTATCTGAACCGGCTGCACCGCGGGATGAAACTTCAGGCAGACCCTACAGTATGCTTCTGCTTCGACTATACACTCGACAGGGTGTTGAAAAAGCATCTGAGAGTAGACTCCCCATATAACACCTATAAATATTACGGTCTGCCTCCTGCTCCTATCAATGTTCCGCCAAAGGCCTGCATAGACGCTGTCCTGAACCCGGACGAGCATGGCTACCTGTATTTCTGTGCAAGTCCTGATTTCAACGGCACCCACCTTTTTGCATCGACGTATCGGGAACATCTGGTCAATGCAAGAGCATTCCAGCGCGCCCTTACCGCCAGACAGAAGTCCATATCGAAGGACTGAATACTTTGTTAAAGGTTTCTTCGAAATCCATTTATCTTAAAGCTGAAGCGGCAAGTTTGCGTGCAATGATTCTGGCCGAGCAGGCGACGAGTTCCGGACAAGGACGCTTGCGGTAATATTCAGAAGTCCTGTCCGAAGGCTTCGGAGGTTCGATCTCCCTGCCGTTCCCGTTTTCCCGGTCCTTCGTGCCAAGGCCGAGGAGTTCCCGGCAGACTATGCTGCCGTTCTCTTTCCTGAATTCTCCTGCGAGTTCCTGCACAAGGGCGTAATTGGCTGTCCTTTCATCCATGTCCTTTGGATGGATGGCCGGGGAAATGAATCCGGCAGCCATGCCCATCGCCGATACCGTACCGCATACTTCACGCATTCTTGCCATCCCACCGCCGAAGCCGGATGCTATAGTGGCGATGGTCAGCTCATCGGCACCGAATATGTCACTGAATGCCAGCAGCACAGCCTGACAGCAGTTGTATCCGTCAAGAAAATTCTGCTTTGCCTTTTGCGCCCTTTCCTCAATGTCGAAATCTTCCGGTAATTTTGATATCATTCTACAGTCTGTTGATTTTAATTATGTTCTTCTTTACCCTTATCTGGGAGATCACCTTGTCCAGTTCCAGATTGTTCGGTACTGACAGCTTGACCTGGATGTCATAAGTACCGTTCCTTCCGTTGTCTGAAACATTGAAATTACGTATCGAAGCCTTGAAGGAATTCACTGTATCGAATATCTCGTTTATAACGGAATCTTCGTGCGCTGCGACTATCTTCAGTGTGACCTGGAAGCTGGACGTGCCAGGAGTATCGCTCCACTTCACTTTCTGGATACGGTAAGGATATTTCTCCATAAGCCTTGCCGCATTGGTGCATGACATCCTGTGGATTTTTATCCCGTCTTTAATGGATACGAATCCGAAGACATCGTCTCCGAATACCGGATTGCAGCATTTGGCCATCTTGTAGTCAAGGGATTTCACATTTCTGGCATCAATGATGAGTATGTCATCGGAAGCGCCTTCGGATTTTCTGCGTGCGGCAGCCTGCGGTTTGTCAGGCTGTTTTTCCTGCTCCTCGGTTCTCTCTGGTGTCTCCTCTTTATGGTCGAGGAAATTTTTGATGTCGGCAACGTCTATCCTTCCGTCTCCCACGGCAGCGTAGAACGCATTTACATTCTTGAACTGCAGTTTTTTCATCAAGGCCGCCAGAACCTCGTCATCCAGTCCGAGCTTCCAGTTCTTGAGACGCCGTTCGAGCAGTTCCTTTCCCTCGGCGGCTTTCTGGAATTCCGCCTCGCTGAGTTTCTGTCTGATCTTTGTCCTGGCCTTGCTTGTGACCACGAAACTCAGCCAGTCAGCCGAAGGTTTCTGGTTCTTGCTGCTCATGATCTCGACGACATCTCCCGTGTGTAGCTTTTCCTTTATGGGGACAGCTTTCCCGTTCACTTTCCCGCCTGTACACCTGATGCCGAGATTCGAGTGGATGTCAAATGCGAAATCGAGTACAGTAGCCCCTGCCGTCAGTTTCCTCAGCTCTCCGGATGGGGTGAATACGAAAATCTCGTTTTCCGGAGGAGCCGGAAGATCATCTTCATAATAGCCGGAATCGCTTCCGGTGGACGGATGTTCAAGTATATGGCGGACCGATACCAGCCATTTGTCAAGCGTAGCCTCATGCTTTATGCCTTTGTATGACCAGTGGGAGGCAAGCCCGTTTTCGGCTATCTCGTCCATCCTCTTTGTCCTGATCTGGACTTCAAGATATACATTGTCCTTGTTCCGTACGGTTATGTGAAGGGACTCGTATCCGTTTGGCTTGGGATTCGATATCCAGTCCCTTAGCCGGTTCGTGTCCGGTTCATATTCTTCCGTCACATGTGAGAATACTTTCCAGCACAGGGCATGTTCCTTTTCCCTGTCAGGCTCGCAGTCGATAATGAACCTGATGGCAAACACGTCGTAGACTCCTTCAAACGGCACTTTCTGTTTCTGCATCTTGCGCCATATCGAATATGCAGTCTTAGTCCTTATCTTGAGCTTGTATTTTATGCCTTCTTCAGACAGTTTGCTTTTCAGCGGCTCGATGAACTGGGTCATCAGTTTCTGCCTGTCTTTCTCGGTGCTTTTCAGTTTGTTTGTGATGGCCCGGTACTGTTCCGGTTCGGCATAGCGGAAATATATGTCTTCCAGCTCGCTTTTCATATTGTACAGCCCGAGCTGATGCGCCAGAGGAATGTACAGCATGAGAGTCTCCAGGACTTTCCTTTCTCTGGAAGCCTTGGGGAAGATATCGAGAGACCGCATGACCTCCAGCCTGTCCGCGAGTTTCAGGACAGTGACACGAGGGTCTCTCGAGTATGATACGATAAGGCGCTTGTAGTTCTCGGCCTCAAGCCTTGTGTCCTTGGGCTTGATTGTGGATATCTTGTTCAGCCCGTCCACCATGGTCCTTACGTCTTTCCCGAAGTCCCCGTATGAGGCTATATCCAGTCCAGGATTGAACCGCTGCGCTTCATGCAGGAATACTGCAGCTATACATTCTGCGGGGAGGCCGATTTCTTCAGCTGCAATCCTGGCTACGTTCATCGGGTGTTCGATGAACGGTTTCCCGTTGCCTCTCGTCTGACCGTCGAGGGCTTTTTCCGCGATGCTGCAAGCTTCCTTTATCAGATGTCTGCCTTTGTCATCGTAAGATCGGAACAATTCATCTGTCAAGTCCATATCCAAAATTCTATTATCCTTGTAAATTTAGGAACACTTCCGGATTTTTTCAAGAAAATCAGGACTGTTTCCAGACTTTGAGATATTCCTGCAGAGCCCACATCTCATCCCTGTATTTTGCAGCGGCAGGGAAGTCAAGGTCTGCAGCAGCCTTCTGCATGTTCTTCTTTGCCGTCTCGACAGCTTTCTCCACCTGGGAGCGCGTCATTGACCTGATTACGGGATCCTGAAGGACGGCCGCCAGATCAGCCTTGATGTAACCGTCAGTATATGCCGAATTCGACTCTCTTTTCGAGTCGTGTCCAAGCCCCACGGATACATAGCCGCTTCCGAGCTCGGATGGATCAGGTATGTAGTGAGGATCGTCATACGAGTTTGCAGCACTGACTTTTCCTGATACGGTATTTGCCAGACGCGGATTATGACGTTTCCCTCCGGATTCTCCTTCGGCAAGGACATTCCGCTTCAGACCGACCTGCGTAGGAGTGATGCCGTGCTTCTTGTTGTATTCCATCTGCTTGCTGCGTCTCCTGTCGGTTTCATAGATGGTTTCCTGCATGGAGCCGGTGATTGTGTCTGCATACATTATAACCAGTCCGTTCACGTTCCTTGCTGCCCTGCCGGCCGTCTGTGTCAGCGAGCGGCCTGAGCGGAGGAACCCTTCCTTGTCAGCGTCAAGGATAGCCACAAGGGACACCGTCGGGATGTCAAGTCCTTCCCTGAGCAGGTTGACGCCTACCAGCACGTCGAAAAGCCCGTTCTTGAAATCTTCGATGATTTCCACACGTTCCAATGTGTCGACATCCGAATGTATGTAGCGGCACCGTACCCCCATTCTGGTGAAATATTTCTCGAGTTCCTCGGCCATCCTCTTGGTCAATGTCGTTACGAGCACCCTTTCGTCTTTTTCCGCCCGCTTCCTTATCTCTTCCAGAAGGTCATCCACCTGATTTTCCGTCGGCCTTACCTGGATAGGCGGATCAAGCAGTCCGGTCGGCCTTACCACCTGTTCCACAACCAGACCTCCTGATTTCTCGAGTTCATAATCTCCTGGAGTGGCGCTTACATAGACCGTCTGTCCTGTGATCTCCTCGAATTCCTCGAATTTCAAAGGCCTGTTGTCAGCTGCGGCCGGCAGCCTGAATCCGTATTCCACCAGAACGCTTTTCCTGGAGTGGTCGCCTCCGTACATGGCTCTGATCTGCGGAAGAGTCACGTGGCTCTCATCAATGAAGGTGACGAAGTCTTTCGGAAAATAGTCTATAAGGCAGAATGGTCTCATGCCTTCTTTCCTGCCGTCAAAATACCTCGAATAGTTTTCAATTCCCGGACAATAGCCCATCTCCTTGATCATTTCGAGATCATATTCCACTCTCTGTTTCAGCCTCTTGGCTTCAAGCGGTTTTCCGATTTCCTCGAAATACGAGCACTGTCTTACAAGATCGTCCTGAATTTCGCTTACGGCTTTTATGCTCCGTTCCCTGGTGGTCACGAAATTGTTGGCCGGATATATGGACACTTCATCGAGAGTGTCGAGAAATGCTCCGGTGACAGGATCTATTACGGAAATATTGTCCACTTCATCACCGAAGAACTCTATTCTTACGGCATTGTCCCCGTTCCCCAGACATACGTCCACCGTATCTCCCCTGACTCTGAACGACCCCCTCTTGAACTCTGCTTCAGTCCTTGAATACAATGCGTCCACAAGCTGATACAGGAATCGTGTCATGCTGCGTGTCTCACCTTTTTTCACCGTGACTGTCTGCGCATGGAAGTCTTCCGGATTCCCTATGCCGTAAAGACAGGAGACACTTGATATCACTATCACATCGCGTCTCCCTGAAAGGAGGGAAGATGCTGCACTCAGTCTCAGTTTCTCTATTTCATCATTGATGCTGAGATCTTTCTCTATATAGGTGTCAGTGGACGGGATGTATGCTTCCGGCTGGTAATAGTCGTAGTACGAGACGAAATATTCGACGGCATTGTCCGGGAAAAAAGATTTGAATTCTCCGTACAGCTGTGCGGCAAGCGTCTTGTTGTGGCTTAATATCAGGGCAGGGCGCTGCAGCCTCTCTATGACGTTGGCCATTGTGAATGTCTTTCCTGAGCCTGTCACCCCGAGCAGTGTAACTGCATCGAAGCCGCTGTCCAGGGCTGAACATATTCCCTTGATGGCTTCCGGCTGGTCTCCGGAAGGTTTGTATTCGGATACTATCTTGAATTTCATTCCGTTGTTATTATTGTTTCCTGACCGTATATTGCGACATGACCACTCCGATGGTCGAGACGATGATTCCGGTTACCTGTCTGGCATTCAGGCTTTCCTGTCCGAGAATCCAGGCTGCAACGGCAGCCGCTACCGGGATCAGAGCCGAGAAAATGCTCGACCTGGCTACTCCGAGATTCTTAATTGTGCTGACCCATAATGAGAAAGCAAGGCTTGAACACAAAAAGGCAAGGCAGACGACAGGGTAAAGGACATCTGCGGACAGATATCTCATGCTGAAATTATCCAGTCCCTTGAAGATGAACAAAGGAAGCAGGTAGACAGAACCTATCAGGAACTGATACATCACTATGACCTGGCTGCAGTAATTGTGGGACAGGCTTTTCGTTATCGATGCATGTCCGACTTCACTCAGCACGGCAATGACAAGCAGGACTATTCCCCATATGAAATTTTCCCCTACACTGTCTTTGCTCATCACGACCAGTCCTATTCCGCACAGGGAAAGGACGATACCTATGATATTCACGAGATTGATCTTCTCCTTGAAGAACAGCATGCCTGCCCCTATCGAGAAAATCGGGATAGTGGCTATGATCATTGCGCTCAGTGTAGGAGAACCTGTTTCTTTCAGCCCGTAGGACTCGCACAGGAAATACAGGAAAGGTTCGAACAGTGCCAGAAGCAGGAATTTGGGGAGATCCTTCCTGTGTATGCCGCTGATCCTTCCGCGGGTGGCGTTCAGAAGGAAGAGTATTATCCCGGCCAGGAAAATCCTCACGAAGACAAAATAGAAGACAGGAATATCCAGCCGTATCAGCATGTCTGTCCAGATATAGGATATCCCCCAAAGTATTATGGCGAATACCGATACCAGATAGACGAGCAGTTTTGAGCCTTTTATATCTTTCTTCATGTTTTGCTATGCTTCTTATCTTTCAAAAACGAGTTTTTCCCCGAAAGGTGTTTCGTGCAGTATGGAATCTTCGATGGCACGATGTCCGTTGATGAAGACATCGGTGATTTTTCCCCGGAGAGTTTCACCTTCATAAGGACTCCATCCGCATTTATAAGCAAGATCTTCTTTGCACACGGGCGATATGATATCAGGATCCACGACCACGATGTCAGCTGAACAGCCTTCCTTCAGCTTGCCTCTGTCCGTTATGCCGAAGATTTCAGATACCCTTTCGGAAAAGACGGCAGCAATGGTCCTCAAAGGGATGTTTTCCTGATATGCAACAGTCAGCAGAACCTGGAGAGTCTGCTGTATGGAAGGCAGACCTGATGGTGCGGAGAGATATCCGCCTTCTTTATCTTCCGGAAGATGAGGCGCATGGTCAGATCCGATGGTATCTATGTCCCCGGCCTTCAATGCAGCCCTCAGGTATGCCCTGTCATCAGCGGTCTTGATGGACGGGTTGCACTTCATCCTGTTTCCGAGTCTTGAATATCCGCTTTCGTCGAACCACAGGTAGTTGGCCGATGTTTCGGCGGTGATATTGCCGTTTTCCATCCTGGCCGATTTCACCATTTCCATTTCTTCCCTTGTGGAAATGTGCAGCAGATGAAGCCTTGTGCCGAATCTGACGGCCGTCTGCAACGCTTTCCCAGAAGATAAGATGCAGGCTTCCCGGCTTCTGATATAACTGTGCATCGGAACTGGGATATCCTCCCCGAACCTCGCCTTTGCCTCATCAAGATTCTTCCTGATTGTAGCTTCATCCTCGCAATGTACGAGTATCTCTTTCCCCTTTATACGGAAAAGCTCTTCGAGGACCTTCGCGTCGTCTACCAGCATGTTTCCCGTTGACGACCCCATGAACACCTTGATGCCTCCGAAGTCGTGTCTCGTGATTCCGTCCTTCCCTTTGCTGATAATTTCCTTTATTTCCCGGATATTGTCATTGGCCGCACCAAAATGGAAGCCGTAGTTGGCGTATGAACGGCCTTCTGCCAGCCTTGTCTTTTCCTTGAGAGCCGCTGCCGACACTGTCGCAGGCCTGGTATTCGGCATATCGATAAATGACGTCACGCCTCCGAGCAGTGCTGCTTTGGATTCAGAAGACATATCGGCCTTGGCGGTCATCCCCGGTTCCCTGAAATGGACGTGAGCATCGATCCCTCCGGCAAACACAAGTTTCCCGCCAAGATCGGACAGCCTGATATCTGCCATGTCACGGTATTTCCCGACAATCTCGCGTATTTCAGCCGGATTGCAGTTTTTCCATATTCTGCTTATTCTTTTTCCTATGGTCAGGATCACGCCCATATTTTCGCCTTCACCTGTCACCATTTTCCCGTTGTATAGCAAATATCCTTTCCGACCCATATTACCGCCGTCCTTTTATTTTTCTGAATCTCATCCGTATTACACCCCAGAATGCCTCCCCGAAAATGCTGCTGCTCATTTTCGAAGATCCTTCCTTTCTGTCCACGAATATTATAGGTACTTCCTTTATCCTGAACCCGAGCTTGTACGCCGTATATTTCATTTCAATCTGAAAACCGTACCCTTTCATCCTTATCTGGTCCAGGTCAATGGCTTCGAGGACTTTCCTGCTGTAGCATTTGAATCCTGCCGTAGCATCATATATCTCCATATCCAGGACTTTCCTGACAAATACGGAAGCGAAATAGGACATTATGACCCTGCCTATCGGCCAGTTTATTACACTGATGCCGTTGCAGTATCTTGAGCCGATGGCAAGATCTGCACCTTCCTCTTTACATGCCTTGTACAGTCTCGGCACATCTTCAGGATTATGGGAAAAGTCGGCGTCCATTTCGAATATATAGTCATAGCCATGCCCTGTGGCCCATTTGAAACCGGTAATGTAGGCCGTTCCCAGACCTTGCTTCCCGGCCCGTTCAATCATGAAAAGCCTGTCAGGAAATTCTTCCTGAAGTGTCTTGACGATTCTCCCTGTTCCGTCAGGAGAGCCGTCTTCTATTACTATTATATGGTAATCACCTTCCAGAGCGAATATCGCCCTGATGATTTTCTCTATGTTCTCCTTTTCGTTGTATGTCGGGATTATTATGATTTTCCTGTCCATATTATGAGCTTATATCTGGCTTTTTCCGCGTGAATTTACAAAATTCTGCGATTTTACCGCAAATTTTGCAGGAATTTAGAAACTGTTTGAAATTTTCACTTTTTTTAAGTGCTGACAGTCATTGAGATATGTTTTCGGGGCGGATTCTGGCAGAAAAAAAGTGATAAAAAAGTTTGGATGGAATGAAAAAAAACGTACCTTTGCAATCCCCTTCGGAAAGAGGGGGT
>CALVDT010000042.1 GCA_944326385.1 uncultured Bacteroidales bacterium | reverse complement strand
TGAACGGTTCATGAGAATGTCCGATGGACATTCGAAAGTGAGCAGGGTCGCTACAGCGACTGGGGTTTAAGATAAACGGATTTCGAAGAAATCCTTAACGACTGTTCGACGAATTCCCTGGTGCTGAACAACATAAATTCGGCGAACTGACGTTAAATTGTGCCGGCATAATTCAAGTCTCTATTGACAAATTCGAACTAAAGTGGTATAATTGGAAAAATATTTTGCCACTGCAATCAGGTGTATGGTTCACAAAAATACATATCGGGAAATTATGAAAATAATCGGATTATTGGTAAGTGCGGCGGCGGTATCGCTGGTGCTGTCATCTTGTGACAACGAAGATAAAATCACTCCTGTTCCATTCAGCGATGTCACCCTGACAGATGGATTCTGGAAAGACAGGATGCGTACAGAGATAGACGTTACTGTCCCGTTTTCTGTCAGACAGAGTGCACCGGCAGTGGAACGTTTCAGGAAGTGTGCGGATTTTGTGGCAGGGAAAAGTGACGTCCTTCCGGAACCGCATCGTTTCATCAGTTCGGATCTGTATAAGGTGATGGAGGGTGTCGCATATTCTCTGATACAGGAACCTGATGACTCTCTTGAGATGTTCATGGATTCAGTGATAAACCTTATCGCTGCCTCCCAGCTTCCTGACGGGTATCTCTACATTTCGCATATCTGCGGCAATCCGAATGTCGGGGAAATGGGCGACAAACCTTATTCATGGGTCGTGCATAGCCATGAACTGTACAATGCAGGGCATCTTTACGAGGCTGCTGCAGCATATTATCAGGCTACAGGGAAACGGGAACTGCTTGACATAGCCATAAAGAATGCCGATCATGTGAACAGGGTCTTTTTCGAAGGAGATCCTGCATACAACGGAGGTGTTCCTGTCAATCAGGCACCGGGACATGAAGAAATCGAGCTGGCTTTATGCAAATTGTACAGAGCGACTGGAAATGTCAAATATCTTGATATGGCAAAAAGATTCCTGGACATCAGAGGCGTAACATATATTCCGGACGGGGAAGGTGTAATGTCCCCGGAATATGCCCAGCAGCATCTTCCGGTCGCCCAGCAGAAGGAACCTGCCGGACATGCAGTCAGGGCCGGCTATCTGTACACTGCCATGGCACAAGTAGATGCGCTTACAGGAAAGAAAGACTACAGGGAAGCTCTGGATTCGATATGGACGAATCTGGTAAGTACGAGAATGTATATTACAGGCGGACTTGGGTCGGCTGAAGGGATCGAAGGGTTCGGGAAACCATATGACCTTCCCAATAAGACCGCTTACAATGAAACGTGTGCCGCCGTAGCGAATATATTCTTCAATCACGGAATGTTCCTGGCAGAAGGGGATGGGAAGTATATGGATATAGCAGAATTGTCTCTGTTTAACAATGCATTGGCCGGAATCAACCTTGATGGCGACCGTTTCTTTTATGTCAATCCTCTGGAAGCCGACGGAAAAAGGAAGTTCAATCATGGTCTTGCAGACAGGGCCGAGTGGTTCAGCTGCGCCTGCTGTCCGCCGAACATTTCCAGGCTGATTCTTCAGATACCGGGATATATGTACGCTTATTCCGATGACGATATATTCCTAACATTGTATGGTGGCAGCAAGACTGTCGTTCCTCTTCAGAATGGTTCAGTCCGGATAGAGCAAACATCGGCATATCCGTTTGACGGATATGTGAAAGTGAAAGTGACTCCGGAGCGGAGCTGCAGATTTACCGTCTCTTTTAGAGTGCCTGCATGGACTTCTGATGAGGATTTTGTCCCGGGAGGACTTTATAAATACACTGATGGTCCTGAAACCGCATTTTCGGTAAAGGTAAATGGCAGATTATATAATGCCAGGGTGGAAAAAGGTTTCGCAAAAATTAACAGGCGATGGAATCCCGGTGATATTGTGGAATTTGTCCTGCCGATGGAAGTCCGTTATGTGAAAAGCGATGACAGAGTCATTGTCGACAGGAACTCAACGGCAGTCGTGATGGGGCCGCTGGTATTCTGTGCAGAGGAAACAGACAATGGATGCAAAATCCGGAATCTTTTCCTGGCAGGAAAGTCTCCGGCCGGAAAGTCCGATATCCGCGGAGGTGTACTGGACGGGATTCCGGAGATATCCGTATCCGGATATCGTAATGAGAACGGGGAAATTTCCGGATGCGGCATCAAAATGATCCCGTATTACGCATGGTGCAACAGAGGCGGAGACAAGACCATGATGGTCTGGTTGAAAAATTCACCGGAAGTGGCCGATGTCAAACCGGATTCGCTGATGTCTGCAGTTTCGGCTATAGAACTTTACCCGTCACAGAGCAGATACGGCACATCCGGCCTGACTGACGGAAAAACGGGAAGGTCTTCCGATGATGCCGAAGCCATAGGATGGATGCCGGAAAAGATTGAGGATGAATATTATATGGATTTTATTTTCCGGCATCCGGTAAGGATGACTTCCCTGTCAGTCTACTGGTCGGTTGCAGACGGAGCTTGTCTGCCGGCTTCCTGGAAAGTAATGTATCATGATGGAAGCGGATGGAATGATATGGAACTGTATTTGACAGATTCATACCGCATACAGAAGGATCAGTTCAATGTTGTGCATCCGGCCAGTCCGTTTGAGAGCGACAGGATACGGATATGCGTGACACCGCAAAAAGGCAGACTGGCAGCCATATCGGAGGTATATATTGAATAGAATCAACTGAATGTCCACAATGAGAACGTTTGCATTGTCCGGGAACGATTGAAAAGAGGCTCCCGGACAAAATATTGCAGCGGAGCGGTATGGGCAAACTCATTTTCGTTTAAATTTGACGGAGTCATTGTTTTTGGCGCAGCCATATAATTTCACGTAGATAAAATTAAACACTGGAATATTGTTATGGAATCTGAGAGAAAATATGTCGTAGGCATCGGTGAAGCGCTGTGGGATGTATTGCCCGAAGGGAAAAAGATAGGCGGTGCACCGGCGAATTTCGCTTATCATGTGTCGCAGTTCGGACTGGAAAGTCTGGTAGTCAGCGCAGTGGGCGACGATGCTCTCGGTGAAGAGATTCTGACTGATTTCCGGGAGAAGAATCTGCAGTGCATCGTTCCTGAAGTGGCATTTCCTACAGGGACAGTGCAGGTCACGGTGGATGCAGCAGGTGTGCCGAGCTATGATATCAGGCAGAATGTGGCCTGGGACAATATCCCGTTCACCGAGGAGCTGAGACGGCTGGCAGGGCAGACCTGTGCCGTTTGCTTCGGGTCGCTGGCCCAGAGAAGCAGAGTTTCGCGCAATGCCATACAGTCGTTCCTGGATGCAATGCCTGGAGGTGACGGCGTTTACCGGATTTTCGATATCAACCTCAGGCAGAATTTTTATGGCAGGGAAACCATATGCGATTCCTTGAGACGGTGCAATATATTGAAAATTAATGACGAAGAACTGTCTATAGTCAGCAGGATGTTCGGATTCCAGGGGACGGATATGCAGGAGAACTGCAGGAAACTGCTGGATGAATACGGGCTTAAAATGGTGATTCTGACATGCGGGGTGAATGGAAGCTATGTCTTTACTCCTGGAGCCGTGTCATTCGCGGCCACTCCTGAGGTCCGGGTGGCAGATACGGTCGGTGCTGGAGATTCCTTCACGGCGGGATTCATTGCCGGACTGCTGAAAGGGCTGCCGGTGAGTGAATCCCATCGGTTGGCCGTCGATGTTTCTGCATATGTATGCACGCAGAACGGAGCTATGCCGGAGCTGCCTGAGGCTCTGATACACCGTACAGAGTGACAGGCGATTCCTTATTCCGGCCGGATATTTCCGGAGGATTCACGCATCCTGATTTCCGCGTTCACCACTTCCGTGCGGTTCGGACAGGCCGGATTCTTGATCTTTTCCAGAATCAGTTCCGCAGCCTTCTCGCCCATCTGCAGAAGAGGAGGCTCGACTGTCGTCAGTTTCGGATATACGATGGTGGAAAGTTCCGTTCCGGAAAAGCTGGCTACGGCCACTTCCTCGGGGATTTTCTTGCCGAGTTCTCTCAGCCGGTTCATGACCCCTATGGCCAATGTGTCCGTGAATGCGAAGACGGCATCGAACTGAATGCCGCTTCCGACCAGCCTGTCCGCGACTTCCGCCCCGGCTTCGAAAGTCATGCCCGCCTTTATCACCATGGTGCCCTCGTCATACGGAATCTTGTACTTCGCCAGCGCGTCCCTGTAGCCTCTGGCTCTTTCTACTGAATTATAAATATCATCAGGACCCTGGATGTGCACTATCCTTTTCCGTCCGCCCAATATCATCTTTTCCACCAGGAAAAAAGATTTCCTGTAATCATCCACTATGACCTGGGGTACTTCGAGGCCGTGAGGGATACGGTCATAGAAAACCATGGGCAAATCGGCCTCCAGCAGTCTGATATAGTCTTCCTTATTTTTTTTATAGCTGCACATGCTGACGATGATTCCGTCCACCATGAAATGTTCCATCAGCCGCAGGTTTTCCCTTTCCCTGTCTGGATCCTCTCCGGAGTCTGCGACGATAACCTTTATGCCGTTTCCGTAGAGGACGCTCCGGATCCCGTTTATCACAGTGGATGCAAACGGTGTGACCATTTCCGGGACTATGACACCGACAGTATTGGTATGCCCGTATTTGAGATTCGTCGCGACAGGATTGGGCTTGTACCCCAGAATCCTGGCAGCTTCAAGTACCTTCTCCCTCGTTTCTTTCCTGACATTCCTGTCATCCATCAGTGCCCGTGATACTGTCGACACAGATATCGACAGATATCGGGCAATATCCTTGATCGTGACGTGTTTCATTTTTCTCAACAGTTCAACTCATGCAAAAATATCTCTTTCTGACGATAAATCCTAATCTCCGGTAACGTTTGCAGGTTTTGGGAACGTTACCGCAATCGTTTGCAGACATAAGTCCGCCCAACGGAATACGCAGGATGAATGAGAATGATAACTTTGTATGAAACTGACCGCAAAATTAATTTTCAATTAAAAATAACCATAGACATGAAACCATCAGTCATCTCTTACGGCTACGACCGCAGCAAGGTCAAGGCCGGCATACTGCACATCGGTGTAGGTAATTTCCACCGCGCACATGAAGAATATCTTACGAATCTGCTTCTCGAATACCCTGACCAGCAGGAATGGGGCATCTGCGGAGCCATGCTGCTCCCTGGAGACGAGCGTCTGTTCAGGATACTGAAGAAACAGAATCTGGAATATACTCTGACAGTATGCGGACGCGACGGTCACGATGAGGCATACCGTATCGGCTCTCTTGTGGAGCTGCTGTGGGGAGTGGAGAGTCCGGAGGCCGTGCTCGCCAGAATAGCGGATAAAGATATCCGCATCATCACCATGACCATCACCGAGGGAGGGTACAATATGGAAAAATCCACGGGGGAGTTCATGCTCGATGACACGGCAGTGCGGCACGATTTGCAGAACCCTCAGGCTCCGCAGACAGTGTTCGGATTCATTGCCGAGGGACTCCGCCGGAGGAAGGCTGCAGGAGGCGGCCCTGTCACCATACTTTCATGCGACAATCTCCAGCACAATGGCAATACCGCCCGCAAGGCCTTCACCGCTTTCATCCAGGCTCAGGATCCGGAACTGGCAGAGTGGATGAAAGATCATGTCACTTTCCCGAACAGCATGGTGGACCGTATCACTCCTGCTACAAGGCCGGAAGACATCGTCCGTCTGAATGAAAAGAACGGGACCGACGACCAGGCTCCGGTTTATTGCGAGGATTTCATCCAGTGGGTGATTGAAGACAATTTCATTGCCGGCCGTCCGGCATGGGAGAAGGTCGGAGCAGAGTTCACTTCCGATGTCACGGCATACGAGAACATGAAACTCAGCCTGCTGAACGCATCCCACACGCTGCTGTCCTATCCCTCTTTCCTGAGCGGCTACCGCAAAGTGGATGACGCCATGCATGACGGGAGGATAGCGGAATTCGTCAGGGCCTTCATGGATGTCGACATTACTCCTTATGTGCCGGCTCCCGGCAATACCGATCTGGAACTTTACAAGCAGACGCTGATAGAGAGATTCGGAAACCGCTCGGTGAGTGACCAGATAGCCCGCCTGTGTCTCGACGGGATTTCGAAGTTCCCTGTCTATGTGATGCCGAATCTGATAAAAATGATCAGGGATCATGCAGACCTCACCAGAGTCGCTTATCTGATAGCGGCTTACAGACATTATCTGAAATATCGCACCGATGACCGCGGGGCGGTGTTCGAGATCGCAGAGCCATGGCTGACACCGGAGGACGAGAGTTTGATCGCTTCAGATGCCCCGATGGATTTTCTCGGGCTGTCAGCGTTCAGGAGCACAGATCTGAAATCCGCTCCGGAATTTGTCGGGCTGTATCAGGACATGGTGGCAAGCATCCGCGAGAAAGGGGCGATGGCCACACTGGAGACCATATTGTAATTGTCTGCATTAAAACGGAAAACAGATGGTATCTCAGAAACAATATGGTTTGGGGCCTTTTGCGGTCATTACATTCATCTATTTCATAGTAGGTTTCCTGACTACGGTGAACGGCCAGTTCCAGGGGCCTATGAAGGTAGCCTTCCTTTCGCAGACGGAAGAGTTGCGGAACACCCTGACCACCATGATATCCTTTTTCTTTTTCCTCGGGTATCTGCTGAACAGTTCTCTCGGAGGGAAATGGGTGAATGCCCGTGGATACAAGATCACCATGCTCCGTGCTCTGGTGATTATGGTGGCAGGTCTTGTGATGTATGCCATGTCGTCGTGGCTGGCCGTCCATTGCGGTGATGCCTGCGTCCGGATAGCCGACGATGTGATTCCGTGCGGATATTTTGCATTTCTGCTGGGTTCGTTCCTGATGGGAACATCTGCGGCAATCCTCCAGGTCGTCATAAATCCCTATGTTTCAGCATATGAACTTCCCGGGACGCAGCCTGTACAGAGGATGAACATAGTCTGCGGCATCAATTCGTTCGGTACGACCATAGCGCCTTTCTTCGTTACGGGGATTTTCTTCTCCGGCGTGGCTCTGGAAAGCGTCACCGCCGACCAGCTGTTGATGCCCTTCCTGCTCGTGGCATTGTGCATAGTGGTCACCACTGTCGTCACATCGAGACTGGATCTTCCCGATATCGAAGGTACCAGAGCCGAAGCCGGTCAGAGTCTGCCCCGCAGTATATGGTCCTTCCGTCATCTTACCTTGGGCGTGATAGCCATTTTCTTTTATGTAGGGACTGAGGTTGCCATAGGGTCGAATGTGAATCTGCATGCCATGGAACTCATGGAGTCGGGTGAAGGTCTCACTTTCTTCGGAAAGGACCGTCTGATTCTTTGGGGGATGGATCTGGGTATACCGGCTCTTCTGGCTACGCTCTATTGGGGCGGAATGATGGTGGGAAGGCTGGTTTTCGGTCTTTTCAACCATATTTCCGCGCGGTGGCTCCTTACTGCGATGACTGTCCTGGCTTCGGTCCTGATTGCCGTGGCCATGATCACTGGCAATCTCTGGATTCTGATTTCGGTCGGACTGTGTCATTCGGTCATGTGGAGCTGCATTTTCACCCTGGCTGTACAGGGCTTGAAGGAATACACGTCCAAGGCTTCCGGAGTATTCATGATGGGTGTTTTCGGAGGTGCTGTGTTCCCTGTGCTACAGGGTGTTTTCGCCGACATCGCCGGCAGCTGGCAGTGGACCTGGAGCATTGCTCTGGCCTGCGAAATCGTGATGCTGCTTTATGCCCTGTTCGGCTCCAAGGTCAGGAAGGAAGATGTCGTGGAGTGACCATGCAAACGTTCTCGGAAAATGCAAACGTTCTCAAAAAGCATCCTGACTGATATTTTTCAGATAAGCTTTGAGTCCGGGAAAAGTTTTCATAGATTTGTCATAGAGCCAATACGGCTTCCGCATGATTGATAATGGCATGAAATTGCCCGATGATTTGATGAAACACCCTTTATATACAGCGCTTAAGCATTCTTTCCTTATGCTTCCGTCAAAGATTTTTGACGGGGGGGGGTGCAGTCTATTGATGCGCAAATAGGATCTGTCAGCCCTGACAGGCAATATCCGCAAAGACAATATTCACAAAGACGATATCTGTCGGCAACTGCTGTGCTGCTGACAGATATTGCTGTGTCCGGACGGCTCCGGAGGCCGGGCTGCAAGCCGCACCGGCATATCCTCGATACGTTATCACATTTTAATAACCAACGTTATGTATAGTAAGAAAACATTGGCCATTGCCTTCATGGCGATAGGCCTGGCCGCATTCGTCGGCTGCAAGAAAGACGAAATCCCGGATGACGGGACAAACCCTCCTTCATCGTCGATGGTCGACAAGACCTTTACCGCATCTCTCGACGGTATAGCCATATCAGGAGAAAGTCTGACGGCTGAAAGCTTGATAGGCGTTTATGACGGCTATGGAAAAAGCACGTTCAGCGTATCTACAGTCAGTGAGGATGGCGTTGCCACCATTGAAGGCCAGGTTGACAGCCGCGCCGGAGAATTTCATGCCGTATACCCGAATTATGCTGCCAACACTCCGGGAGCGCAGGGGCAGATAAGCGTTTATCTTAATGACAAGCAGTCTGTACCGGCAGGAGCTTCGACAGCGACCAATGCCGTTGTCTGCATCGCCAAAGAGGCTGACGGACATTTTGCCCTTAAAAGTGCGGTTGCCTATCTGAAACTGGATCTTGCCGGCGGAGAGACTTCCGTGACCGTGAGGGGAAATGCTTCCGGCCCGATTTCAGGAGACGTGTACATAGCCGATGACGGGACGGTGACTTCTACGGACGCTTCCACGGTCTGGGCAGAGACCGAGCAGAGCATCACTCTGAGCCCGGAAGGAGAAACCTTTGCCGCAGGGACATACTACATCTGCCTTTATCCGGCAGAATTCGCCGGCGGACTGACCATCTCCTGGACGACTGCCACTTCAACCCAGGCAAAAACGACGACCGACAATGTCGGATTTACAGCCAACGGCATAGTCGATGCCGCTGACCTGACCATGACTGATACCGAGACTGGAACGGAAAGCAATCCGTATACCGTATCCACTGCTGATGAACTGGCAGCCCTCGGTACGAAAGACTACGGTGCCGACGTTTATGTAAGACTCGTTGCCGACATCGACATGACCGGCAAGGCCTGGACAGCTTACCCTATTGCCTTCAACCTTGACGGTGACGGACACAGGATCTACAACATCCAGGTGACGGGCACAGGCAGCGGCAGTGTCTTCAATATACAGTCCGGCGGCTCTCTGAAAAATGTGGTGTTCGGATCCGAGGACGGAACGACCTATGACGGCATCAGCGCTATCACTGTGACTGACGGAAACGGCAAGATAGGACTTCTCGGGGAAAACAGAGGTGTTCTTGAGAATGTGATCACCTTTATTCCTGTCACTGCGGAGCTCGGCGGCTCGGCATCGTCCGAAGTCAGGATCGGAGGCCTTGCCAGCAGCAATTACAACAACATCACATCGTGCGTGAACTATGGTGACATCAGCGTGACGGGCTCCGTTACTGGAAACAACAGTTTTGTGGGCGGCATCACCGGCTGGGCATCCCAGGGAGAATGCTCCATCAAGAGCACTGACAATCACGGAGATATCACTATCGACAACTCCAATTTGTGCGGAGCGGGAGGAATTGTCGGCATGCTCAGGGGAGAAAATATCGAAGACTGCGAAAACACGGGTACTCTGACGGTCCTGAATTCGCTTCCTCAGGAAAGCTGGATCGGCGGAATCGTAGGTTTCACACAGCAGCAGTCGGGCTCGGACAAGAAGATTTCCAATTGCACGAACAGCGGGGATTTCAACGTCACGGCGGCATCTGTTGCCGGAGTCGGCGGTATTGTAGGATGTATGAACTACACTCCTGAAGGTCCGAACACGCTCACGATAGAAAACTGTACCAACGAGGCCGATGTAGCAGTAACGACGGCCAACGGCTGGATGCACCTCGGCGGTATTCTTGCCCGGGAGGCAGCTTCCGGTTCCGCTGACATACAGAACAGGATAACCGGCTGCACGAACAACGGAGACATCATTCTCGGAGCTCCTTCCGGAGCGGAAAATACCGGCTCGGCATATATCGGAGGCATTGCAGGCAAGGTTGAGAAGAAGCCGGTCATCGAGAACAATGTCAACAACGGAGCGGTCTCAGGCACCAAACTTACGTCCTGTCATGCAGGAGGAATTCTCGGCCATGCATCCTGCTCGGATCTGACCCTGACCGGCAACGGGAATTCAGGCTCAGTCACGCTGAGTCCGGACAAATCGGTTGCAGTCCAGTGCTATGCAGGAGGAATTCTCGGCACCTGCATCACCACGGGCCAGGCATCCGTTACCGGAAACGAGAACAAGGCTGAAACTGTCAGCATCGTCTGCAATTCAGCGGCAGCAAGCTATAATCCGCTTTCCTACGTCGGAGGTATCATCGGTGGTACTGACGACAAGGCACTGACCACTTCGGACAACATCAACCGTGCGGATGTTTCCTCGGATACCCAGAACATATGGGTGCCGACCGGAGGCCTTGTAGGCCTGATAAAGGGAAGCATTTCGATGACCGATGACGCGAATCTCGGGGATGTCACCCTGACCTCGACACATACAACCACGGGCGATATGTTTGCCGGCGGAGTGTTCGGCATCACCTGGATGGGCGACGATGCGACCAAGACGGTGACACTGACAGGAGTCAAGTCATACGGCAGCTTCATAAGTACCGGCCTGGCAGGTCTGATCGGCAATTCAGCATACGGAAACCTCGGCAAAATCACCCTCAAGGATTGTCTTGTCGGAGGACATATAACCAAGAACAACAATACGCAGACCAAGGACTTCATCAGCGAACCTGCAGCGAAGTGGTGGCTGTTCGGGTATATCAACGACGCCACACCGTACGAAGCCAATGCGTTCAACTACGGAGTAGCCGCTGATTTTGCAGATCTTCAGTAACAAACAATCCTGAATAACGTATGAACTTGAATATGAATATTTTTACGAGAGCGGCGGCTGCGCTGCTGCTCTCGGTTTCCCTCCTTGCCGGCAGTCAGGCTTATGCTTCAGCTGCCGCAGCGTCACAGCAGGACAGGACAGTCAGCGGCCTGGTGGTCGACTCGAACCGCGAACCTGTGGCCGGTGCAAGTGTCCTGTTGAAAGGTACGACAACAGGTACCGCCACCGATGCCAACGGTCATTTCGAATTGACGGTGAATGAAGGCGATGTGCTTGAAGTCAGCTTCCTCGGCTTTGCCACTGCGGATGTGGCGGTCGGCAAGAGCAATACTCTGAACATCACACTGCGGGAGGACATGAAATTCCTTGATGAAGTGGTGGTCGTAGGTTACGGCACCCAAAGAAAGGCCGAAGTGGCCAGCGCCATTGCTACTGTATCTTCCGAAGATTTCATAACGACATCTACCAACGACGCCATCCAGATGGTAAAGGGCAAGATTCCCGGTCTGCAGGTCACCACGACCGACGCGAATCCGGCATCCTCCTCTGAGATTTCCCTGCGAGGCATCACCACACTTTCATCTTCCACCAGCCCGCTCGTGCTCATCGACGGCATCCCGGGCGACCTTAACACGGTCTCCCCGTCTGACATAGAGCAGATTGACGTGCTGAAGGACGGTTCCGCCGCCGCCATCTACGGTACCCGCGGAACCAATGGAGTGATTCTGGTGACGACTAAGAAAGGCAAGCTCGACACGCCTCCTGAGGTGGATTTCAACGCATACGTCTCCACCCAGCAGATATCCAGGACTCTTCCGTTCCTGAACGCATCCGAATACCGCGACCTGGTCGCCCAGGGCATCCCTACGGTCTGGGACGACGGAGCCAGCACGAACTGGCTGGACGAGGTGACCCGCGTTCCGGTGAGCCAGATTTACAATGTCAGCCTGAAAGGCGGTGGAAAGAACACTAACTATGTGGCCAGTTTCGAGTATCGCGGGCTGCAGGGCATAATGAAGAAAAGCGATACCCGTGTTCTCTATCCGCGAATCGAAATCACTCACAGGATGTTCGATGACATGCTGAAAATCAATGCCGGAGTGAGCGGCTACAAGAGGGAGTACCATGTCGGCGGCGACGGCACCAGCTTCAACACGGATGTCTACCGTACCGCCCTTATCTACAATCCTACGACTCCTGTCTATCAGGAGGACGGCTCATATTCCCACGTGAGCAAGCCGACCTATTACAACCCTGTCGCCCTTCTGAACGAAGGCAACGGAGAGCATCAGAACACTTATCTGCGCATGTATGCGGACGTAACCCTGACTCCGATCGAGGGTCTCGACATCAAGGCTCTGGCATCCACCAGTGTCTACAACAGCGTCAGGGGCTACTACGAAACCTCCAAACATCCGAGCAGCATAGAGAGCTCCAGGAACGGCTTCGCATCGCGCGGCACGCAACGCACGCAGGATGATCTGCTGGAAGTCACTGCATCATACAGGAAAACCATAGAAGGCCATTCTTTCTCGGTAATGGCAGGCTACAGCTGGCAGAAGAACAACGAGCAGTTCTACTGGATGCAGAACTGGGATTTCCCGACTGACGAGACCACCTACAACAATATGGGCTCCGGAGCTGCGCTGACAGATGGCGTAGCGAAGGAATATTCGTCGGCACAGGAAGACCTTCTGGTCAGTTTCTTCGGCAGGGTCAACTATTCCTACAAGGACAGATATGTGATTTCGGCCAGCCTGCGCCATGAGGGTTCGAGCAAGTTCGGCGCACGCCACAAATGGGCTAATTTCCCGGCCGTGTCGGCTGCCTGGAACGTGGCCAACGAACCGTTCATGGAAGATGCGGATTTCCTGACAGCCATGAAACTGCGCGTCGGCTATGGCGTGACAGGTACGGTGCCGACCAATCCGTACATGTCCCTGAGCCGGGTCAATGCCGGATCCTGGGTATATTTCAACGGACAGTGGATTCAGTTTGCGGAGCCTTCCACCAATGCCAATCCCGATCTGAGATGGGAAAAGAAAAAGGAGTTCAACATCGGTCTCGACTTCGGATTCCTGAATGACCGTATCACCGGAAGCTTCGACTATTACAACAGGTTCACCGAGGACCTTATATGGAATTATGAAGTCCCGATGCCTTCGTACATGTATTCCACGATGACCGCCAATGCCGGCTCCATGAGGAACGAGGGCTTCGAGGTAGGCCTGAATTTCATCCCGGTGCAGACCAGTGACTTCCAGTGGTCAAGCCAGCTCAACTACTCTACGAACAGGAATGTCCTGACATCTCTCTCCAACGACAAGTTCATCTCCAGCGGATATTCCGACCAGGGTACCACGGGAGAGCCTATCCAGCAGTCCACCCACCGGATTCAGGAAGGCCAGCCTATAGGAAATTTCTACGGCTACAAGGCCATTGACATTGACGATTCCGGCTACTGGATCATAGAAGACAGGAACGGGCAGCCAAAATCCATTAACGATGCCGACCCGGAAGACAAGAAAATCATCGGAAACGGTCTTCCAAAGCATTATCTCAGCTTCAACAATTCCTTTACCTACAAGGGATTCGATCTGAGTATCACGATGCGCGGCGCTTTCGATTACGAAATTCTGAACATGCCTCGTCTCCAGTACGGAGCTCCGGTGATGCTCGACAGGGGGAATGTCCTGAAAGAGGCCTTCGAACCCAAGTTCGGCAAAGTGCCTTTGGCTATAGACCAGTCTCTGGCCTATGTGGACTATTATCTTGAAAAAGGAGATTACTGGAAGATTGACAACGTGACCTTTGGCTATACGTTCAATTTCAACAAATGGGTCAAACGTCTCAGGATATATGCCATGGCACAGAATCTTGCCACCATCACCGGCTATTCCGGAATCGACCCGGAAGTCAGCGTGACCGGCCTTGCTCCGGGCGTGGACAACAAGAACCGCTATCCTTCCACCAGAACATTCACCCTGGGTGTATCCGTGAAATTCTAAATATCATCTGACATGAAGAAAACATTGAAAATATTCCTGACTATCGCCTGCATGGCACCTGTGGCCGGAGCCTGTGTCAATCTGGACGAGACAGTTTACTCCGATGTGACAGAAGCCAATTTTGACTACGGCAACAACATCGGTACGGCTATGGGGATGGTCTACAAGGACCTGAAGGTCATTGCAGACTATACGAAGAATTTCAGTCTGCAGGAATGCTCGGCCGATATCATAGTCATGCCGGGAAACGCTTCCGGCTGGGTAAACGGAGGAGAGTACCGCCGGGTGCACCAGCACGTCTGGACATCGGAGGAGCCTCAGCTCGAGGCTTTCTGGAACGAGTTCTACGGCGGTCCCATCAAGTGCAACACGGCTCTTGACCTTCTGAATTCAGACAGGCTGGAAGCTTCGCGCGAGGACATCGACTACGCACGGTATGAAGTGCGGGCTGTCCGTGCGTTTTATTACTGGTATCTTATGGACATGTTCGGAGACGTGCCTCTGGTGACTTCCACGAGCGAGGATGAGGCTCTTCCTGCAAAGACTTCAAGGGAGGACATCTGCGGATGGCTCGAAGGTGAACTTACGGAAATCATTCCTCATCTGACGGAGGAGACCGGCAATACACAGTATGGAAGAATGAACCAGTGGGCCGCCAGGGCACTGCTCGCCACCATTTATCTGAACTGGGAGGTCTACACCGGGACTCCGAGATGGGAAGACTGCATCACTCAGTGCGACTACATCATAAAGAGCAGGAAATATGATCTGGAGAGAAACTACAAGGATGTCTTCAAAGCCTACGGAATGGAGACAAGCCCTGAAATCATCTTCACGATTCCTTATCAGTACGAATACAACGCCTGGGGCAACCGCCTTCACTGCGCTTCATGGCACAGCGTCTGCAAAGATGTCTTTTCCCTTACCGACGGCCCTTATGGCGAAGGCTCGATAGCCGCAGTGCCGCAGTTTATCGACACATACGACGAGGATGATACCCGTCTCGAAGATACCTGGCTCATGGGTGAAATGTGGCTGCCGAACGGACAACCTGCCCTCATACAGACCGGTAACAACAAGGGAAAACAGCTTGTGTTCAAAAAGGAAATGAAGGATGGCCTTCTGGTTGAAGAAGGCGAAGGCTACAGGATGTGGAAATTCGAAGTGGCAAAAGGCTCGTATGCCCAGTCAGACACTGATTATCCTCTGTTCCGCTACGCCGACGTGCTGATGATGAAGGCGGAAAGCCTTCTGCGTCTCGGCCGCTCCGGTGCAGGAGAACTGGTGACCCAGGTCCGCGAAAGGGCCTTCCGGGACACAGATCCGTCGAAAGCCACTGTGACCGACCAGCAGTTGCAGGAGGACACATGCTATGAGTACGGCTATGTTGAAAACTACGTAATCGTGGACAGGGGCGATCAGTCTCCGGTGAAATTCGGCCGTATGTACGACGAGCTCGGCTGGGAGTTTGCCTGGGAGTGCCACCGCCGTCGTGACGCCATCCGTTTCGGCACATTCACTACCAAGAGCTGGCTTTCGCACAAGCCTAACGGTGATTACCGTATCGTGTTCCCTTTGCCGGAGAAGAAGGTAGCCGCCAATCCTAACCTGGAACAGAATCCTGATTATCTGAAGGACTGAGAGATATGCGAACGAGAGGAATTTTTTACAAGACGTTTCTGTTCGGTGCCTTGCTCATCCCCGCTGCCTGCGCCTGCAACGGCGGGGATGACGACGGCCCGACCTATACCTACAAGGTGGATACATTGCCTGAATGGCAGGAGGGTTATCTGGACATCCATCACATAAACACCGGACGCGGAAACTGCTTTTTCATGATTCTGCCTGACGGGACCACCATGCTGACGGATATCGGCGATGTCGGAAGCAAATCCTTCCAGGACATAACTCCTGCCAGACCTGACGATTCGAAATCCCCGGCCGCCTGGGTGGCCGACTATATCCGGTATTTTACAAAACCGCTGCACAACGACGGAGCCTTGGACTATGCACTGCTGTCGCATTTCCATAACGACCATATGGGCGGGGAAGTGAACACGGCATTCTCGCAGACAGGGAAAAGCTACAAGCTGTCCGGTATCACGGAGCTGGCGAACCTTATAGACATAGACCTCCTTGTCGACAGAGGATATCCCGATTATGACTATTATCCTTCCCGGGCAGCCATGATAGAGGAAAACGTGACGACCCTGACCAACTACATGAAATATGTGGATGAGAGGGATGCTGCAGGACAGAAGACCGCAATGTTCGAGGTCGGAAGCAACTCCCAGTTCGTCCTGCAACGTTCTCCACGGTCTTATCCGGACTTCGAAATCCGTAATGTCTGCGGAAACGGACAGGTCTGGACAGGCTCCGGGAACAGTACGAAGACAGTCTATCCGAGCAGCAGCTTCAAGGCCGGCGGGGAGAACAGCGCCAGCTGCGGTTTCGTGATCACCTACGGCAAGTTCAATTACTGCAACTGCGGTGACATCCAGGGTGAGAACAATTCCGGAGGGGCAGTGGACATGGAAACGGAGGTTTCGAAGGTCGTGGGGCGGAATGAAGTCGTCCTGTGCAACCATCACGCATTCACGGATGCCATGCACGAGGACTTCATAAAGGCCACTCAACCGAAAGCTTTCATCATCCCGGTGTGGGGAATCAACCAGCCTACCGCGCCTGTCATGCAGAGAATGCTCGACACGTCCCTGTATCCGGGGGAGAGGATGATATTCGCTACCGGAAGACTCGCGGACAACGATAATAATCTCGGGGACTATGCCGATGACATCCCAACCACGGGCCATATCGTGGTCAGGGTCTACGAGGGAGGACGCGAATATCAGATTTTCGTGCTCTCCGATACGACCACGGCCTATCAGATCGTTTCCAAGACCGGAATATTGCAGGCCGAATGAAAAGATTGATGATCATAGCGGCGGCAGTTGCCGTAGCGGCCGGTTGCGGACAGAAGGAACTGCCGGTGGCATACGAAGAGCTTCCGCTCGGCAGCATTGCCCCCGAAGGGTGGCTCAGGAAAAACCTTGAGCTTCAGAGAGATAATATTTCCGGGAATCTGGACGTGACATATCCCGAGGTGATGGGACCGCGCAACGGATGGCTCGGAGGCGATGGAGACCAGTGGGAGAGGGGTCCGTACTGGATAGACGGGCTGCTCCCTCTGGCCTATATCCTGGATGACGATGCCCTGAAGACGAAGGTGGAGCCGTGGGTGGAATGGGCATTGGCCAGCCAGACGGAAGACGGGAATTTCGGTCCGAGGGCGGACTATCCTGCCGAATCCGGACTGCAGAGGGACAATTCCTTAGACTGGTGGCCCCGAATGGTGATGCTGAAAGTCCTGTACCAGCACTATAATGCCACAGGGGACGAGAGAGTGCCGGCCTTCTTCGACAGATATTTCCGCTATCAGCTCGAAGCGCTGAAAGAAAAGCCTCTGGACCACTGGACATTCTGGGCGGCGTTCCGTCAGGCGGATGAAATGAATATTGTGCTCTGGCTGTACCGGCGCACCGGTGAGAAATATCTGCTGGAACTTGCAGACCTGCTGCATGAACAGGGTTTCGATTTCGTGGAGTATTTCGAGAACGAGGGGATTTCCCGTCCCGGCTCCATCCATTGCGTGAACCTGGCGCAGGGCCTGAAGGAACCTGTGGTCTACTGGTCTGCCACGCGTGATGACCGTCTGCTCAGGGCGACAGACAAGTTTTTCGCGGACATGCCTCGCTTCATCAGCTATCCGACCGGAATGTACGGCGGTGACGAATGTCTCAGGGACAACGACCCTACACGCGGCTCTGAACTGTGTTCAGCTGTGGAATTCATGTATTCTCTCGAAGAAATGTTGAAAATCACCGGAAATCCGTTTTATGCCGAATATCTGGAACGCATTGCGTTCAATGCTCTGGAAGCCCAGATTTCGGATGATTTCAGGCTACATCAGTACTATCAGCAGACGAATCAGGTGAGTGTTTCGCTCGGGAACCACAATTTCTCCATCATGCAGGACGGCACGGCAAATCTGATGGGTTTCCTCACCGGCTATCCGTGCTGCCTGAGCAATCTCCATCAGGGCTGGCCTAAATTCACCCAGAACCTGTGGCTGCGCAGTCCGGACGGAGGCCTTGCCGCTCTCGCTTATTCGCCATGTGCGGTGCAGACAGAGGTGGCCGGTGTCCCAGTGTCGATAAGGGAGGTGACAGACTATCCTTACAGCGACCGTATCAGGATGGAAATCAGTGCTGACAGCCCGGTGACATTCCCTCTGCACCTTCGTATCCCGTCATGGACAGATACTCCGGAAGTCATGGTGCAGCCAGGTCAGTCATGTCAGGTTTCGGCAGATTCCGCATCAGTCGGAACGGAAACGGCCGGAGCCGGGACTTTTACACCGGGAGAAATCGCGGTCATTGACCGGGAATGGCATGACGGAGATGTGGTGGAACTGCATTTCCCTATGAAGGTGAGCGTCAGCCGCTGGTTCGAGAATTCGGCGACAGTGGAACGCGGCCCTCTCGTATACGCTCTGGACGTGAAAGAGGAGTGGACGCGGAAAGTAAACCGGTCCGGTCTGCGGAAAGGCCAGGAATACTGGGAGGTGAAGCCTGTGTCTCCATGGAATTATTCGCTGATTTATGAGGATATAGACCATCCTGAGGAGGCATTCCAGGTCAATGCCGACGGGACCGTTACGGCCCGTGCGGTGAGGGTGCCGTCGTGGACAGAGGTTAACGGGGATGCAGCTCCGCTGCCTTATTCTCCTGTGCGCCGGTATGGTACTTTCCGCGAGTTCGCCCATCCGACAGGGGAGATCGAGACTGTCACTCTCGTACCTTATGGCAGGACTGTTCTCCGCATCACCGAGTTCCCTGTCCTCCGCGCGGAATAATGCCTGCAGGTGAGGCCAATTGTTAAAATAACGTCAGTTCGACGAATTTATGTTGTTCAGCACCAGGGAATTCGTCGAACAGTCGTTAAGGATTTCTTCGAAATCCATTTATTTGTCTTAAACCCCAGTCGCTGTAGCGCCCCTGCTCACTTTCGAATGTCCATCGGACATTCTCATGAACCGTTCACGACTTTTCAAGAGGCGCCACCCCCATTTCTGCTCGCTCTCGAACGGCCTCCGGACGTTCTCGTGAACCGCTCACGACCTCGCTGGGGGCTCGTCGCAGGACTTTATCCTGCTCCTTCAGAGGTAGTTCGATGTCTTTCAATAAATTGAAATT
>CALVDT010000041.1 GCA_944326385.1 uncultured Bacteroidales bacterium | reverse complement strand
TTCTGGAGATCCGTGGAGGTACAGGCGGTGACGAGGCTGCCATCTTTGCCGGGGACCTTTTCAGAATGTATTCGAAATATGCGGAGAAGAAAGGCTGGAAGATAGAGGTGACGAACCAGTCGGAAGGTGCTGCAGGAGGATTCAAGGAAATAGTCTGCAAAGTGACCGGAGACCATGTGTACGGTACTCTCAAATACGAATCGGGAGTGCACCGGGTACAGCGTGTGCCACAGACGGAGACTCAGGGCAGGGTACATACTTCTGCCGCATCGGTGGCTGTATTGCCGGAGGCGGATGAATTCGATATTGAACTGAACATGAACGATATCCGTAAGGATACTTTCTGTTCGTCGGGACCTGGCGGCCAGTCTGTGAACACGACGTATTCAGCCATCCGTCTGACGCATATTCCGTCGGGAATTGTGGTGCAGTGTCAGGATGAGAAATCACAGCTGAAGAATTTCGACAAGGCTCTCGCCGAGCTTCGTACCAGGCTTTACAATATGGAGTACGAGAAGTATCTGAACGAGATTTCAGCGAAACGCAAGACCATGGTATCTACCGGAGACAGGTCTGCGAAGATCAGGACTTACAATTATCCTCAGTCCCGTGTGACTGATCACAGGATAAACTATACCATGTACAATCTCCCTGTCTTCATGGACGGTGAGATTCAGGAAGTGATAGACCAGCTGCAGATCGCGGAGAATGCGGAGCGTCTGAAAGCGGCCGCAGAATAGCGCCGCGGGCACAGAAATACAACTTCCTTCCGGAAGTCAACAGTGCCCGCTTCGCGCTATTCTGCTCAAAGCAAAATGCGAGGCAAGGCAGGAGAAATACCCCTTCCGGAAGTCAACAGTGCGCGTGAGCAACAGTATTTAGGAATCAGAAAAAAATGAAAAACAACAATTTCGACCAATATGCGGAGAAATACGATGCATGGTTTCTGGAGAACACGAACGTACTCTATTCGGAAGCCGCACTGGTCGCATATTTCCTCAGAAAAGGAGAAAAAATCCTCTCGATAGGCTGCGGAAGCGGTCTTTTCGAGAGGATTCTCCGTACGGACTACGACATAACAGTGGAAGACGGGGTGGAACCTTCTTCCGACATGGCGCAGATCGCCAGGGCGCGAGGCATGAAGGTCACTGTCGCCACTGCCGAAGACTACGTGGCTGCTCCGGAGTCCTATGACACGATTCTCTACAACGGCTGTCCCGGCTATATTACCGATCTGGACAAGGCCCTGGGACACAGTTATGATGCATTGAAGCAGGGAGGGAAGGTCATATTGATAGATATTCCGAAGGAAAGTTCCTACGGCCTTCTGTACAATCTGGCCAAAGCTCTCGGAACCTGGAATCATCCTTTGCTGGAGGGCGTGCAGCCTAAGGATCCGTATCCGATAGAACTTGTGACAAAGGCCTGCTGGAGGACTACGGCAGAAAAAGCCGAGGCTATGGAACGTGCAGGTTTCTCTGGTTTCGAGTACGCGCAGACACTTACAACGCATCCTCTTTATTCCGGTGACCGTATCGAAAAGCCGGTTCCCGGATATGATTCCGGAGATTATGTCGCAATCTGCGGATACAAACGATGAATTCCATGTGGAGCGATGATGCCTGGCAGGCTGCAGGACCGGTCTATCGGGAGATTCTGGCCTTGCCGTTCATAAGCGAACTTGCAGCCGGCACTTTGCCTGCTGCCAAATTCAGGTATTATATAGAGCAGGATTCCCTGTATCTCAAGGAATACGGAAGGGTAATGGCTGTCATGGCGTCAAGGTTCGGAGATGCCGGCAGTTCGCGCCTGTTCCTGGACTGTGCCATGGAGAATCTGGATTCAGAGAGGGCGCTTCAGGAATCATATCTGAAGAAGGATGGATTATCCGCTTCTTGCGGAGCACGGATTTCCCCTACCTGTCTTCTTTGTTCATCCCATCTGTGGCGGCAGGTCGTGGCGGAACCGATCGAGATCGCATTGGCATCTGTCCTGCCTTGTTTCACGGTTTATTCCGAAGCAGGAAGGCATATCGCCGGTCATGCCGTCCTGGACGGCAATCCGTACAGGGACTGGATCAGCCTTTACGGTAGCAGTTCCTTTGACGGAGCGACGGACAGGCTTGTCGTCTTGTGCAATGAAGCTGCCATGGAGGTTTCACCGTCAGTCAGGGACAGGATGACTGAGGCTTTTGTTTCGGGAGTGCGCCTGGAATGGATGTTCTGGAACAGTGCATATAATATGGAGGATTGGAAAATATGAAGAAATACAGGACGGCGTTGTCCATAGCTGGCAGCGATCCGAGCGGAGGTGCCGGGTTGCAGGCCGATCTGAAGACTTTTTCCGCTTGCAGATGTTATGGAGCTACCGTGGTGGTGGCTGTCGTGGATGAGAATACCGTGGGGGTTACGGGAGTCCATCCTGTCCCTGCCTCTTTCGTGAGAGGGCAGATAAGGTCTGTAATGGAAGATATAGGCGCCGATGCCGTGAAGATAGGGATGCTTCATGATTCAGAGATGATAAGGACAGTGAAGGATACGTTGTCATGCTATGATGTCAGGAATATCGTGCTCGATCCTGTCATGGTGGCTACTTCGGGAGATCCTTTGCTTCAGTCAGATGCCGTGGAGACATTGAAAAACGAACTGGTGCCGTTTGCAAGGGTGATAACCCCGAATATCCCCGAGGCCGAGATACTTCTCGGTGACAGGATCGTCTCGCAGGACGAATTGCCTGACTGTGCACGCAGGCTGTCACAGGGAAGAAAGGTCTCTGTTCTGCTGAAAGCAGGCCATCTGTCTGATGCCGAGCTTGTCGATGTGTTCTATAATGCAGAGACCGATACTGTCCTTCAGCTCAGATCAAGACGTGTCGACACGCGGAATACACATGGGACCGGCTGTACATTGTCTTCTGCCGTGGCTTCATTCCTTGCGCACGGCTATGGACTCGATGAGGCGGTGTCAAGGGCAAAAGCCTATATAGAAAAGGCTATTGAAGCAGGAGCTGAGTATGAGATAGGCCATGGACATGGTCCGGTCCATCATTTCTTCGGGTTCTGGGATTAGACTGGCGGAGTTTCCATGAAAAAAGGCGTTTTCTTCGATATGGACGGGGTGATAGTGGACAGCGCTCCGCTATGGGCGCATATCATGGATACTGTACAGTCGAGGTTCGGGCTTGATTTTTCCGTGCTGGAAAATAACGACGGGTTCAATCTTTCCACCAGTGAGGCGCTGAAGCTCGTTCTGGAAAGCGAGGGGAGATATTCCGATGCACTTCTTGAAGATATTCTGCACAGGATAGATATCCTTTACTCCTTGCATCGGGACATGGTTTCATTGATGCCAGGCATGGCGGAGACGCTGGAAATGCTTCATGAAAGGGGCGTGCATACAGCCCTTGTCAGCAATTCATCCCGCCAACAGGTGGACATGGTTCTGGACAGTCTCTGTCTGAGAAAGTATTTCCAGACAGTGGTGACTGCCGATGACGTGACATGCGGCAAGCCTGATGCAGAGCCATATCTCAGAGCTATCGAACTGACCGGGCTGACAGCGGCGGATGCAGTAGCTGTAGAGGACTCTCCGACCGGTATCGTCGCGGCTGTGAATGCCGGACTGCTCTGTCTGGTTCCTGTCCCGGCAAATTTCAAATCATGCGGAACGAAGGTTCATGACGGAATCTGCTATGTCCGCCGTGAAAATCTATATGGAAAATTGGATAACTTGTTAAAACGTGGGTTCGATGAAAAAGATCATTAACCCGTGGCTCGGTCTGGAAGACCAGGGTTACAATTGCTTCGGCTGTGCTCCGACGAACAGGTACGGTCTGAAGATGGAATTTTATGAAGACGGTGATGAGGTGGTTTCATACTGGAATACGTCGGATGATTATCAGGGATGGCTTCATACGCTTCATGGCGGCATCCAGTCCACTCTCATGGATGAGATAGCCATGTGGGTGATAGCGCGGAAGCTCCAGACTTCAGGTATGACTACCAGAATGGATGTCAAGTTCCGCAAGCCGGTTCCTACAGGGCCTGGTGTCAAGATTGAGGTCCGTTCGCATATCAAGGAGATGAAGCGGAATTTCGCGATTCTTCATGCTTGTATCATGCATGAGGGTGTGGTCTGCTCGGAGGCCGAGATCACTTATTTCTGCTTTCCGAAGGAGAGGGCGGCTTCGGATTTTTATTTCAGGGGGTGTGAGGTAGAATGATTAAGGGTGGTTATTTCAGGCACAGACTACAATTCCCTTGCGGGAATCAACAGTGCCTGAAATAACCACCCTCGGTTCTGCGTGGCTTTTCCGGGAATCTATACCACCTTCGGTTCTGTACTATGCGAGGGCGAAGGAAAGGTCGCCGCGGCAGCAAAGTTTACCGTTCACTTTGAGAGTAGCCTCAGTAAAGAAGATGTTTCCTCTTCTTCCGGTAAGCTTGGCTGTAATCTCGCAGAGATCACCCGGGCGGACAATGTTCTTGAATTTCACATTGTTGATCCCGGTATACAAGGTAGTCTTCCCTTTGACCTCGTCCTTAACGAGAAGCACACAGCTCTGTGCCATGATCTCGCACTGGATTACGCCTGGTACGATGGGATTCCCGGGGAAATGCCCCCTGCAAAAGAACTCGTCTTCGCGAATCCTGTATTTAGCATGGGCAATCCCTTCTTCATCTATCTCCACCTCGTCCACCAGGAGCATCGGCTCCCTGTGAGGCAGATATTCTTTGAGTTCTTCTCTGTTCATTTTATAAGGTTTAGATTTCAGCTGTTGAGATTATTCTGCCTTGCGGAACGCTACGCAGCCGTTGTGACCGCCGAAGCCGAGGGAATCCGATATTGCAAGGGTGAGATCCACTTTCTCGGCCTTGTTCGGTGTGTAGTTGAGGTCGCACTCAGGGTCAGGAGTGTCGAGGTTGATGGTAGGCGGAACGATGCCGTTCTTCAATGCCAGAATGCTGGCAATGGATTCGACCGCGCCTGCTGCCCCGAGCATATGTCCTGTCATGGACTTGGTGGAGCTGATATGGGCCTTGCGGGCGTTCTCTTCACCCATGGCAAGCTTGAATGCCGCAGTCTCCGAAGCGTCGTTCAGGTGAGTGCCTGTACCGTGTGCGTTTATGTACAGGGTGTCTTTCTCTCCATCGTATCCTGCCTCTGCCAGAGCCATTTCGATGGCCTTTGCCTGTGTCACACCGTCCGGTCTCGGAGCTGTGACATGATGAGCGTCGTTAGTGTTGCCATAGCCTACGACCTCGGCGAATATCCGGGCGCCTCTTGCCTTGGCATGTTCATATTCTTCAAGGACAATCATTCCGGCACCTTCAGCCATCACGAAACCACCTCGGTTGAGATTGAACGGCAGGGAGGCATACTTCGGATCTTCTGCACGAGAAAGAGCCTTTGCATTGGCGAAGCCGGCGATCCCGAGAGGGATTGTGGCAGCTTCGGCTCCTCCGGCGATTATCGCATCCGCATAGCCATGCTTGATGGCGCGGAAAGCTTCGCCTATGGCGTGTGTGGATGTGGCGCAGGCTGTCACGATGTCAAGGCTCGGACCGCAGGCATTGTTCCTGATAGCCACATTGCCTGCCGCGATGTTCGAAATCATGGTAGGTATGAAAAGCGGGGATATCCACTTTGCACCGTCCTTGATCATTTTTTCAGTCTCTCTGTACTGTGTGGTGAAGCCGCCGATACCGGATCCTACATAGACTCCGAATCTGAACGGGTCGATGTTCCCGCCTTCGGCTGAGCTGAGGCCGGACTGCTTCACGGCTTCGTTTGCAGCAGCCACCGCATATACGGTGAACTTGTCCTGTTTCCTTGCAAAGGCAGGTTCTATTCCATGCTCTGCAGGATTGAAGTCTTTCACTTCACCGGCGATCTTCACAGGAAGATCATCTGTAGGGAATGCCTTGATGAAGTCGATTCCGCAGACACCGTCCAGAAGGTTCTTCCAGAAGTCTGCAACATTGTTTCCGACAGGGGAGATGACTCCCATACCTGTCACTACTACTCTTTTATCCATCTCTTTCCAAATAGTTTTTTACTTGTTATCGTGTGTTACCATTCAAGGATTGCCGCACCTGAAATGAAGCCGGCCCCGAATGCGCTGAGCGCGAGAAGGTCACCCTTCTTGATGATTCCGTTCCTGTTGCATTCGTCCAGAAGGATAGGGCAGCTCGCAGAGGATGAATTCCCGTGGCTTTCCACATTGTGAGGGAATTTCTCTGCAGGCTGTTCCATCTGGTCCCTTATGGCATTGATGATTCTTATGTTTGCCTGATGAAGCAGGTATTTGTCTATGTCATCGGCTGACAGGTGGAGTTCGTCGAGCAGATATTTTATGTCTCCGCTTGAAGCCTTGACTGCGAACTTGAACACATCCTGGCCTCTCATCTGCATAGGGATGTTCACCTCTTCCTTGGTGATGTATGGCGTAGGTTCGAGGGTGCGGATCTGGTAGAGCTTGTCAGTCGCGCTGGCGGCGGACAGCTTTGTACCTTTTATATTGTTCCCTTCCGTAAGGACAGCCGCTCCGGCCCCGTCTCCGAAGAGCACGCAGACGTTCCTGTCTTTCCAGCTCGTCATCCTCGTCGGCTCCTCCGCGCATACTATGAGCACGTTCTTCACTCTTCCGGCCTTGCTGTAGGCTTCCGCCAGGTCAAGCGCATATATGAATCCCGCACATGCGCAGTTTATGTCGATGCACGGACAAGTCGCACCTATCCCGCCCTGGATTATACAGCTGAGCGATGGTGTCACATATTCGTTTACAACATTCGAGCAGATTATGAAATCCATGTCTTCCGCTTTCATTCCGGCGTTGTCGAGAGCCTTTTTTGCAGCTTCTATGGCCATGTCCTCGAGTTTCTCGTCAGAGATCACGTGGCGGTGCTTGATCCCGGTTCTCGGATATATCCAGGCATCGCTTGTGTCGAGGAATTCTGAAAGCATGTCATTCGTGACGATTTTCTTAGGAATAACGCTTCCTGTTCCAACAATTTTCATAAAAACAAATTATCTAAAATTCCTTGAAAAGTCCACAAAATTACTTTCAATTTCCTGAAGTAGGAAATAATTGTGGCAATTCTTCCGGAATTGTGGCTTATATTTCGAAAATGTGGTGTATTTTATCTATTTGTGGTAAAATTCTTATATTTGCAGGGTAAAACAGGAATGGAATGAAAAATGTACTGCCGCGATACTTGCTTGACAGGAATTGTCTTATCGGTACGGTGATGTTTTCCGTGCTGTTCGCGCTCATTTTCCTGAATCTCTACATACCTTTTTCCGACACTGCGTGGTTCGGGCTGGGAAATTCCACGACATTTCTCATTACGGCAGGTTTCGCCTTCATCTCCATCCTGATTCTGGTGACAAGCCGCGTGGTGATGTATCAGACGGGCAAGGTCTGCAAACTGACTTATGCCGGATACATCCTGTGGTGCATCATTGAGGTCGTGCTGATATGTATCCTGTATACGGTGGTCACTATGGATGTCATACATCCTGCAGACCAGTCATGGGCGATGGTTTTCGGAAAGGCCATGATGTATGGTTCCATATCTCTGATTATCCCGTACATCATGGCAGGCATGTACTTCACTATAATGGACAAGAACAGGACCATCAGCCTGATGAACTGCAGCAGCGGGATTGCGGGTGATGTGCCTTCATCCAGGGAGGAGGACAAGATCACGCTTTTCGACAGCGGAGGTTCGCTGAAGCTTTCCGTCAGGACTGCGGACATGTATTATATAGAATCCGATGACAATTATATAAAGGTCTGGTATCTTGATTCAGGAGGCGGACTGAAGACATACATACTCAGATGCCGCCTGAAGACCGTCGAAGAGAGTTTCAGGGACAGCCCGCTGGCCAGATGCCACAGGAAGTATATTGTCAATCTCGACAAGGTCAGGGTACTCAGAAAGGAGAAGGACGCCTATTGGCTCGATCTTGAAAATGACTCAATACCGCCGCTTCCTGTCTCGAAGACATATTCGGATGCTGTTCTTGAAAGATTCAGAAAATGCAGTCCGGAGAAAGTCGGCGGTATGGAGTGACAAGTGTTTGTGACGCGGGTCAATGTCTTTTTCTGGATGCCCGGAGCCGTGAAGCGGACTGTACCATGGCTTCATCCAGGAAAATGTTCCTTGCTGCCAGGATGTCCAGAATGGCGGCGATTATCGGGAATATCGCTGTGAATGAATATACTATGTTCCCTTTCAGCTCATCGCCCGGGAAGAAGTAGTCCACTCCGATCCATATCTGGAAAGCCAGAAGTACGATAGCGCCGATTACACACAGTCTCATCTGTACGAGCCTGACCTTGAAAAGGAACAGACAGATGAAGTTCGTCAGAAAGGTCATCAGCACGAAAAGCATGTAGGGGATATATTCGGTATAGTACAGGGCCTCTTCCCCGTCCCCGAAGATGGTAGCTACCTTGCTGAAAAACAGCGATCCTATCAGGATAGTAGCGATCGCCAAATATAAAGTCTGTATACGCTGCCACATATCGTGTTTGTTTTTTTCCCGGTGCGTTTACCTCATGTCAAACCGATGCTTTACAGGCTGCATGATGAGAGTGAAATCATAGTCTCCGTAGTGGAGCCTGTATTTGTCCAGAGGCAGGGCTCCCCAGCTGTCGATACATCCGAGTCCCATCTGCACTTTGTCGATGCAGATATTGGTGCTGCCGGATTTGACCAGATCCGACGGATGCCTGTTGTTCTTGGCATCTCCGTCATCCAGCATCTCGATGCTGTATTCGAGGGCTGAAGCCGAGAAAGGTCCGTCGCTGGAGAATTTCAGTCCGCATCCGGATATGTCCAGGACTTCCCACCACCTCAGTCCGGCCTTTGTCCCGGTCTCCTGCGGCCTTATGTAAGGGTAGAACTGCTCTTCCACGCTTTGCCTGTACAGTCCTACCATGGCGGCGTGCTGCCTGTCGGCGTAATTCTCGAAAGGACCTTTGCCGTAGTATTCCAGAGTGTTGTACTCTTCAGGCATTTCGAACCTCATCCCGAAGCGGAACATGTCAGGTACGCCTGCGGCTTCACCTGCTTTCATCTTCTGGGATATCTTCACTGTGCCCTGATTGTTTATGGTATATTCCATCACGAGGGAAGCCTTGACCTCAGGGATCTCGTAGGAGGCGGTGACGCAAGCCATGCCGTCCTTGATTTCATGCTCAAGGGAGTGCAGTTTGAAGGCAGGGTCCTTCCATACCTTGTATTTGTTATGCAGCCCGGCTCCGTAGTCGTTGTCAGTGCCTGCCCTCCAGAAGTTAGGACGCAGTTCTGTGCCCTTTTCCATCAGCGTCCTGCCTTCATGTTCGTAGAGTGACATGAAGCCTGTGCTCTTTGTGAACTCGATACGGTAGTTCTCTCCTGTTATGATCAGGTAGCGCTGGTCGTTGTCGGCTATTTCAGGTGCAGGGATAGTCTCGTTGCTGCGTACGGCATTGCCCAGACCGGCATCGTATGTGTATCCGGTAAGCGGTAGCTGGCAGTATGCCACAGTATATCCGGCAGGAAGAAGTGTTTCCTGCTTCTTGAGGTTGAAGTAAATGTTCAGCATCCACTCCTTGCATCCGCATACCTGGCTGTAGTCATAGCCGAGGTTTACTTCAGCTGTCTGCCTTGCTGCGATATCCAGGTCATCCACATATCCTGTCTGCATCGTTTTCCCGTCAGCCGTCAGTTCCCATTCGAGGCGGTAGGCGGAAAGGTCGCGGAAGAAATATTCGTTGAATACGGATACTGTACCTTTGGACAGGTCCTCCGGTGATACCCAGATGGACTGGTATACGTATTTCACTTCGTATGCATGCGGGTTGAATCTCCTGTCAGGGCTTATCAGGCCGTTGTTGCAGAAGTTCTGGTCCTTGTCCACATCATGACGGTCGAAATCCCCGGCATAGCCGTAGAACGTCCTGCCTTCGGATTCCCATCTCGGGGACTGGTCCACGAAGTCCCAGATGAAACCACCCTGATATGCAGGGTATTTACGTATAAGATCCCAGTATTCCATGAAACCTCCTTCGGAGTTACCCATGGCGTGGGCATACTCGCACTGGATCAGAGGCTTGTCAGGATTGCTTTCGCAATATCTGATGCAGGCGTCATATGTGTAGTACATAGGGCAGAAGATGTCCGTATAGGCATTGCCCTCTGCGCGTTCATACTGTACAGGGCGGGACGGGTCTTCGTTTTTCACCCAGTTGTAGCATTTCTCGAAGTTGACACCGAACCCTGCCTCATTGCCGAGAGACCAGAATATTATGGACGGATGATTGAAATACTTCCGGACATTCCGTTCGTTCCTTTCCATATGGGTCTTTTCATAGATCGGGAATTTTGCGAGGCTTTCCTCCTCATATCCCATTCCGTGCGATTCTATGTTGGCTTCGGCCACTACATAGAGTCCGTATTTGTCACACAGTTCGTACCAGTACCTGTCGTCAGGATAGTGGCATGTGCGGACAGCGTTGATATTGAGCTGCTTCATCCTGAGAACATCCTGGAGCATCCTTTCCTTCGAGACCATGTAGCCTCCGTCCGGATCCATTTCATGCCTGTTGGCTCCTTTGAAGAGGACCGGCTGGCCGTTGACAAGAACCTGTGCATTCTTCATTTCTATTTTCCTGAATCCGACCTTGACCGGAATCACTTCTTCTGCACCTTTTGCCGAGGAGGTGGCAGTCAATGTATATAAATAAGGTGTCTCGGCTGTCCATTTTGCAGGCGAGGATACGTCGATTCTGACATTCTGGATGCCTTTTTTCCCGGAAATATGTTTTTCTGCCGCTTTTTTTCCGTCCGGTCCGGTGAGGACGAGCGATATGTCGCAGTTTCCGGTAAGATCGAGGCGGATATCGAGTGAACCGTCCTTGTATCCGCTGTCAAGGTCAGGGGTTACGCGGATGTCCTGTATGCGGACTTTCTCCCTGGAATAAAGATAGCAGTCCCGTGCAACTCCAGAATATCTCATGAAGTCCTGGTCCTCGAAATAGGAGCCGTCGCACCAGCGGAAAACCTGGAATGCAAAGAGGTTCTTCCCCGGTTTCACATATTTTGTGATATCGAATTCTGCCTCGAGTTTCGTGTCTTCGCTGTATCCGACGAATTTCCCGTTTATCCACAGATACATGTTCGAAGATACGCTGCCGAAGTGGGCGATTATCTGCTTCCCGTCCCAGTCTGCAGGAATGGTGATTTCTCTGCGGTATGAGCCTACGTGGTTGTTCTTGACAGGGACTTCAGGAGGATTGTTCCTGAACTGATACTGCCATGCATATCCTATATTGTTATACAGCGGATCACCGAAGCCGTTAAGTTCCCAGATGCCCGGCACCTGCATGGAATCCCATCCTTTGTCGTTGAATCCAGTCTGGTAGAAGTCGAGCGGGCGCATGTCTGCGTCTTTCACCCAGAAGAATTTCCAGGCTCCGTTTATGGACATGTAGTTCGATGATGCTGTCATGCACTCCGCGGCTGCTTCTTCAGCGTTGGGGTATGCAAAATAGCTGGTGTGCATGGGAGCTCTGTTTATGGCATTTACCAGCGGATCATGCCATTCGGTCTGCTCCATTGCCGATGCAGCCCATGAAACGGTCAAGGCTGCCATCAGTAAAGAGGTCTTAGCAAAATTCATAATACGTCGAAATATGTTTATCGTGACTAAATTAGACAGAATTTTCCGGAAAACCATAATATCATTGCAATTTGATTCTTTTTTATCCCGACTTGTAAAAAACTGACGTTAAATATTGCAATAAAGAGTGATTTTAAAAAATAAAAACCGATATTTGGATAAAATAGATTTATAAGAGAAGAAATATGGATGCTTTAAGAAAAATTCTGGTTTCCTTTTCGGGAATTCTTGCCCTTGCCGTACAGCTCGGCGCCGTAAGCATTGTGCCTCAGCCGTCCGAGATGAAAGAGACGCGCATGACGGTACAGCTTCCGTCGGACAGGTTAAGCGTGTATCCGGCTGACAGGTCTCTCAAGCCGCTTGTAGGGGTGTGGGCGGATTTTCTCCGCAAACCTTATTCCCCGGGTACCGAGGTCCTTTCCACGGGTTTCACAAGGATAGTGTCCGAGACGGTGCTTCCTGAGGTGAAACTGACGGGAAATGAACAAAAGGCTGACATATGTCTGTACCTTGATGCCTCTCTGGCTGAGGAAGAGTATGTCCTTGAGGCCGATATGGAAGGCATATCCATCACCGGAGGCTCTTCCAAGGGCGTCTGGTGGGGTCTGCAGACGATGAGCCAGATACTTGTGCAGTCCGCACCCGGGATTTCCCCGGGGGAACCGTTGACCATTCCGGGTCTGTATATCCAGGACAAGCCTCGTTTCGCATACCGCGGGGCGCATTTCGACCCATGCAGGCATTTCTTCACGGTGGAGGAACTCAAGACATTCATCGACATGATGGCCCTGCACAAACTCAATACCCTGCATTGGCATCTCACCGATGACCAGGGATGGCGTCTCGAAATCAGGAAATATCCCCTTTTGACAGAGGTCGGGGCAGTCAGGAGCGAAACCAAGATAGGTTCGGTGAATGATACCGCTGCCGGATTCGACGGCACACCGTACGGGGAAGGCTGCTATTATACCCGCAAGGACGTGAAGGAAATACTTGACTATGCTTCCGCAAGGCAGATCACGGTGATACCCGAGATAGAAATGCCGGGACATGCCGTAGCTGCACTGACAAGCTATCCGTGGCTCGGATGCACTGGCGGACCGTATGCGGTGTGGACTACATGGGGCGTAAGCGATGATGTCTTCTGTATCGGCAAGGAGACCACTTTCAGCTTCCTTGAAGATGTCCTGGACGAGGTCTGCGAGATGTTCCCGTCGGAATACATCCATATCGGAGGCGATGAGTGCCCTTCGGTGAGATGGGAGACCTGTCCTGACTGTCAGAAGCTCATGAAGGCGGAAGGGCTGGAGAATGAACGCCAGCTGCAGGGATATCTGCTGCACAGGATAGAGCAGTATCTGAATTCCAAAGGCCGTAAAATCATAGGTTGGGACGAGATTCTGGAAGGGGGAGTGACTCCTACGGCCACAGTGATGTCGTGGCGTGGCCCTTCGGGTGGAATAAAGGCGGCCAGACAAGGCAATGATGTGGTCATGACTCCGAACAGCCATTTCTATCTCGATTATTATCAGACAGCCGATCCGAAGGCCAACGGTGAACCGTTCGGGATCGGAGGTTATGTCTCTCTCAGAAAAGCCTGGTCCTTCGACCCGTATGACCAGCTGGACGAGGACGTCAGGAAGCATATAAAAGGAGTGCAGGCCAATACCTGGACAGAATACATCGCTTCGTTCGACCACTACCAGCATATGGATCTTCCGCGCTTCGCTGCCTTGTCTGAAGTGTCCTGGAGCGAAGACAAGACTTCATACGATGATTTTCTGGTGCGCGTGACGGACTCCATGAAGCCTATGTACGAATTCTTCGGCTATATTTACGCTCCATATGTGTTTGAAGGGATAGAATGACCTTTCCTCTTGGAATGTATCCGTTCAATATGAATAAACTTTAATCCGTCGGATTGACATTGATATGATACGGGAATCGGAACTTATAATAAACGATGACGGCTCGGTGTTCCATCTTCACCTGAGACCGGAAGAACTTGCGGACAATATCATACTGGTAGGCGACCCCGGACGCGTGGATATGGTAGCGGAATATCTCGAAGACAAGGAATTCCGCCATCAGTCACGCGAGTTCGTGTCGGTGACGGGAAAATACAGGGGGAAACGCCTGACGGTGCTGTCGACAGGCATCGGTACGGACAATATCGATATCGTCATGAACGAGCTCGATGCTCTTGCCAATATCGATTTCTCCACCAGGGAGATCAAACCTGAAAAGAAATCGCTGAACATACTGAGGATAGGGACTTCGGGGGCTGTCCAGCCGGATATCCCGCTCGGGTCCTTTGTCTTTTCGCATGTTTCCGTGGGGTGTGACGGGCTGCTGAACTGGTATGCTGACAGGGACAGGATTGCCATGACTGACATCGAGGAGGCTTTCAAGGCGCATACCCATTGGAACAGGCATCTCCCTGATCCGTATTTCGTCAAGGCCGGGGAGGATATGATTTCCAGATTCAGTTCTTCGACAATCAAGGGGATGACCATAGCGGCATCCGGATTTTACGGGCCTCAGGGCAGGGTGCTGCGTATGCCGCTGGCCATGCCGGACATGCTGGATACTTTCGCCTCGTTCCGTTTCGGGGAATGGAGGATCACGAATTTCGAAATGGAAGGTTCTGCCATAGCAGGGATTGCCGCGCATCTCGGACATAATGCCGGAACAGTCTGCTGCATCATAGCAAACCGTTTTCTTAAATCAAGCAATACTGATTATAAACCGCATGTCCGCCGTCTCGTGGAATTGTCTCTTGACAATCTTCTCGGTTAGGCTTTCCCTTTTCCGGAGGGCCGGTCAAGGCGGGAGAATCAGTTTCCAAGGGCTTTATGGGGAGTGCTAATCTCCATAAAGCTCTTTCCGTGACTGGCTTCCGACTTTCACTACCGAAGGGTCTTTAACAGTCATGTCCACAATGTATCTGACACCGTCCATGACATTCCTCTCCATGAAACCGAACTGATATCCGGTGGTGCTGTCCATGATTGAGGCTATTTCATGCCCGCAGTCATGGTAGCGCAGGATGTTGTAGTTGTATCCTGCCTTGCTGAATCTCTCCGCTATCTTGTCCGAACCGAAGAATCCGATATTGAAGAACCGGATCTGTCCGTAATTCACGAGCCGGTCGGCTGTCCCGTGGAAAAGCAGGGTAGGTGCGGGTTCTTCCTTGTATTTGAGCTTTCCATGTCTGGACAGGATTCCTCCGGAGAAGGATATCACTCCGGCATAACGGAAACCTGAAGGCAGTCCTTCCGCATATCCGGTCCGGTTGCAGAGTTCGTAATCTGCCTGCAGGACAGAGATGGCACCTGCTGACGAGCCGCTTATCACGATATTGGCAGGGTCTACGCCGAGAGTCCCGGCATTGTCGATTATGAACTTTGTCGCACTGAAAAGGTCTTCCACGGCGAGATGGATGGCGTTGTCCAGCAGGTTCACCTGTGCGATGCCGACGTTGTCCGCACCTTTAAGCCCGAGTCTGTAGTCTATGGCGATCAGCCTGTAGCCATGGTCTGTCATCTCCTTGTACCATGGAGTCAGGTACGGGTCGTCCCTCCTTCCCGTAATGAATCCTCCGCCGAACATGAAAACCACGGTCGGCTTGTCTTTCCCGTCTATCTGCGTGCTGCTTCCTTCCGCAGGTTCGTAGACATCCATGAACAGCTCGCATGTGTCTCTCTGGGCGAACATGTATGTGGCGTCAGGATATATTGCAGGCGTCCTGTCCCTGACACCGTCTGCGGCGGTGACATTGAAGGCTGCTGCCGTTGCCATGATCAGGACGGCAACGGCTTGAACCGTTAAGATCTTTCTTTTTTCCATATTCAGTAAAGTTGTTTCAAGAGCATTTCCGGATTCCATTCCCGGATTTTTTCCAGCAGTGCGGCCGGGCTGTCTGCCAGAATATGCGGATGCCTGGACTTGAGTTCCTCTTCCGGTCTGAACCCCCACAGGACACCGGCAGTAACCACTCCGGCATTCAGCCCTGTCTCCATATCTACATCCGAATCACCGGCATACAGGACTTCATGCGGTGAAATGTCCCCGCAGGTATTCCTGTAGGCGTTTTCGATTTCATGCACTATGTCCGGATCCGGCTTTATGGGCATGCCATCCCTCTGCCCGAGTATCTTCAGGAATCTTCTTTCCCCGAAAAAACGTTTTACCAGAGCTTCCGTGCCTTCCTGGTATTTGTTGGATGCCACTGCCAGAGCTATGCCGCATTTCTCCAGGCTGTGCAGCATGTCTTCTATGCCAGGATATGGTCTGGTGAAGTCGGTCTTGTGCATGTTATAGTATGGTATGAAGAAACTTTTCATCTTCAGCACCATCTCTTCGGATTTCCTTCCTTCAGGCAAGGCTCCCCGGAAAAGGTTGTATATGCCGCGGCCAACCAGCCTGTTGTATTCCCCGAGGTCTCTTTCAGGACAGCCGCAGGAGGCCAGGGCGAAGTTGCATGCTCTGCCGAGATCCTCTATCGTGTTCAGCAAGGTCCCGTCAAGATCGAAAATTGCCAGTTTTATTTTTGAATGTGCCGTGCTTTGGTACATAGTGATGTTAATTTTGCATCGTAATCAGGAAAACAACCATAAAAAATACAAGTCATGAAAAACACTGAATTCTCTTTCGAAAACATCTGCTCTTTCATATCTGCAGGACAGACTATGGAAAATGTGCTCGATTTCATGAAGGAGTTCGACCTTGAAGTCAAGGATGTCAGCTTCTGATCCGAACCTCTGTGCTTTCACCGTCCTTGCCGAGGGCAAGATAAAGCGTTCCGGTGTCTTTCGCCTGTCCTCCATTGTCCTTGAGCGGTCTGGACAGGATGAATTCGGAGAGTGGATCTTCGATATATTTCCGGATGGCGCGTTTCAGAGGCCTTGCCCCGTATGCGGGATCATATCCGGTTTCCGTCACCTTTTTCTTTACGGAGGCAGGAATCACTATCCTGTACCCGGCTCCGGCAACCATTCCGCGAAGCTTCCGGAGTTCGATTTCCACGATCTTGCCGATATCTTCCCTGGTCAGGGAGTTGAAGTAAATCAGTTCATCTATCCTGTTCAGGAATTCAGGCGGGAATATTCTTCTGACGGCCTTTGCGACAATGTCTTTTTTCCTGCTGTCAGGCCTGGCGGCTGAAGTGGGGAAGCCGAGGCTTGTGCCGAATTCGTCAAGTTCCCTGCTTCCGACATTCGATGTCATGATGAGGATTGTGTTCCGGAAATCCACGGTGCGTCCATTGCTGTCCGTGAGCCTGCCTTCATCAAGGACCTGCAGCAGCAGATTGAAGATGTCCGGGTGCGCTTTCTCTATCTCGTCCAGCAGGACTACGCTGTAAGGCTTTCTCCTTACCCGCTCGCTCAGCTGTCCCCCTTCCTCGAATCCGACATAGCCTGGAGGGGCTCCGATCAGTCTCGATGCGGTGAACTTCTCGCTGTATTCGCTCATGTCGATTCTTATCATATTGTCTTCAGACTCGAACAGGTATCCGGCCAACGCTCTGGCAAGCTGAGTCTTGCCTACCCCGGTAGGTCCGCAGAACAGGAATGACCCGACCGGTCTGTGCGGGTCTTTAAGGCCGGCACGGTTTCTCCGTATGGCTTTTGCCACTTCTTCGACAGCCTTGTCCTGTCCGACTACCTTTTTCCTCAGTTCCTCTTCTATTCCCGACAGCCTTGTCTGCTCGGACTCGGCCACTTTGTTTACAGGGATACCTGTCATCGTGGATATCACTGTGGCAATATCCTCTGCGGTGACCTGGGGGAATCCTTCCGTCTTTCTGGCCGATGCCCTGAGATTCACCATCGAACCTGCTTCATCCATGGCATCTATGGCCTTGTCCGGCAGACATCTGCCTGATACGTAGCGGTCGGAAAGCCTGGCGCAGGCTTCGATGGCGCTGTCGGTGTATCTGACCAGATGGTGGAACTCGTATTTCTGCTGGAGCCGTTTGAGTATCCCGACAGTCTGTTCCACGTCCGCAGGTTCCACGATCACTTTCTGGAATCTGCGGTCAAGGGCACCGTCCTTTTCCACGGTTTTCCTGAACTCATCCAGTGTTGTGGCCCCGATACAGTGTATCCCGCCCCTGGCAAGCGCCGGTTTGAGGATATTTGCGGCATCGAGGCTTCCTCCTGCTCCTCCGGCCCCTATTATGGTGTGGAATTCGTCTATGAAGATTATTATGTCGCTGTTCCCTTCGATCTCCTTCAACAGGGACTTTATGCGTTTTTCGAAGTCACCTCTGTATCTGGTCCCGGCCACTAAGGCAGCCATGTCCAGGGATATGATGCGCTTTCCTGCAAGCGCTTCCGGGACATCGCCTGCTGCTATCCTTGCGGCAATGCCTTCCACGATGGCGGATTTCCCTACACCGGGATCGCCGACAAGCATCGGATTGTTCTTCTTGCGTCTTCCAAGTATCTGCATGACGCGCAGCATTTCCGTTTCCCGTCCCGCGACGGGGTCAAGCTTCCCTGTCATGGCTGCAGCTGTCAGATCGTAGCCGAATTTCTCCAGGGCGCTTTCCTCCTGCTTTCTGCCGGTTTCTTCCTTTTCTTCATCCTGGATGCCGTTCCCCGTATTCCATTCTCCGGCGTCTCCGTCCGGTATTCCGGCGTTTTCAAAGTAATGATGGACGCTGTCGTAGCCTGTCCCCCTGTCGTTCAGCCACGTCTGTCCGAATCCACCTGAGGCAGCTTTGCACAGGGCCAGGAGCAGATGCTCCGGAAGTGCTGTCCCTGACATTGTTCTCGTAGCTTCCAGAATGGTGAAACTCAGTATGTTGTAGGCACCGCGGGACAGGGATATCCGTTCTGATTCAGAGAACGGGATGTATCTGTCGGTGCTTATTTTCCCGTCTATGAACTGTTTGAATTCCTCCAGATCTATGCCGAGGGCTTTCAAGGCTCTGGCTGCTCCGTTATCGTTATGTCTGATGATTCCGAGGAACAGGTGATCAGGGGAAATCCCGTAGCTGCCCGTCCTCATCGCCTCCTCTTTTGCGAAGTTGATGATGACATTAAGTTCTCTCGATATCCTGATTTCCATTACAGTCTATGTTTATGAAGTGCAAATGTACTAAAATCTTGGAATAAACTGTATCCTCATTTGCGTCGGAAACGTTTTTTTTAGTATCTTTGCAGACTATGTTTATAGTGGAAATACAGGAGTGATTATATGGATAATACGATAAATCCAATTGAAACAGAAACGCCTTCAGGCAGGATTGAGACGGTGAATATCGACAGGCAGATGCGTAGTTCGTATATAGACTATTCGATGTCTGTCATAGTGTCGAGGGCGCTGCCTGATGTGAGGGACGGGATGAAGCCGGTCCACAGAAGGGTGCTTTTCGGTATGACGGGATTGGGACTCGGCTATTCCGGCCAGACAAAGAAGTCTGCAAGGATTGTCGGTGAGGTGCTCGGTAAATATCATCCGCATGGCGACAGCAGCGTATATGATGCCATGGTCAGGATGGCCCAGCCGTGGAGCATGAGGTATCCGCTCGTGTTCGGACAGGGTAACTTCGGGTCGATGGACGGTGACTCTCCGGCGGCGATGCGTTATACTGAAGCCAAGCTCGAGAAGCTTACCGAGGAGGTGATGGCCGATATCGACAAGGATACGGTGGATTTCCAGAACAACTTCGATGATACCCTGCAGGAGCCTACCGTACTTCCTACGAAGGCCCCCCTGCTTCTGCTGAACGGTTCGTCCGGAATCGCCGTGGGAATGGCCACGAACATGGCTCCTCATAACCTCGGGGAATCATGTGACGCCATTTGCGCCTATATAGACAACCCTGAAATCACCACCGATGAGCTGATGCATTATATCAAAGGTCCGGATTTCCCTACCGGAGGCATAATCCAGGGACATCAGGGCATCAGGGATGCTTTCGAGACCGGAAGGGGCAGGATAGTCATCAGGTCGCGGACAGAAATCGAGGTGAGCGAATCCGGCAGGGAGACCATTGTGGTCACCGAGATACCGTATATGGTGAACAAGCGCGAACTCATAGAGAAGATCGTGGAGCTTGTGGAGAACAAGAAGATCGACGGTATCGTATATGTGAATGACGAGACCACCAGGAAGGGTATGCGTATCGTCATAAAGCTGAAGATCGGTGCGAACTCGAATGTGGTCCTCAATACGCTTTTCAAATATACTCCGCTCCAGTCGAGCTTCTCGGTGAACAATGTCGCCCTTGTCAACGGCCGCCCGAGAACGTTGAGCCTCAAGGATATGATCAAATATTTCGTCCGACACAGGCACGACGTTGTGGTCCGCAGGACGAAATTCGATCTTGAAAAGGCAAAGAAGCGGGCGCATATACTCGAAGGCCTGCTGAAAGCTCTTGATGTCATCGACGAGATCATAAACATCATCAGGGCATCCCGCAGCGTGGACCAGGCCAAATCCGAACTCATGGAGCGTTTCGCGTTCTCTGACGCCCAGGCGACGGCGATTGTCGAGATGAGGCTCAGGCAGCTCACCGGACTTGAGCGCGAGAAGCTGCAGTCCGAGTTCGACGAACTCATGAAATTCATCAACTACTGTGAGGAAGTGCTTGCAAGCTATGACAAGCAGATGGGCATCATCAAGGACGAACTCCAGGAGCTCAAGCAGAAATACGGTGACCCGCGCAGGACGGAAATAGCCCTGTCGGCAGAGGAGTTCAACCCTGAGGATTTCTACCCTGACGAGGATGTGGTCATCACCATATCCCATCTCGGATATATCAAGAGGACTCCGCTTGCCGAATACCGCACCCAGAACAGGGGAGGCGTCGGCATGAAAGGCAGCGCTACGCGTGACGAGGATTTCATCGAATATATCTACGTGGCCAACATGCACAGCACCATGCTGCTCTTCACAAAGAACGGCAGATGCTTCTGGCTCAAGGTCTATGAAATCCCTGAAGGCACCAGGACCTCGAAAGGGCGTGCCATCCAGAATGTGATCAACATAGAGCCTGACGACACCGTGAAGGCATTCATAAATGTGCGGAACCTCAAGGATGAAGACTATATAAACAACAATTACATCGTACTTGTCACCAGGAAAGGAATCATCAAGAAGACGCTTCTGGAGGCATACTCAAGACCGAGGACCAACGGTGTCAATGCCATTACCGTCAGGGACGGGGATGAACTTCTCGAGGCCTCGATGACAAACGGCAGATGCCAGATACTCCTGGCCGGAAAGAACGGCTGCTGCGCCAGATTCAATGAAGAGGATGCAAGACCGCTCGGCAGGACCGCTTCTGGAGTCAAAGGCATAAATATCAGCGACGAAGACGAGGTGGTAGGCATGATATGCCATGATCCGGAAGCAGAAGATGCTGCACGTCATACGATACTTGTAGTCAGCGAGAACGGATACGGAAAACGCTCCGACTATGATGAATACCGGACTACGCATAGAGGAAGCAAAGGGGTCAAGACTCTGAATATCACGGACAAGACTGGAAAACTCGTGGCCATAAAGGATGTGACGGACGATAATGACCTCATGATAATAAACAAGTCAGGACTCACTATCAGGATGAATGTATCCGACATAAGGGTCGCAGGCAGGGCTACACAGGGTGTACGCCTGATAAATATCAAGGACGGGGATGCCATAGCCGCAGTATCTGCTGTCAGCAGGAATGAAGAGGCGGATGAGCCTGCGTCTGACGGACCGGTGACCGACGGGACAGCATCTGATGCCGGACAGGAACCGGAGGCAAAGACTGAATGAACTTAATTATTGATAACATTGAAATCATTAATCGGATTAGTTATGAAACGAATTTTTATGGCATTGGCGGTTCTGCTTGCTATCCAGATAGCCGATGCGCAGGTGAAAACTCCTGCAGATGCCAAGAAAGCGGTCGAAAGCGCGGCGGCAGCCACTGAAAACCCCAAGAAAGCGCTTAAACCTGCAACCTGGATCAAACTCGCCGATGCATATATGGATGCATTTACCGCACCTATGGGCAATGGCTGGGTAGGTGCCAACAAGCAGGAACTCGCCTTCATCATGGGCAATGACAAACCGACATCCACGCAGAATGTCACTCTTGCCGGCGAGCCGTACATCAAGGAGACTTACAAGACAATGAACTATTATTTCAATGCAAACAACCAGCTGGCCATCATAGAGGTCACCGCACCTGTATATGAAGATGCGCTGGACATGGCATTGAATGCATATCTCGAAGCAGCCAAGGTCGATGCAAAAGGCAGCAAGACAAAGGATATCGATGCCGGCATCAAGGGTATTTCAGCAAAATACGTGGAGCAGGGTATGAATGAATACATGTTCGGTGACCTGAAGTCTGCAAGCGAGTGCTTCGAGAAGGCAGTCATCGCATCAGAGGCAGCTCCTGTACCTGTCATCGATACCATGGCCGTATACAATGCAGGATTCACAGCATGGATGTCCAAAGACTATCAGAGGGCTGAGCCGTTCTTCAAGAGATGCCTTGAACTCGATTACGCAGAGGATGGCGAGGTATATGCCAAACTGGCTGACATTTACAACAATCTCGAAGACAAGGAGGAAGCCAAGAAGGTCCTCGAGAACGGATTCTCTGCTTATCCTCAGAACCAGAGCATCATCATCGGTCTCATCAACTATTATATCGAGAGCGGTGACCAGCCTGACGAGCTTTTCTCCCTTCTTGACGCTGCCAAGAAGAACGAACCGAACAATGCCTCGCTTTATTATGTAGAGGGTGACATCCACAACAAGCTCGGCCATAAGGAAGAAGCTATCAAATCGTACCTCAAGTCAAATGAAATCGATCCGAATTATGAATTCGGTTTCATCGGCATAGGCATTCTTTATTACAATGAGGCTCTTGAACTCCAGGATAAGGCAGCCAACGAATTCGACGATGCAAAATACATGGCGCTTATCGAGGAGTTTGAGTCAGCCCTGATGAACGCCATAGAGCCGTTCGAGAAGGCATTCAGCCTGACCAAGGACAACCAGATCAAGGTGAGCATCGCTGAGTATCTGAAGAACATCTATTACCGTTTCCGCGAGAAAGGACCTCAGTACGAGGAAGGCTATAACAAGTATTCCACTATTGTGGAGAACGGACTTTAGTCTTTACAGGGAAGTACGGAACAGAAAAGGGTGGCCCGGTCAATCAGGGGCACCCTTTTCTGCTGTTCTGCTCTTGTCTGCACTGTCGAACGCTTTCACGATCTTGCTGACAAGCGGATGCCTTACTATATCCTCGGGCTTGAAGAAGATGCAGCTGACCCCCTTTATGTCCTTGACAAGGTCTATTCCCTTCATCAGTCCGGATTCCCTTTTGTCCGGGAGATCTATCTGGCTGGCGTCTCCGGTGACAATGAATTTCGCATCGCATCCCATTCGTGTAAGGAACATCTTGAGCTGGCCGAGGTTGGTGTTCTGGGCTTCATCAAGTATAACGCAGGCCTTGTCCAGAGTACGCCCGCGCATATATGCCAGAGGGGCTATCTGGACTATCCCTTCTTCCATGAAATCGTTAAGTTTCTTTGCAGGGATCATGTCGCGCAAAGCGTCGTATAGCGGCTGCAGATATGGATCGAGCTTGTCTTTCAGGTCTCCGGGCAGGAATCCGAGCCTTTCACCCGCCTCTACTGCCGGCCGTGTCAGGATAATCCTCTTTATCTCCCTGTGCTTCAATGCCCTTACGGCAAGGGCGATAGCCACGTATGTCTTGCCTGTCCCGGCTGGCCCCACGGCGAACACCAGATCGTTTTCAAAATAGGCGGACACCATCTTTTCCTGGGTCTTGTTCCTGGCCTTTATCGGTCTTCCGTCAAGTCCGTGGACTATGACAGAGTCTCCCGCCGGGATGAATCTTTCCGCTGCGGAATTGTCGTCGAACAAGTCTTCGACATCGTATGGCGTGAGGTTTCTTTTATGCAGCCTTTTCTCTGTCAGAAGGCCGATCTTCACGGAAAAGTCTTCGCAATCCTCTTCCGGACCGTCCAGGAATATTTCATCTCCCCGTGCTGCGACCTTCAATCTCGGATACCAGCTGCAAAGAGCTTCAAGTATCCTGTTCCCTGGACCGTATATCTCCATCGGATCCATGTTTTCCAGTTTGACTGTTTTCTTCATTGCGGTAGTTTCTTTAACGTCAGTTCGACGAATTTATATTGTTCAGCACCAGGGAATTCGTCGAACAGTCGTTAAGGATTTCTTCGAAATCCGGTTGTCTTAAACCCCAGTCGCTGTAGCGACAGCCCCTTTTCAAGAGGCGCCACCCCCATTCGCCCCCTCGCTGGGGGCTCGTCGCAGGACTTTATCCTGCTCCTTCAGAGGTAATTCGATGCCTTTCAATAAATTGAAATTCATCGAACTTATGTTTTTTTTAGTCCGTTATTCCGGTGACTTTCCTTATTCTGCAGTATGTGGATACCATCTTGTCATATTCGTATTTCTGTTTCCATCTCCCGCGATGTCCTATATAGTCCTTGACCTTCACTGTGGTGTGCGTATCCGCCAGTCTGCCGGGAAGCGAGGACCAGAGGAAATGGAATATGCAGCTGATTCCCTCCATCTCTCCATGGCTGTCCAGGTGGATCCTGGCTTCCAGCATGAGACCTATCTGCGTGTCCGGCGCGCTCATGTTTGAAATGGCGTTGCCAAGAGAATAGATGACAGGGACATTGCGGACATTGCCGCCGGCGTCCTCCACTGTGAATGTGTCAGTGTCCTGGACGACATGCGGATGCGACCCTACTATGAGGTCGACTCCGTTCCCTGCAAGCCATAAGGCAAGTTCTTCCTGGGCTTCAGAGTGTCCGGTGCGGTATTCCTCGCCCCAATGCGGGAGGGCTATTATGCAGTCGGCATCCAGCTTTTCGGCTTTCCTGATTGCCGCCGTTATTTCGTCCTTGTCGGCAAACCTTGTCCCGGGGTATTTCTTCCCGAATCCGGTATTGGTCCCGTAGGTGAAATTGATGAATGCCAGTCTCACACCTTTCACAGAAAGAAAGAGGGGATTGGTGTATGTGTCCGTCTCAGCGTTTTCGGCACTTCCGGTCATCCTGATGCCCCTGTCGCGTTCAATCTGCCTGTACACTGCCAAAGTCCTTTCCAGCCCCTTTTCCCCTTTGTCCAGTATGTGGTTGTTTGCCGTAAGGAATATGTCGATGCCGCAGTCCGCCATATATTCCACGTAAGAGTCAGGGGCGCTGAACGCCGGGTAGCCCGTATACGGTTCTCCGGCAAGCGTGAATTCCATGTTCGCCACTGCAAGGTCAGCTTCGCCAAGGTCTTTCTCTATGTCCCTGAAATATCCGGAGAAATCGAAAACGCCGTCATCGGTCATGGTATTCTCTATCTGGGCCTGATGCAGCATCACGTCTCCCAGAAACCGGATGACCACTGAATCCTTCCTGTGGCATGTGGCAGGTGAAGATTCCATGGCATGTTCCAGCAGCAGCTCATCGTTTATGCCGTCAGGGCGGTTTTCCTCCGGCCATCCAGCTCCGGGCGCTCCTGCCGGGACCGGACTCCGGAAGCAGAGGCCGAGAATGACCGACGCCATAGCTGTCCCGATATGGATACTGGGATTCATCGGCGTTTATTCGGATATTTTCTCCTTGGCCCCGGAAGCGGTTTCATACAGCCGTACGTTGTCGGAGGCAAGTCTTATCTTCAGCCAGTCGGAAAGTCTTATCCTGTCGTCTTCGTCAAGAGGCCTGGATGTGGACACCAGGACCAGGATGCCGTCAGTCTTCGCGTAGCCATCCTTTACGACTTCCGCTCCGCGTGCGATGAACATGGATTCTATCCCCGGATACTGGTTCAAGGCTTCTTTCGTGACCTGGACATAAGGTATGTCGGATTCATGCAGCTTCTTCAGTTCGTCTTCGAGTTTCCTGATTTCGTCTTCCCTGCGGATTATCTCGCTGTCTGTCCTCTCGTATATTCCCTTGAGGATTTCCGCTTCATCCGTGTTTTCCCCTATGGCATGTTCCTTTATTATGATCTGTTCCGGTTTCAGACCGAATTCCTTGGCCGACTCGATGAGATTGTTCTTCTCGGAAGCGGACAATGGCTCTCCGGTAAAGTATATCTCCACTCGGGAGCCGTTCCGGTGCTCGGTCTTGTAGTCCATGATATAGCCGTTGTACTGATCCTTGTTCGCATTTATGAATTCCGATACGTTTTCGTTGAATGTGTTTTCGCGGATCATTATTATGGCGGACCAGATGCTCGGCACGACGACGATGACGGTGACTATTGTGATGAACCTTCTGGCCCGCTTGCCCGCCTTTTCATCCTTGTACTCGAACTGTTCGAATTTCATGTACTTGACCGTCAGGTATGTGGCCAGGATGATGAATATGCAGTTTATGGTGAACAGATACAGAGCCCCTGCAAAATACCCGAGATTCCCGTTGGCGAGCCCGAATCCTGCCGTGCAGAGAGGCGGCATCAGGGCAGTGGCGATCGCCACCCCGGAGAATACTGTGCCTTTCTCTTTCCTGCTGAGCTCGAATATTCCGGCAAAACCGCCGAAAAGCGCTATGAGTACATCATATATGGTAGGATTGGTGCGGGCAAGCAGTTCTGTGGGGTTTGAAAGGTTCAGCGGCGTGATTAGAAAATACAGGAATGACGCCACGATACTTATCCCCATCATCACGAGCGTGTTTTTCAATGACGATTTCAGCAGCCCTGTGTCATTGATCCCCAGTCCCAGTCCGATGCCGAATACAGGGCCGAGCAGAGGAGAGATCAGCATGGCTCCGATGATGACCGGAATGGAGTTCACGTTCAGACCGACAGAGGCGATGATGATGGAAAAGAAGAGTATCCATACATTGGGCCCCCTGAAGTAGATGCTGTTCCTGATGCTGGTCTCGGCAGCAGCCGTATCTATGTGTTCGGACAGGCTGGTGATGGAGCGCAGCTGGTCCTTCAAGTTTTTCCAGAATGACATGTTCAAACCGTGATAAGTACTTGATGCAAATATATGCACTTTTATTTTGAGTAGGCGCAAGAATTGGTTAAATTTGCAAAGATATGCTAACTGATTTTTGAAATGAAAACCCTGTACAGAACAGTATTTGCCGTGTTGTCCCTTGCTGCCGTTTTCTCTCTCGGCGGCTGTGACATGTTCAGGAAACTTGCCGGAAGGCCTACTGCCGAAGAGCTGGAGATGATGCGGATAGAGAAGCTGAAGGCCGAGGAGGCAGTCAGACAGGCCAGGGTGGATTCCCTTGCCGCTGTGCAGAAGGAGAAGGAGGATTCGATTGCCCTCATGGATTCGTTGGCGCAGATACAGGGGACCATCCTCAATCCGTCCTCGCTGGGAGGGCTGTTCACTACGAAACTTGATTCGCGGTATTACATAGTGGTAGGGTCTTTCAAAAGCCGGCACAATGCCGAGGCGCTGTTCAGCAAGGTTTCGGAGAAGTCCTATAACCCGATTCTGGTGAGTTTCAGAAACGGTTTCAATGCTGTAGCCGTTTCTCCAGCCAATACCTTGCGCGAAGCCTTCCATTCCCTGAAGCAGGTCAAGGCGGAGCCCTTCTGTCCTGACGATGTGTGGATTCTTGTAAATGAATAGTCGGAGCTTATGAGAACTTTTGTGATTGCCGTCATTGTCATGGCGGTGTTTTCTGTCTTTCCGGCAGGTGCACAATATCAGGAGCCTGCGGATGCATATGCAGGTCTGTACGACAGTGAGACAGTGGCTTCCTTCAGGAAGCATGTCGATTATATCACTTCGGCGGAATTTGAAGGCCGGAAGCCAGGTTCGGATGGAGAGAAGGCGGTGGCTGAGTACGTCTACGACTGCCTCAAGCAATACGGGGTGGAGATGCTGACACCACGGGAAGGGGACGTGTTCGGGATTTCCAGGAGCCAGGGGGATACCCTGACCTCCAGGAATGTGTATGGCTTCATCCAGGGTTATGACAGGTCTCTGAGGGATCATTATATCGTGATCGGAGCCAGAATGGACAATATAGGTACGAATGTGATGACTGTGGACGGCCGCAAGGTCACGCAGATATACACCGGTGCGAACGGAAACGCTTCCGGAGTCGCCATGATGCTGGAACTTGCCCGCCTTGTTTCGACGAATTCATTGATATTCAGGCGGTCTGTGATATTCATAGGGTTCGGGGCTTCTTCTGAAACATATGCCGGGGCGTGGTATTTCCTGAACCGCTCCTTTTCAGATTCGGAACTTATCGATGCCATGGTGAATCTTGATATGGTCGGAACCGGGGAAAACGGATTCTATGCTTATACGGCCTCGAATTCAGATCTGGACTCCATCATTTCCACACTTTCCGGACAGCTGCAGCCCGTGCATCCGGAGATCCGTGCCGACGAGCAGTATCCTTCCGACCACCGTGCCTTCTATTCAAAGGAGATTCCGGCGGTCCATTTCACTACAGGACAATACCCGGAGCATAACACACCCAAGGATACCGGTTCAATCCTGGATTACGGCATGATGGAGAAGGAACTGGAGTATATCTACAATTTCGTGCTTGAACTTTCCAATACAGACAGGGATATCACCTTCAGGAATGAACCGGAGATGGAAAAGCCGGGCAGACAGGATGATGTGGTCCCGTATTATGACTGCGATGTCAGGCCTATGTTCCTGAACAGCCAGGATCCGCGGCAGTTCCTCGAGAAATGGGTGTACCAATACCTGCGTTACCCACCGGAAGCCGTCCGGGATGGCATACAGGGGACAGTGCAGGTGAACTTCATCATTGACGAGGATGGAAAGGTCAGGGATGTCTCGGTAGCCAAAAGCGTCGACCCTCTGCTTGACGACGAAGCGGTCAGGGTGATAGAGGCTTCTCCAAAATGGCGTCCCGGCAGGCTGCGCGGGCAGAAGGTCAGGACATCGATGACCATACCTGTGGAATTCCGCCTTGTGAAGAAGAACGAGAGAAGGAAGTTCGGTATCATGTGACGTTATATTAATTCATCTAAATGATTATCTTTGCGCACAAATTTCCCGTATATGGATTACGATTTCAAGAAAATAGAGAAAAAGTGGCAGTCTTACTGGGCTGCGCATGAAACATTCAAAGTGGCGGAAGATCCGTCCAGACCGAAGTTCTATGTGCTGGACATGTTCCCGTACCCTTCAGGGGCCGGTCTTCATGTGGGGCATCCGCTCGGATATATAGCAAGTGACATATACAGCAGATATAAGCGTCTTTGCGGCTTCAATGTCCTGCACCCTATGGGATATGATGCATTCGGCCTTCCTGCCGAGCAGTATGCTATCCAGACAGGACAGCATCCGGCAGTGACCACGATGAAGAATATCGCAAGGTACAGGGAGCAGCTGGACAGGATAGGATTCTCGTTCGACTGGTCAAGGGAGGTCCGCACTTGTGATCCTGCATATTACAAATGGACCCAATGGGCCTTCCTCAAGATGTTCTCGTCATATTATGACAACAGCCGGCAGTCTGCCAGACCCATATCCGAACTTGTGGATGCCTTTGCCGCCAACGGCACGGCAGGGGTCGATGCTGCCTGCGGGGAGGAAATGACCTTTACCGCTGCAAGATGGAATTCCATGTCGGAAAAGGAGAAGTCGGATGTCCTGATGAATTACCGCATCGCCTACCAGGGGACGACAGCAGTAAACTGGTGTCCTGCACTCGGGACTGTGCTTGCCAATGATGAAGTGAAGGAGGGGTATTCGGTCCGTGGCGGTCATCCTGTGGAGCAGAAGATGATGAAGCAGTGGCAGCTCAGAGTGTCTGCATATGCCGGAAGGCTTCTTGATGATCTGGACGGACTGGAATGGACAGATTCCCTGAAGGATATGCAGAGAAACTGGATCGGACGTTCGTACGGTGCCGAAATCGTCTTCAAGGCATATAACGGGAACAAGGAATATGACATGACCATCTTCACCACAAGGGCGGATACGGTCTTCGGGGTGACATTCATGGTTCTTGCACCTGAAAGCGAATGGGTGGAAAAGCTCACGGCTCCGGAGCAGAAGAAGGCTGTGGAAGAATATCTTGCGATGGCGCGCAAGAAGACGGAACGGGAAAGGATAGCGGAGACCAGAAAAGTGACCGGAGTCTTTTCCGGTTCATATGCGGTCAACCCGCTGACAGGCGGCAAGGTGCCCGTATGGATATCCGAATACGTCCTTGCCGGTTATGGTACGGGTGCCATAATGGCTGTTCCTGCGCATGACAGCAGGGATTATGCTTTTGCCAGGACATTCAATCTGCCGATCATACCTCTTATTGAAGGCTGCGATGTAAGCGAGAGCAGTTTCGATGCGAAGGACGGCATAATGTGCAATTCCGGTTTTCTCAATGGAATGACCGTGAAGGAAGCTATCCCTGCAGCCATAGAATATGTCGAGAAGACAGGAATCGGTCACAGGAAGGTCAACTACAGGCTGAGGGACGCCATATTCTCCCGTCAAAGATATTGGGGAGAGCCATTCCCTGTGTATTACAAGGACGGCATAGCCACTCCTCTTCCGGAAGACAGGCTGCCGCTGAAGCTGCCGGAAATAAGCACATATCTGCCGACCGAGACCGGAGAACCGCCTCTTGGCAGGGCTGAAGACTGGACATACGAAGGCTGGCCTCTGGAAAAGAGCACCATGCCGGGCTTCGCAGGCAGCAGCGCATATTATCTCAGGTACATGGATCCACATAATGACGATGCGCTCGTAAGCAAGGAGGCGGACAGCTACTGGAGAAGCGTGGACCTTTATGTCGGAGGGACGGAGCACGCCACCGGCCATCTGATATATTCTCGTTTCTGGAACAAGTTCCTGTATGATCTCGGATATGTCTGCGAGAATGAGCCGTTCCGGAAACTTGTCAACCAGGGCATGATCCAGGGACGGTCGAACTTCGTCTACAGGATAGTGAATACGAACACCTTCGTCTCCTGCGGCCTGAAGGATCAATATGAGACCACCGAGATTCATGTGGACGTGAATATCGTGCATAACGACAGACTCGATATCGATGCCTTCCGCAAATGGATGCCAGATTTCGCTGATGCTGAGTTCATCCTGGAGGATGGAGAATATATCTGCGGATATGCAATAGAGAAGATGAGCAAGTCCATGTTCAATGTGGTGAATCCTGATATGATCTGCGATACCTACGGAGCGGACACCTTGCGTCTCTATGAGATGTTCCTCGGTCCGGTGGAGCAGTCCAAGCCATGGGACACGAAAGGTATCGACGGTGTGAACAGGTTCCTGAAAAGGTTCTGGCGGCTTTTCTATGACCGTGACGGCTTTATCGTGACAGACGGTAAGGCTTCTCCTGCCGAACTCAAGACACTTCACAAGCTGATAGGGAAGGAAAAGACCGATATCGAGAATTTCTCCTTCAATACCACGGTCAGCGCCTTCATGATTGCCGTCAACGAACTGTATGAGCTGAAGTGCAACAAAAGGGAAATCCTGGAGCCTCTCGTGATCCTGCTTTCTCCTTTCGCCCCTCATATATCCGAAGAACTTTGGGAAGCACTCGGACACAGCGAGAGCATATCATACGCTTCCTTCCCTGAATATGTGGAAGCTTATACCGTGGAGGACAGCTGCACGTACGCAGTCTCGTTCAACGGCAAGACCAGATTCACCGTGGACCTTTCCAAGAGCATGTCAAAGGATGAAGTCGAAGCTGAAGTGAGACAGAATCCGCTTACGGCCAAATATGTGGGCGGGGCTTCGATAGTCAAGGTGATAGTCGTGCCCGGCAAGATCGTGAATATTGTCATAAAATAACCTGATATAGACCTTTATGCTTTCAGCCAAACGCGTTTTTTCTGTTATCTGGGATTATGGCCTGGTGACAGTGGGGACTCTGCTTTACTGTATGGGATGGACCTCCTTCCTGATACCTAACGGTATTGCCAGCGGTGGAGGTACCGGTCTCTGTACCATCATCTATTTCGCGACCGGTATCCCGGTGTCATACTCTTTCTTCGTATTGAATGCGCTGCTTCTGATCATGGGCTTTCTGGTTCTGGGCAAGGGATTCGGATTCAAGACTATCTATGTAATCCTCCTGTCCACGGTCCTGTTCAAGATATTGCCGGATTTCGACTGTCTTGTGGCCCATTTCGACGAGCGTCTGGTAGTCGCCGTGGTAGGTGGAATAGTCGAGTCCGCAGGTATCGGACTTGTGCTTCTCAGAGGCGGAAGCTCCGGCGGTACAGACATAGCGGCCATGATAATAAACAAGTACTGGCCAGTCTCTCCCGGCAAGGTCTATCTGTATTCGGACATGTTCATAATCGCGTCCGTGCTGCTCATCCCGGGAAAGACGGTGGAGGATATGGTATACGGTTATGCTACCATGATCACATTCTCCTTCATGATAGACGCCATCCTTCTCGGAAGGAAATCCTCTGTCCAGATACTTGTATTCTCTTCCAAGTACCAGGATGTAGCCGACTTCATCATCGGGAACATGGACCGCGGCGTGACTGCCCTTTACGCTCAGGGCTGGTATTCCAAGAACGACAACAAGGTGCTGCTGATTGTGGCCTACAAGACGCAGCTCCACCAGATAGTGGCTGCGATAAAGCATATAGACAGCAAGGCATTCGTATCTGTCTCCACTGCCACGAGCGTGTATGGGGAAGGCTTTGAGGAAATCAAGACCGGACTTCCGGTAAAGAAAAAATAGAAGAAAGATGCATGAACTGAGAAAATCGGTCTGGATAACAATCAAGGAATATCTTCTGATTTCGATCGGTCTGCTCTGCTATGTGGCGGGCTGGTCCATCTTCCTGATTCCCAATAACCTTATCGGGGGAGGGGTGTCCGGTCTGAGTGCCATTGTATATTATGCATTCGGACTTCCGATGGGCTATACCTATTTTGCCATCAACCTGATCCTGCTGCTCATCTCCTTCAAGGTCATGGGACGTGGATTCGGCGGCAAGACCATCTATGCCATAGTGTTCACGTCCGTGCTTCTGAATATCCTCCCTCCGCTGATTCCGGAATATATCTCGCAGGAACTTGCAGTATCGAACGGGAAGATGCTGTGCACAATCATAGGCGGAGTCATGACTGGAGTAGGAATAGGCATGTCCATTTCCCAGGGTGGAAGTTCCGGCGGTACCGACATCATAGCCTTGATGGTCTCCAAGTACAGGAATGTCTCACCGGGAAGGCTTATCCTGCTCATGGATGTGGTGATTATCCTGTCTTCCATGGCGTTCCCGTCATATTATGTCGGTACGGAGACTGTGATACCGTTCCCTGAAAAGCTTGCTACATCCATATACGGACTTATCCTCATAACAGTGAACGGTTATGCGGTGGACCTGTATCTGTCCGGAACCAAGCAGTCCGTGCAGGTGTTCATATTCTCGAAGCATTATGCAGAGATAGCCGATGCCGTCATCAGGAACCTGGGACGCGGAGTCACGCTTATCAAGGCTGAAGGATGGTACACCAAGTCTGAGAGCGACATCCTTATGATCCTGACCAGGAAGACTGACCTGAATATTCTGCTGCGATATGTGAAATCCATCGACCCGAAGGCTTTCCTGTCCGTATCCAATGTAATGGGGGTCTACGGTCTCGGATTCGACTCATTGAAAGGAGGAGGTGAAAAAAAGACACGGAAGAAGGAAAATCTTCCGGAGATGAAATGAAGAATATGAAAAAAGAGAAATTTCTTTCAAAAAAAGAAAATCTTTGAGCCGGCCTCTCTCCGAATACAGTTCAGAGAGAGGTTATTTTGTAATTTTGTCGGACGAACAGATTATAAGATCTAAACTATGAAAACTGTTTTATTGATCCTGGTGTCTGTGGTTGCATTGTCTTTTGCGGCATATCATACAGTGAAGAATCTGCCGCACCGTCGGAAGCGGGAAGACAAGGGATGCCGGGAAGAAGAGGACGGGAGTCCCTGCAGGTCACCCGGAAAAGCCTGCACCGAATCCGGTGCTGCAGCGGGGAAGAAGGACGATACGATCAGCTACGTGTATTCCAGACTGGAGAATTATTTCATCACCGACAGGCCTTTTCTTGACGGGAATCTCGGTATCAACGATGTGGCAAGACGTCTTTATACTAACAAGGCATATGTCTCTATGGCTATCCACCGCTTCACGGGCTTGAATTATTGCCAGTATGTCAACCGGTACAGGATCAGATATGCCGTGGAGCTGTTCAAGGAAAACCCCTCGTTGAGGATAAACGAAATGGCCAGTCTTTCCGGCTTCAATTCCATGGCTTCGTTCAACATCTCTTTCCGCGCCTTCATGATGGAAGCCCCGCGAGAGTGGTGCAAAAGGATAAGACAGTCAACCGGATAGGGATATGGGTTTTGTTTGGAGACGCATTTTTCTTATTTTTGTCCGGTGATTCTATAAAATACGGTAAACTGTTTTATCATGGCAGACGAAAAAGTGATTTTCTCGATGAATGGGGTCGGTAAAATACTGCCTCATAACAATAAGGTGATATTGAAGGATATATACCTGTCGTTCTTCTACGGAGCCAAGATCGGTATCATCGGTCTGAACGGTTCAGGAAAGTCCACATTGCTCAAGATTATAGCCGGGGTGGAGAAATCCTATCAGGGAGAAGTGGTATGGGCACCGGGTTATTCTGTAGGCTATCTGGAGCAGGAGCCGCAGATGGATCCGGACAAGACGGTGCTTGAAGTGGTGCAGGAAGGTGTGCAGGAGGTAATGGATCTTCTGAAGGAATACGAGGAGGTCAACATGAAGTTCGCCGAGCCGATGTCCGATGAAGAGATGGCGGAGCTGATAGAGCGGCAGGGTGAACTCACGGAGAAGATCGAGCATTGTGACGGATGGGAGATAGATGCCAAGCTTGAGCGGGCCATGGATGCGCTCCAGTGTCCTCCGCCTGACGCGAAGATAGCAAAACTGAGCGGAGGTGAAAGAAGACGGGTGGCTCTTTGCCGTCTTCTTCTGAGGCAGCCTGATGTGCTGCTTCTGGATGAGCCGACGAACCATCTCGATACCGAAAGCATACAGTGGCTCGAGGCCCATCTGCACCAGTATAAGGGTACGGTCATAGCAGTGACGCATGACCGCTATTTCCTGGACAATGTCGCCGGGTGGATTCTCGAACTTGACAGAGGCGAGGGCATTCCGTGGAAAGGGAATTATTCTTCATGGCTGGACCAGAAGACCAGAAGGCTTGAGATGGAGGAGAAGCAGGAGAGCAAGAGGAGAAAGACCCTTGAGAGAGAGCTTGAGTGGGTAAGGATGGCACCCAAGGCAAGGCAGGCCAAATCAAAGGCCAGGCTCGGGGCATACGAGAAACTTGCCGGACAGGATGCAAGGGAGAAGGAAGCTTCGCTGGAGATTTTCATCCCTGACGGACCGAGGCTCGGAAACAAGGTCATCAGGTTTGATGATGTGTCGAAGGCTTTCGGAGACAAACTCCTGTTCGAACATCTGAGTTTTGTGCTTCCGCCGGCCGGCATCGTCGGGGTCATAGGACCTAACGGTGCAGGAAAGACCACTCTGTTCAGATTGATCATGGGATATGAGAAGCCTGATTCAGGCAGCATCGAGATCGGGGAGACCGTGAAACTTGCATACGTGGATCAGCAGCACAGGAGTATCGACCCCGACAAGACAGTCTATGAAACGATAGCCGGGAACTCCGATTTCGTGAAACTCGGAAAGCGCGAGGTGAACGCAAGGGCATATGTATCCAGATTCAATTTCTCGGGTGCGGACCAGGAGAAGCTCTGCGGAATACTGTCGGGCGGCGAGCGTAACAGGCTTCATCTTGCCCTGACCTTGAAGGATGAAGGAAATGTCCTCCTTCTTGACGAGCCTACCAATGATGTGGATGTGAATACAATCCGCGCATTGGAGGAGGGCCTGGAGAAATTTGCCGGATGCGCGGTTGTGATTTCACATGACAGGTGGTTCCTGGACAGGATAGCCACTCACATTCTTGCATTTGAGGGAGATTCGCAGGTGTATTTCTTCGAGGGGTCGTATTCGGAGTACGAGGAGAACCGGAAAATGCGTCTGGGGAATGATACTCCGCACCGCTTCAAATACAAGAAACTCATGGAATAGTAAGGTCTGTCCGATGGGAACATGAAAGACCGGCTATGGCGAGCACTGTGTAGTCTCTGCAAGCATAGCCGGTCTTTTCTGTCAAATGGCGGGGGTATCAGAAATTGAAGTACCTCGCGGCATTGTTGTACGAAATATCCTTGACCATCTGATGGATGAAAGGCATCTCGCTCTTAGGCAGCTTGCCTTTTTCCAGATCTTCCCCTATGACATTGCAGAGTATTCTGCGGAAATATTCATGGCGAGGGTAGGAAAGGAAGCTTCTGGAGTCGGTCAGCATTCCCACGAATCTGCTGAGAAGTCCCAGTGCGGAAAGCGCATTCATCTGTTTGCGCATCCCGTCTTCCTGATCAAGGAACCACCAGCCTGAGCCGAGCTGCATCTTCCCTGGGACAGTCCCGTCATTGAATGTATACGCCATAGTGGCCAGGACCTCGTTGTCCTTAGGGTTGAGGTTGTACAGGATGGTCTTGGTGAGTTTGTCTTCCATGGCGAGCCTGTTCAGGAACTTGTGTCCGGCGGCGGCGCAGTTCACATCATGGATGGCGTCATATCCTGTATCCGGACCGAGGATGTTGAACATTCTGGTGTTGTTGTCCCTTATGGCACCGATATGGAATTGCTGCGCCCAGCCTTTCTCCCAGTCCATCCGTGCGAAATCCAGCAGCATGGCGCTTCTGAATTTCAGGATCTCCTTCCCGGTCAGAGCTTCGCCCCTGATGCCTTTCCTGAATATCGAGTCTATTTCTTCCATCTCGAAATCCTCGGCATAGAATGTCTCCAGACCGTGGTCGGACAGCCGGCAACCCATCGAACCGAAGAAGTCATGTCTCTTCCTGAGGGCATCCAGCAGATCCTGATAGCCTGTGATCTGGACTCCGCTGACTTCCGAAAGGCGGCCGACATATTCGGCATATCCCGGCTTTTCTATGGCCATGGCCTTGTCCGGTCTCCAGGCAGGAAGAACCTTTACCCCGAACGGATGTTCGGCGATGTACTTGTGGTATTCGAGCGAGTCCACAGGGTCATCTGTGGTGCAGACAACCTTGACGTTGAACCGTTTCATGAGTTCCTGCCCCCTGTATTCCTCGGTCTGGAGCTTTTCCGTGCACGCATCGTATATCTGCCTGGCTGTCTGCGGATTGAGCAGATCGTATATCCCGAATACGCGGGCCAGTTCCAGATGGGTCCAGTGGTAAAGCGGGTTGCGCATGGTATACGGAACCGTCTCGGCCCATTTTTCGAATTTCTCGTAACTGCTTCTGTTCCCTGTGATGAACTCTTCAGGAACACCGTTCCCTCTCATTGCCCTCCATTTGTAATGGTCGCCGCCGAGCCATACTTCCGTGATGTCCTTGAACTGGTGGTTCTCGGCGATCATCTTCGGTACAAGATGGCAGTGATAGTCGATTATAGGCATTTTCCCGGCACTTTCGTGATACAGCTCACGGGCGCAGTCGTTGTTGAGCATGAAGTCGTCATTGATGAATTTCCTGTCGATCAGACCTTCGATGTTCTCTTTCACTTTTGAAAAGATCTTATCCATTTCTGTCAATGTTATTGGTTATTACAAGTCCGTTTCCGCAAATATCGCCAATAGCGGCGGGCGCGGTTATCAAATTTATTCAAAAATCTGGAATTATTTGCCAAACCTCGGCAAATATAACAAAAACCCCGTGAACGGACACGGAAAAATGCTACATTTGTGTCACCCGAAATCCGGGATCATGTAATACTAAAACACGAAGATATGGAAAGATTGAACAGAAAGACTGTACAGGCAGCCGGATATCCTGAAAAGATCATCCAGTTCGGAGAAGGCAATTTCCTCAGGGCCTTTGTCGACTGGATCGTATGGAAAACAGACAAAGCCACGGATTTCAATGCCGGAGTGGTGGTAGTCCAGCCTATAGACAGGGGCATGGTGGACGTCCTTAATGAGCAGGACGGCCTTTACCATCTCAATCTGCAGGGACTCGACAAGGGCAATCCGGTGAACTCGCTGGACATGGTAGACGTCATCACCAGAGGCATAAATCCGTACAGGGACTTTGAAAGCTACATCAAGCTTGCCGAGAATCCCGAAATACGGTTCGTGATCTCGAATACGACGGAAGCGGGCATAGCCTTCGACCCGGCGTGCAGGCTTGAAGACCGTCCGGCTTCATCCTATCCTGGAAAACTGACGCAGCTTCTGTATCACAGATATGAATATTTCAAGGGAGACAGGACAAAGGGCCTGATCATCTTCCCGTGCGAACTCATTTTCCTGAACGGAAAGGAACTGAAGAAATGCATACTCCAGTACATCGACCTGTGGAATCTCGGTGACGGATTCCGGGACTGGTTCGAGACGGCATGCGGAGTGTATTGCACCCTGGTCGACAGGATTGTCCCGGGATATCCCAAGGACACCATCGGGGAACTGCTTGACAGGGCCGGATACGAGGACAGGCTGGTGGTGAAGGCCGAGATATTCCATCTATGGGTCATTGAAGCTCCGGAATCGGTGGCAAAGGAGTTTCCTGCCGACAAGGCCGGGCTGAATGTGCTTTTTGTCCCGAGCGAGGCTCCGTATCATGAGCGGAAAGTCACATTGCTTAACGGCCCGCATACGGTACTTTCACCGGTCGGCTATCTGTCGGGACTTGATACCGTAAAGGAATGTGTCGAAGACCCTCTCATCGGCAAGTTCGTGAGGAAGGTCATGTATGAAGAACTTATCGAGACCCTCGACCTTCCGATGAACGAGTTGAAACAGTTCGCCGATGCAGTAATCGAACGCTTCGTCAACCCGTATGTGAAGCATTTCGTGACGAGCATCATGCTCAACTCCTTCCCTAAATACAAGACGAGAGATCTTCCAGGCCTCAAGACATACCTGAAGCGCAAAGGCACTCTGCCTCAGGGACTTGTGCTTGGGCTTGCCGGAATCATAACATATTACAAGGGAGGAAAACGGGGCGATACGGAAATAGTTCCGGCCGACGATGCTGCCATAACAGGGCTGCTCAAGGCGCTTTGGGCAACCGGCAACGTGGCCGAGGTGGCCCGCGGAGTGCTCGGGGCGGAATTCATCTGGGGAGAAGACCTGAACCTCATTCCGGGACTTGCAGACATGCTCACGGAGAACCTGCGGCTTATCCAGTCCGAAGGCATGAGGAAGGCAGTCGAATCAGTGGTTCTCTGATCGGTTTCCGCCATGGCTGCCATAATCAAGATAAACCATGCCGACAATGTCGCTGTCGCCGTCACTGATGTGGCGGCAGGCGAAACCTGTCTTGTAGACGGAATGCGGATAACGGCCGTGTCGGATATCCCGGCAGGGCACAAGATGGCACTCCGGAAACTGTCGGAAGGCGAGAACGTGATCAAGTACGGATATCCTGTCGGGCATCTTCTGGAACCTGTCCCTGAAGGTGGCCTTGTCGACCATTCCAATCTCAGGACAAACCTGTCAGGGGTGATGGAATACCGATACGTCCCGATAAGCACGGATATTCCGGGAGCTGTGCCAGAAGCCGTATTCCAGGGCTACAGGCGCCGGGACGGAAGAGCCGGGATCAGGAACGAACTGTGGGTGATACCTACCGTAGGCTGTGTCAACGGCGTGGCTGAAGCGATAGCCGGGAATTTCCGCAAATCGCTGGATGCTTATCCATATATAGAGAAAGTCGTGGCTTTCCCCCACAACTACGGCTGTTCCCAGCTTGGCGACGATCATGAGAACACAAGGCGGATTCTTGCTGACATGGTGCATCATCCGAACGCGGCTGGTGTACTTGTGGTGGCTCTCGGTTGCGAGAACAACCAGCTTGCCGCTTTCAAGGAACTGGCAGGGCCGGTGGACGGAACCCGCATAAAGTTCATGGAATGCCAGAAAACCGAAGGTGACGAGGTGGAGGCAGGTGTCGGATTGCTGAAAGAGATTGCGGAAGCCTGTTCCGGTGACAGACGTGAAGCGATTCCGGCCTCGGAGCTCAAGGTCGGCCTGAAATGCGGAGGCTCGGACGGCTTTTCGGGGATCACGGCTAATCCAATGCTCGGACGTTTCTCCGACTGGATCGTGGCGCAAGGCGGTACGACTGTATTGACAGAAGTGCCGGAAATGTTCGGCGCCGAGACTATCCTCATGTCAAGATGCAAGGATGAAGAGACATTCGGAAAGACAGTGCATCTGATAAACGGTTTCAAGGAATACTTCATGTCAAACAGGCAGCCGGTCTACGAGAACCCGTCTCCAGGCAACAAGGCAGGCGGCATTTCCACTCTGGAGGAGAAGTCACTGGGATGTACCCAGAAATCCGGAAAGTCGGCCGTCATGGATGTCCTGAAGTACGGAGACCGCCTCGGTACCAAGGGATTGAACCTTCTGAGCGCCCCCGGCAATGATCTTGTCGCTGCGACCGCCCTTGCTGCAGCCGGCTGCCAGCTGATCCTGTTCACCACAGGCCGGGGAACTCCTTTCGGCACCTTTGTCCCGACCGCTAAAATATCCACGAACAGCCGTCTGGCTGCCGCAAAACCGGGATGGATCGATTTCAATGCCGGTGCAATCCTCGACGGCGAACCGGTGGCTTCCGTGGATGACCGCTTCGTGGAATTTGTCCTTTCGGTGGCTTCCGGTGAAAAGACCTGCAATGAGAAATCAGGCTATTCTGAAATTGCCATATTCAAGACGGGGGTCACACTTTGACTCCGTGAACGGGGACGGATTTTTCTGCCCTTATAAGAAAATAATGTCGGATTCTTGACCGACATTCAGATAAATTTACTATTTTTGACTGATTTGAGTGAATCAGACAGGAATAGTAAATTTTTTAATTTAAACTCCATATTATGAAAATCAACAGCGAAGTAAGGTATGCGGCTCATCCGCAGGACGTCAAACATTACGACACAGCCCAGCTCAGGAAGAACTATCTGATGGAGACAGTCTTCTCGGCCGATGAAATCAATATCGTGTATACCATGCATGACAGGATGATCGCCGGTGGTGCAATGCCTGTGAAGGAAGTGCTTGAACTCAAGCCTATAGATATCCTCAGGGCGGATTATTTCCTTTCCAGAAGGGAAATCGGCATCTTCAATGTCGGCGGCAAGGGAAAGGTGAAGGCCGGTGACAAGGAATACACGCTCGAATACAAGGAAGCGCTTTATCTCGGAAGGGGTGACAGGAAGGTGACATTCGAGAGTCTCGATCCGGCTGCTCCTGCAAAGTTCTACTTCTGCAGCTCTACGGCCCACACCACATATCCTGACCATCTCACTACTCGTGCCGAAGCTGTCCACATGGAACTCGGCACCCTTGAGGAGAGCAACCACCGTGTCATAAACAGGATGCTGGTGAAGGAAGTCGTTCCTACATGCCAGCTGCAGATGGGAATGACGGAGCTGAAACCGGGCAGCACCTGGAACACCATGCCTGCCCACACCCATAACCGCCGCATGGAGGTCTATTTCTATTTCGAGATTCCTGAAGACCAGGCAGTCTGCCATTTCATGGGCGAGCCTGACGAGACCCGCCATATATGGATGAAGGCTGACCAGGCCGTCATATCTCCGGAATGGAGCATCCACGCAGACTGCGCCACAAAGAACTATACGTTCATCTGGGCCATGTGCGGTGAGAACCTCGACTACGGCGACATGGACGGATGCGCCACTACGGATCTGAAATAAAGACTGTCATATTAACTCTACTTAATAAAACTAAAATTTATGGTAAATTTTTCACTCGAAGGTAAGGTGGCACTTGTAACCGGTGCATCTTACGGTATCGGATTCGCCTTGGCTACAGCGTTTGCCGAGGCAGGAGCAAAAATTGCTTTCAACGACATCAAGCAGGAGCTCGTGGACAAGGGTCTTGCTTCTTATAAAGAGAAAGGTATCGATGCAAAAGGCTATGTATGCGACGTCACCAAGGAAGACCAGGTGCAGGAACTCGTGGCCAAGATCGAGAAAGACCTCGGACCTATCAACATCCTTGTGAACAATGCCGGCATCATCAAACGTATCCCTATGATCGAGATGAAGGCTGAAGAGTTCCGCCAGGTGATAGATATCGACCTCAACGGTCCGTTCATCGTCTCCAAGGCAGTGATACCTTCCATGATCAAGAACGGCGGCGGAAAGATCATCAACATCTGCTCGATGATGTCCGAACTCGGCCGTGAGACAGTATCTGCATATGCTGCTGCAAAAGGCGGTCTGAAGATGCTGACCAGGAACATCGCATCGGAGTACGGCGAATACAACATCCAGTGCAACGGTATCGGGCCGGGCTACATCGCCACTCCTCAGACAGCACCTCTGCGCGAACGTCAGGCAGACGGCTCACGCCATCCGTTCGATGCATTCATCGTAGCCAAGACACCTGCCGCCCGCTGGGGCAATGCCGAAGATCTCCAGGGTCCGGCAGTGTTCCTTGCATCTTCAGCATCCGACTTCGTGAACGGTCATATCCTTTATGTTGACGGCGGTATCCTCGCCTATATCGGTAAACAGCCTCAATAATGGTCATGAAACGCATATTTTCAACAGCAGCTGCCGTCATGGCAGCTGCGTTCATGATTTCCTGCGGACCGCAGGACATGAAGGTCTCCATTACGAACGATTCTGAACTGGACCGTCAGGCGGAGACAGTAGAACTTGATTTCGGCAATATCGTGGCGGCTCATCCCGAAATTACTGCAGAAAATGTGGTGGTCATGAACGCTGCAGGAGCACAGGTGCCTTCACAGGTTTACACCGAGGATTACGGTATGGTTAAACTGATTTTCCAGGCTGCCGTACCTGCCGGAGCTACCGTGGACTATACTGTCAAGGCCGGGGAGCGTGAAGCATATGACACTCTCGTGTTCAGCCGTTATGTACCGGAAAGGCTTGATGACTATGCCTACGAGAACAACAGGATCGCAGGCCGCGTCTATGGCCCTGCCCTTGAAGATCCGCGCACTCTCGGCCCGGACATCTGGCTGAAGAGGGTGGAATCCCTCGTAGTCGACAAGAGGTATGAACTGAACGACTATCATCATGACCATGGCGACGGTATGGACTGCTATAAGGTAGCCAATACTCTCGGCGGCGGTGCTCTCGCACCATATGCCGATGACAAGATCGTCCTTGGCGACAACTATGAGACTTATACCCGTATCTGCAACGGTCCTATCCGCTCCAAGGTCCTTTTCACTTACAAGCCTTTCGATGTGGACGGCCGTCAGACGACCCTCAAAAGGGAGTTCATCATAGATGCGAACACCGATTTCATCAAGATTTCCAACTGGTACAATGCACCTGTGGACGAACTTCCTGTAGTGCTCGGAGCTGTCCTTCACGATGTACTTTCCAGAACTGACGGAGATTACTATATAGCATTCACGGAGAAGGCTTCCGACAGTGCAGATCCTGATGCGGACGGAGACATTTCCGTCGGTCTCGTGGTCGATGCGGCTGAAGAAGGCGTGGAGGCCGACACCATGGACGGCCATGCTGTCCTCAAGTACAGCATCACTCCTGGAAAACGCGCTGATGTGTGGATCGGTTCCGGCTGGAGCAAAGGAGGAGTAGAGTCTCCTGAGGCTTGGGCCCAGACTGTCAAGGATTTTGCGTATGCACAGGCAAATCCTCTGAAAGTGACTGTAAAATAACTGACGTCATAACAGCATCAGAGAAACCAGTGATTCAAAGAGAGAGAAGGTGCCGGAATACGGCTGCCTTCTCTCTCTTTGACGATTAGTCATGGTTTTATGATAAAAAATCCGCAGCCCGATGACATCCCGTGCTTAATTTTGCATAAACTTAAACCACATGTTTATGGATGCCGGCAAAATCAAGTCCTGTGCGACAGCGTTTTCGGTCATTGTCATGACAATGGCTTCCTTGTCTTCATGTTTCCGGACAGGCAGTACCGCGGAATATGACTATCTGTATGAGAATCTGCCATTCAGCATGGAGAAGGTCTCACGGCCGTCCATCCCTGACAGGAAAGTCGACATCAGGGATTTCGGAGGTGTAGGCGACGGGATAGCATTGAATACTGACGCATTCAGGAAAGCCATAGCCTGTCTTGATTCTCTCGGGGGAGGGCATCTGATAGTCCCTGAAGGGATATGGCTAACCGGTCCTGTGACTCTTCTTGACAATATCGACCTCCATCTTACCACGAATGCCGTCATGCTGTTTTCCCCTGACAGGGATCTGTACCCGATAGTAGAGACAGTCTTCGAGGGACTTGACACCAGAAGATGCATAGCTCCGATCAATGCGGACGGGGCCAGGAATATCTCCATTACAGGCGGAGGGACCATAGACGGTTCGGGCGACTCGTGGCGTCAGGTCAAGAGATCCAAGATGACATCTTCCCAGTGGAAGAAGCTGCTTGCCTCTGGCGGCTTTACCGACAGTTCGGGTGAAGTGTGGTATCCGGATTCAAGTTCATACAAGGGGTCTCTTGTGAGCGATGCATTCAATGTGCCTCAGGGGCTCGAAACGGACGAGGAATGGGAGTCGGTGAAGACATATCTGCGGCCTGTGCTCATAGGGCTGAAGAATTGCGAGAATGTCCTGCTTGAAGATGTCCTTTTCCAGAATTCCCCTTGCTGGAACATACATCCTCTGATGTGCAGGAACGTGATTATCGACAATATAACAGTGCGAAACCCATGGTATTCCCAGAACGGGGACGGGATAGACATAGATTCGTGCGAGGGTGTCATTCTCGTGAATTCCTCCTTTGACGTGGGAGACGATGCCATCTGCATCAAATCCGGAAAGGATGAAGACGGCCGCAGGCGTGCAAGGCCATGCCGGAATCTTATTGTGGACAACTGCATTGTCTTCCATGGACATGGCGGCTTCGTCGTCGGGAGCGAGATGTCCGGAGGCGTGGAGAACATCTCCGTATCGAACTGCAGTTTTCTCGGGACAGATGTCGGCCTGAGATTCAAAAGCTGCCGGGGCAGAGGCGGTGTGGTCCGGAATATCCACATCAGGGATATAGTCATGACGGACATACCGGCCGAACCGTTGCTTTTCGACCTTCACTATGGAGGGAAATCCGCAATGGAAGCGGCAGAGGATGGGCAGCTGTCCGGCTTTGACATACCGTATGTCCCTGCCGATATCACTACGCCCGAATTCAGGGAGATCCATATCAGGAATATCACCTGTAACGGAGCGGGCAGAGCCATGTATTTCAACGGTATTCCGGAAAAGAACATTGCCGGTGTCAGAGTCGAGAATTGCGACATCGTGGCCGACAAGGGTGCTGACATAAGATACTCGGACGGAGTGGAACTGAAGAATGTGAACATAAGACAGTCGGAAGGAAAAGGTTTCAGTATAGCCAATTGCCGGAATGTGAAGCTTGAAGGCTGTACCGATGCCGCCGGAAACAGGCCGGATGTCTTCCAGTACAGGAACGAAAACGTCGAAATGAAATGATGAACCGTTGCATTGCGTTAATATCGTCCATGCTTCTGACCCTGAGCTTCAATGGTTCAGGGCAGGAGAGTGGACAAAAGATTGTCTTCAGGCTGATGGGGGATTCTACCATGGCCGACAAGGATCTCTCAGGACAGAATCCGGAACGGGGATGGGGGCAGAGGCTTCCTTCTCATCTGGATTCTTCCGTATGCGTGTACAATTACGCCCGGAACGGGAGAAGCACGAAAAGCTTCATTGACAGAGGCCTGTGGGATCAGGTCAAGAAAGATCTGAATCCAGGCGACTATCTCTTCATCCAGTTCGGCCACAATGATTCAAAGGCTGATGATCCTGCCAGATATGCCCCTGCTTTCGGAGCGTATCAGGAGAATCTCCGTACATTCATAGACCATGCTCTCAAGACGGGGGCGAGACCGGTGCTCTTCACTCCCGTGTCCAGAAGATGGTTCGACGGTGAAGGCCGTCTGAAAAAGGATTGTCACGGCGATTATCCTGCCGCTGTCTTCCAGGTTGCCGGAGAGTACGGCATCCCGGTGATCGATGCGAACGCCATAACACAGGAATGGCTGGAATCCCTCGGGGATGAGGCTTCCAGAAAATACTACATGTGGATAGAACCCGGTACATGTCCCCGCCATCCTGACGGTCTTGTGGACAATACCCATACGAATGTGGCCGGAGCAAGGAAGCTGGTCGAACTTCTGCTTCCTGCCATAGTGGATGTGATTCCTGAACTTGCAGATCATCTGGAAGAATATGACTTCGTGGTGGCAAAGGACGGCAGCGGTGACTTTTTCACGGTGCAGGAGGCGGTAAATGCAGCTCCTGACTACTGCAAGCAGGACGAGACCACCATCCGCATAAGGGCCGGAGTCTATGAAGAGAAAGTCACCATACCGGCGAACAAGCAGAAACTGCATCTCACTGGCGAAGATCCGCTGACGACAATCATCCGCTGGGACGACTACGCCCTGAAGAAAGGCTCTACGGGATATGAAATGGGTACATCGGCTACTTCCACTGTCTTCCTCCATGCCGATGATTTCCTTGCAGAGAACCTTACATTCGAGAATGCGGCAGGAAGCGGGAAGGAAATAGCCCAGGCATGCGCCATCACGGTAAACGGAGACAGGGTGGCTTTCATCAACTGCAGGTTTGTGGCGAATCAGGATACGATATACACATTCGGACCTGGACAGAGACAGTTTTTCAGGAACTGCCATATCGAAGGTACCACCGATTTCATTTTCGGGTTTTCCACCGCATGGTTCGAGGACTGCGTCATCCTCAGCAAGAAGGACAGCTACGTCACCGCAGCCTCCACACCGGAAGACCAGGAATGGGGCTACGTATTCAGGAACTGCAGGCTGATCCATGCCGAAGGTATCGATGAAGTGTATCTCGGCCGTCCGTGGAGACCATATGCGAAAACCGTATTCATCGGATGCAGTCTCGGGGATCATATCCTGCCTGAAGGATGGCATAACTGGAACAAGAAAGATGCGGAGAAGACCTCGTTCTATGCCGAGTACGGCAATTACGGTCCGGGGGCTGCCGATCCCCGTGAGCGGGTGGAATGGTCGCATTTCCTTAAGGAAAAGGATGTCCGGGAATATACGCCCGGGAATATTCTGGGTCCGGTTTCCGGCTGGTATTTCAAGGTGTTCCGATGAAGAAGATATTTTATACCATACTCATCCATATGATGCTGGCGGTGCAGGCTGTTGCGGCACCGCTTGACTGTCTTTTCGATCATTATTCCTCTGAAGACGGTCTGTCTCACGATTACATCAGCCAGATACTTCAGGACCGGGACGGATATATATGGATTTCCACGTGGTACGGGCTGAACCGCTTCGACGGCAGCCATTTCGTGAACTATACCGTGCAGCCCGGAGACTATTCCAATCTGTCGCATAACAGGATACTGTCCCTGGACGAAGATGCAAACGGGTATCTTTGGGTGAAGACATACGACAACTCGATCTACCGGTTCGATTCCCGGAACGAGAAATTCATGGCAGTGCCTGGCGACATAACCCCGGAATTCGCCAAGGCAAGAGTGGACAAATGCCATTGTGACAAGGCCGGGAATGTATGGCTTGCATTGTCCGGAGTCGGACTTTACGGGCTGGGTCCGGATCTTGTCCCGCGGATATTCTCGAATATCTCCACCGACACTATAGGCAAGCAGATAAAGGAGATCTTCGAAGATTCGGAAGGTACCATATACGTGGTCTCTGAAGTCGGTCTCTCTTCGATAAGGGACGGAGAGCCTGTGCTTGTCACAAGGGATTCCGGCTATACTGATTTTGCCGAGTTCGGCAACAAGCTTGTCTTCCTGTCCGCAGGGGAGATCATGGTCATGGACAAGACCACCGGGACACGGCTGCACAAGGAGTTTGCGGACAAGTCTGCAGGGCCGGCGGTTTCACTGACGCTCACGGGGGAAGGGGACGTAAGGAGACTGTATGCCGGATTTGCGGATGGAGTCATAGCGTGTCTTGACACTGTGGATTTTTCCGCTGTCTACCATAAGGCCGATATAGGCCGTCTCAGATACATGTTCCCTGATTCCCACGGGCTTCTGTGGATAGTTACGGACAGGACCGGCATCACCGCCTGGAATCCGGACCGCCAGTCGTTCAGGCACTACCGTCACAACAGGAATGTGATGTCTTATTATGTGGATACTCTGGCCAGGGTGGTGGAGAAGGATGACAGGGTCTGGATAAAGATGAACAATTACGGTTTCGGCTATTACGACCGCGAATCCGATTCCATCATCCCGCTGAATAATGTCAAGGAACAGCCTGACTGCCGTTTCATGAACGGAGTCGCATGCTATACCGTGGATGATTCCGGCGTCCTCTGGTTCTCTACGGTGAAAAGAGGGCTGGAAAGGGCCACGGTGATCACTCCGAAGGTCGAAGTCGTAGTCCCTCCGTCCGACTCTTCCGACCCCGTATCGTCATCGGAAGTGCGGGCAGTGCTCACTGACAGCAACGGCAAGGTGTGGGTGGCTACGAAAAGCCAGGAGCTTTTTGTCTACTCTCCGGATATGGGATCGTGCCGGAAGATAAATGGGTCCGAAAGATTCGGGGTGATATATTCAGTATTCGAGGATACCGACGGCAATATCTGGCTCGGGACAAAGGGGAACGGATTGTGGAAAATGGAAAAACGCGGCAGCGGCTACGCCGTCGGTGCCCATTTCCGTCATGCCGGCAATAATCCGAGGTCTCTGAGTTCCGATGATGTATATTCCGTGGCTGAAGACAAGGACGGCCGTATCTGGGTAGGGACATACGGAGGTGCCCTGTCCATGCTCCCCGATGCCGACAGCCTGCGTTTTTTCAATGTTTACAGGGATTTCTCGTCCTATCCTCTCGATATCGGGGAAAAAGTCCGGTATGTGCATTGCATGCCGGACGGAAGGATGCTGGCTGCCACTGTCGGAGGCCTCATATGGTTCTATCCTGATGTCAATCCCGAACTCACATCCTTCCATGTGGTCCAGAAGATACCTGGCGACATACATTCCCTCGGGAACAATGATATTATCTATATTTTTACGGACAGGACCGGCAATACATGGCTGTGTACGTTCGGCGGAGGACTGAACCAGGTGCGTTTCACGGATTCGGGCCCCGTTTTCGACATAATCAGCAAGTCCGACGGGCTCAGGAGCAATATCGTGCTGTCAGCCGTGGATGATGACGGCGGGAATATCTGGCTTTCCACGGAAACCGGCATTTCCAAGGTATCCATGTCGGACAGGTCCGTGGTCAATTATTCGAAATATTACGGTGTGGTCTCCACGACATTCAGCGAGGCCACCTGCGCGAGACTTGAAGACGGGACCATAATCTTCGGAACGCTGAACAATGTCTATCATATAGATCCCGACAATTTCAGCTATGAACCGGAGAACAAGCATCTCGTGATTTCCGGATTCACGGTGGACGGGCAGCGGGAACCGTTGTCCGACAAGCTTGTGGTCCCGCATGACTATTCTTTCTTCAGTTTCGACTTCTCTGCCTTGAATTACAGTATACAGGGCAATGTAAAATACCTCTACAGGCTCAAGGGCTACAACAAGGAATGGATATCCGCAAACGGGAGCACCTCAGTGTCCTATTCGAGGATTCCGGCAGGCAATTACACGTTCATGGTTTCGGCCTCCACGGAAGACGGCTATTCGGACCCGCAGACAGTATCGGTGGATATCAGGGTAAAACCACATCCGTGGGCCTCGTGGTGGGCGATCAGCCTTTACTGCATGGCAGCCGCCGCCATTGTCCTGATACTGATAAGAATGTTCGTGACATCGGTGAAACTGAAGAATGATGTGGCGCTTCAGGAGAGCCTGAATGACATCAAAGGCCGTTTCTTCACGAACATATCGCACGAATTGAGGACTCCTCTGACTCTGATTCTCGGCGGAATAGAGGATATCAAGCACAGGATGTCCCCAGGCTCACCGGACGAGTACAGTGTGAATCTCGTCTACAAGAATTCCAGAAGAATGATGACGCTGGTGAACCAGCTTCTGGACATAAGACGCATAGTAAAAGGCAAGATCCAGCTGAACATCAGCCAGATAGATATCATCCAGCTGGTGAAGCAGGTCTATGATGACTTCAGGGACATGTCCATAGAGAGGCACATAGAGATGCGTCTTACACATTCAGTGGATTCCCTTGAAATATGGGGGGATTCCGTGAGGATAGAGGCGCTGGTGTATAACCTGATTTCCAACGCTTTCAAGTATACTGCCGATGGCGGAAGGATAGAAGTGGCCATTTTCTGCAAAGATGGAGAACAGGATTTTACCATTATGGTGAAGGACAACGGTATAGGAGTTCCGAAAGACAGGCAGACAGCTATCTTCGAACCGTTCATATCCACTTCCGAAGGCTCGTTCAACGGTGTGGCAAGCAGCGGCATCGGGCTTTCATTCTGCAAGGAGATTGCGGATGTCCATAACGGCAGGATATGGGTAGAGAGCGAAAAGGGGAAAGGCTCACGCTTCTATGTCAGACTCCCTCTCGGCAAGGAACATCTTAACCAGGCTGACGGGAAAGACACCGGCAGTCAAGGCGATCCCGGAAAGCCGGAGGCATACGGGCCCAGCAAGCACAA
>CALVDT010000040.1 GCA_944326385.1 uncultured Bacteroidales bacterium | reverse complement strand
GATGTATGCTTTCAAAGATAAGTATCAAGAATCCATTCCATAATTACATTAGCATAATTGTTGCTTCTGCTATATGTATATCTTGCTATCAAAACATCGTTTGAAATGTTTGCTGTCTCCTTTCTGTTGCAAATTGTTAAATAAAAATAATTAACGTTTCTTCTTTCTTGATTTTTCTTTTCCACATAAAGGACATCCAGATCCTAAATGTACTCTATTGTAAATTGAAGCTAAATAATCAGGATGTTTATGTTCTGAACATATCCACCAAACTTTCTTTTCCGATCCTTTAGAATACATAGATGGTGGTAGTTCATTTTTATTGCTCCATTCTAAGCATAAATCCGGCCTAAGCACTTCCAAACTAGTATCATAAGATATTTGTTTTCCATGGCAAACAGCGCATTGCATCCCACTGACTCGTTTTGCGATTGTCGCCTGAAAGCTATGTGATTTTCCATTAGTACAATGCCACCAGAATTTTATAGTACTATTTATTCCTATAGTTTCCGGTGTAATTCCTGTGTCTTTATTTTTTTGAAAGTCCCACTGTTTAGCAATATCCGGATATAGGTTAGCTAAACAATTTAACGGATGGAATGCTTGGTTTGCACAATACTTACACCCCTTTCCTGATAGATGCTCATAGGGAAGTTGTAAAAACTCTCCATGTATCGGACAAATTATAGTTATCGGAGCATCGGATTTAACATAAACACTTTTACTATAATCAAATTTATTACCATGAATTTCCTTTGCTTTTTTAATCCATTCGTCAGTAGAATACCTGTGTCTTTCCGAGCATATTGGGCAACCATAACCAAGTGATACGCTTTTTACCGTATTCCTCCATGTGTGCGATGAATCATTTGGACATTTCCAATAAACCTGTTTTTCAGAAAAAGGAGCAACCATATTAGGCAATAATTTCCCATTCTTCTCATAATCCCAAATAGCCTTCAACTGGATGCCTGAATTCTTTTGTGTGTTTTGATATGCTTCAAAACTATCTTCATATTTTACAGTATAAATCGATGACAATATTATGTCTCTTATGCTGCTAATATCAATACATATATCTCTTTTAATACCGGCATCATGACATAGGTTTGTTAAGATTGTTTTCAATACATTTTCTAAGAATTTATAGTCTGGAGTGTATTTTATTATATACACTTCACAGGATCCATCATCAATATGAGGACATCCTGACTCCCTTATTCTTATCAATTTTATACCTCTTGACATGAAGAATCTATTTTTCCTAAGGTCATTATTTAATTTTGACTTGCTTTTATGGAAAAATTCGCCATCATATTCAATTCCAACCTTCAATGAAGGTATATATACATCTATTTCGTTATTATCAATCTTAAATCCATTTATAGCATCATGAAAATATTCTTTAGCGTAATAATATATAACTTGTTCAGGGAATGAACTATGTGCACCTTTTGAGCACATTGGGCAACCGCGGCCATTATTTCTGTTGTTTATTTTAGCCGTCCACTTAAAACCACATTTACTACAAATCCATCCGACTTTTTTATTCGAATTAGCAAAAACATTTTTTGGGGTAAGACAGCCATTGTATTCATAATCCCATTCTTTTGAAAGCTCTGGATTGACAACAAACAGAGAATTTTCTTCTGTTAACTTTTGATGAGAACAATATGGACAATTACCTCCATTATTATTTACTTTATTATTTACTTTTGCTTCATACGAATGTCCATTTTTACACTTCCACCAATATTTTTTATTTGAATGAGGCGCGACCTTATCTGGAGTCAATTGATTCTTTTCATAATCCCATTCTTTGGCAACTGCAGGAAATAAAACAGCTAGACTATTGTAATGTGGGATTATATAGCGACCTAAACATACTGGACATTTATCGCTTTCCGTTTTTCGTTTTGATGGTGATGTCCTATTGCATATCTTTTTGGGATATGATTGATTGCAAATAGGGCATTTCCAAAATACAACTTCGTGTGATCCATACGGAAAGTCAGCTGGACTCTTCCCATTATTTTTTTCATAGTCCCATTCCTTTGCTATTTCAGGAAATTTATCCAATAGACTAATCATCTTGATCCGCGATTAGAATTATTTATAATCCAATTAATTAGCATATATTGTTCACCCCAACAGATCCGTCATTTCCCGGACCATATCATCATCTATATCCCTATATCTGGAGAATGCTCTGGAGCCTTCTTTATGTCCTGAGAGTTTGCCGACAAGGTTGGGATCTTTGACTTGTTTGTAGAGATTCCCGACAAATGTTCTGCGGGCGAGGTGAGAGCTGGCTACATCTGCAATGCATTTCTGTTCGTTCTTCCCGGTAACCGTATTTCTGACGGTGACCATTCTTTCTATTCCGGCTTTATGGAACACAGCCTTGATAGCATCGTTGTAGTTCTGCTGTGCAATGAACGGGAACAACCTTGTACTGCTGCAGTCCTTGTATTTGTCCAGGATTGCCAGGGCACGATCAGTCAGATAGACTTTTACAATGTTCGGATTCTCGTCTTTTGTCTTGTTCGGGACATATTCAATATAAGTGCCTCGCTTGTCTGTCATTATGTTATCCCTGGTCATTGAGTACAAATCACTTACTCGGCAACCTATTAAGCACTGGAATATGAATATGTCTCGTTGGGTCTCCAGATGTTTATTTCCGCCCATATCGGCATCAGCTATCTGATCACGTTCTTCGATGCTGATATAGATAGGGGTGCCATAAATCTGTGACCCTATGGAAAAGCGGCGGAAAGGATCGTTTGCGGTAATTTCCTGGTCCAGGCACCAGTTGTAGAATGCACGGAACATCTTCATTATTCCGTTGATGTGGTTTTCGCCTCTCTCGGAAGGGTAGCGACTTTCCGGTATCAAAGTATAGAGACTGGCGTATTTTGCAATCGGGGCACGCTTGCCATTCTTGTCAATACGGAACAACTTGTGTTCATTTCTGAGAAAGTCTCGGAACTCATTGAGATCTGATGCTTCAAGGGTATCAAGTTCAAGATCTTTCTTCCTGAACAGTTCCCATCTGGCCAGAAGTCTCTGCAATACGTGATAGTGCTTTGTCCTGGCTTTCGAGAAATCCTTAGTGTCCAGGAATTTCTGGAATGCTCCGAAAAAAGTCTCTTTCTCTTTCTTGATCTTAGCCTCATACTGCTCCGGAAACATAAAGCGGTCAACTATATCCTGAAACCAGGTCTGTGTAAGTAATGCTGCATCGATACTCTGTTCTGAGACAATAATGTGATTTTTCAGTTTATCCAGCTTGCCTTGCTGGATATAGGCTTCTTTTACTTCCGGAGTCAATTTCCGCGCCTTGATCTCGATTTCTCCTTTCTCGACATTCATGAATTTGGGTTGTATCCAAATACGGGAATGTGCTCGGCGGTTTCCTACCTTCCTGTTCTGGAGGCGTAACAGGATCTCCGATTTACCTGTTACTTTATCGGTCTTAGCCGACAATGTACATACTATTTTTGCCATAACTTTAGATGCAGTTGGTATTATTTGCGACCTTTCCAACCTGCATTACAAAGATACAAAATATAATACGAAGTGTAGCCAAAAATACATATTTTTGGCTACATATTTGATTCGTAAAGATTTTTGGCGGTACTCGCTGTTCCGTTTGTTATATTATATAACTATCTAATAGTCAATAATTATAATTTGGTATCTGTGACACAACTTGTGCTTTTAAGTACCATTAAAAGTACCATTTGGGACTCCCAACCGGATCACATAAGAAAGCAGAATGCGCCTGACCTAAGGTCAGGCGTTTTCCGTATCGGGGCATGCAGGACCGGAGCTCGCTCAGGGACTGTATGCCCCGATGCGGAAAAGTCAGGCGCAGCCTGGCACATTCTGCGATGCTTATGTAAGATCGCCCGTGGCGCAGGGGCAGGGAAAAAGCCGCAAAGCGGCTTAATCCCGACCGGATTATGAATTAAATTGAATTTCAGATGGTGAGGTAGAAGGGTACTTTCTGTGTTACGCTGAAATCCGGCTGTTTTAACGGTTAAATGCACTTTGTGTAAGCAGAATCTTCCGTAAACAAAAGGGACAGGCGATAAAACCTGTCCTTTTCTGTAATGTGTATGCACAAGAAATTATTGTACCTTGTGAGTCTTTTTCTCTTTTCTGTCCTGTCTCCAGTAATAGATACCTGCAACATTGGCGATAATGATAGCCAAAGCGAACATTACTAATGCACCCATTATTCGACCTCCTTTTTATCCTTGTTCTTGTCCCGTAGGAGGTACAGCCCCCAGCCCAAAGTACAGGCAACAGTCAATGCACCTCCTGCATAGATTACCCATTTCTGTGAGAACTCTCCAAAAATGGATGTCAATATAACTGCGGTCATGGTATACTTCGCAATATCCATTAACCATTTCCCCAACTCTTTCTTCATAGTAAGACAAAGTTAGAGAAAATATCCGAAATACGAAACAATCTTATAAATCATTAAAAACCAAAATTATGAGCAACACAACATTTATCCCTTATCAAAGGCTCGAACTGAAAAGCATGAGCACAGAGAAATAAATCGAAGCATTCATCCTCTGTTTCCTCATAAAGGGCAGGGACGGTCTTTGGAATGGATCAGGCAGTCCCATCATCCGGTTATGGATAAAAAGATTATATTTGCATCAGATGACAGGCAAAGGGAAGCTTGCATCAAGACGATAGACGAAAGTGTGAAGGAGAATAATGCAGAGAGGAAACATATAAGCCAATCAAATCTTTCAGATATGGAATTCCAGGAATTGATAACCAAGCGCCAGAGTACCAGAAAGTACCTGAAAACCCCGGTAGACAGAAAACTTGTGGAGAAGTGCCTTGAAGCTGCCAGACTGGCTCCGTCGGCATGCAATTCACAGCCATGGCATTTTGTAGTCGTGGACGACCCCGTCAGAATCCGGGAGATAGGAGAGGCTGCAGCAAGTCTCGGAATGAACAGCTTTGCCGCAGATGTGCCTGTCGTAGTGGCTGCTGTCTTGGAAAAGATGAACTTTACGGCCAAAGTCGGAAGCATGCTCAAGAACAAGGATTACTGTATGCTCGATCTTGGCATTGCGGTGGAGCATTTCTGCCTTCAGGCTGCCGAAGAAGGGCTCGGGACATGCATCCTGGGCTGGTTCGACGAGAAGAAGGTGGCCAGACTTACAGGTGTGCCGAAGGGAAAGAGAATCCCGTTGCTTATAACGCTTGGCTATCCGGACTGTGAAATCCGGAAGAAAATCAGAAAACCGCTTGAGGATATGGTCTCATGGAATAACTATTGATGGTTCCCGCTTGCTGAAAACAGAAGGTGGTGGGTCAAAAGGGTACTTTCTGCCTTTTTTGACCCACCACCTCTCAATATATAGATCCCTTTCTTATTTCCTGTAGCAGGAAATGTCCTCCTTGTCGAAGTTCCTGATGAATGCGTCATGCTTCATCACCTCGGCTTCGGCGAAGTTCACATATACCTTTGCGGACTGTGTGAACATCTCAGGTGCACGGGTGGCGTCCTGAATGATGAGGTGGGACATCACGCAATCGGCAGCCATTTCGTAGAGACGGCGTGCCAGGAAGTCGTGGATCTCCTGGTCTGCTGCGTCCTTGACAAGATTTGTGCATGCTTCGAACTTGTCTGTCATGGCTTTTACACGCTCCATCAGCGGCTTCATCTCCTCAGAGCATTCTATCTGCTCATATTCGCGCAGTGTGGCAAGATACGAGCCGTTCGTAACATACCTGATTGCTGCTACGGTCTGGAGCTGAGTGGTCCCTTCGTAGATGCTGGTGATACGGGCATCGCGGTAGATGCGCTGGCAGGCATATTCAAGCATGAACCCGCTTCCTCCATGTACCTGTATGCAGTCGTAGGCATTCTGGTTCGCATATTCGGAATTCATACCTTTTGCGAGCGGGGTGAAAGCATCTGCAAGTCTTGCATATTTCTTCTGTTCCTGACGCTCTTCCGGCGTAAGCTTGCGCTCGCGGGCTATATCATCCAAAGCCTTGTAGATGTCCACATAGCGGGATGTCTGATAGAGAAGTGCACGTCCGGCATCAAGTTTGGCCTTTATCGTAGAGAGCATGTCATATACAGCAGGAAACTCTATGATGGCCTTTCCGAACTGCTTGCGGTCCTTGGCGTATGCGAGAGCCTCGTTATAGGCAGCCTGGCTGAGGCCAACGCTCTGTGCGGCGATTCCGAGACGGGCGCCGTTCATGAGTGCCATCACATATTTGATAAGCCCGAGTCTGCGCTCCCCGCAAAGTTCTGCCTTTGCGTTCTTGAAGACCAGCTCGCAAGTAGGGGAGCCGTGGATGCCGAGTTTGTTCTCGATACGGCGGACATTCACACCACCGCTTCTCTTGTCATAGATGAACATGGAAAGTCCGCGTCCGTCGCGGGTCCCTTCTTCAGACCGTGCGAGTACGAGATGCAGGTCTGCATCACCGTTCGTGATGAAACGTTTGACCCCGTTCAGCCTCCAGCAGCCTTCAGCCTCATCGTATGTGGCTTTGAGCATCACGCTCTGGAGATCGGAGCCGGCGTCCGGTTCGGTAAGGTCCATGGACATGGTCTCTCCTGCGCAGATACGCGGGATGAAACGGCTGTGCTGGTCCTCGTTTCCGAATTCGTAAAGGGTCTCGATACAATCCTGGAGCGACCATATGTTGCTGAATCCGGCATCTGCTGCCGCCACGATTTCAGCACACATCGTATAAGGAGTGATAGGGAAGTTGAGTCCGCCGAAGCGGCGAGGCATTGTCATGCCGTTGAGTCCGGCCTTGACCATAGCGTCCATATTCACCTTTGTGCCGCTGGCGTACTCGACGCGGCCGTCTGCGCAGTGCGGCCCTTCAAGGTCCACACCTTCAGCATTCGCTGCAATGACTTCTCCGGTGATTTCCCCGGTTATCTCCAGGACCTTGTCGTAGGAGTCGATTGCGTCCGCATAGTCCTGCGGGGCATAATCGAACTCATCCTTGTCCCTGTAATTCCTTTCCTTAAGTTCGCAGATACGCTTCATCATCGGATTGTCGAGATGATAGCGGAGCTCCGGATGTTCTGTATAGAAATTGGCCATATTATTTGCTGTGTGATTTGTAATATTTGATCATCTTCGGGATTACTTCCTCAACTGTTCCGTTGATTACGTAATCGGCTATCGCATTGATAGGAGCGTTCTCATCATTGTTTATGGATATGATGATGCTGCTTTCCTGCATTCCGGCTATGTGCTGGATCTGACCGCTGATGCCGCATGCAATGTAGAGTTTGGGGCGGACGGTCACACCTGTCTGGCCGATCTGCCTGTCATGGTCTGCAAAGCCTGCATCCACTGCGGCGCGGCTTGCACCGACTTCGGCGTGAAGTTCCTTTGCCAGTTCGAAAAGCATGTCGAAACCTTCCTTGGATCCCATGCCGTAACCGCCGGCTACGACAATCGATGCTCCTTTGAGGTTGTGTTTTGCCTTTTCCACATGACGGTCGATCACTTTCACCACATAGTCTGTCTCAGGGACATATCTGGCTACATCATGATTGATGACCTCGCCTTTATAGTTTTCGTCCAGGACTTCTTTCTTCATCACGCCTTCGCGGACCGTGGCCATCTGAGGACGGTGTTCAGGGTTGACGATAGTGGCGACGATATTCCCGCCGAACGCAGGACGTATCTGGTAAAGCAGATTGCTGTAGACCTTGCCTGCTTTCTTGTCTTCGTGGTCACCGATTTCCAGAGCCGTGCAGTCTGCTGTCAGACCGCTTGTAAGGGCGGATGATACACGAGGTCCGAGGTCGCGGCCTATTACTGTAGCACCCATCAGACAGATCTGAGGCTTCTCTTCCTTGAACAGGTTGATGAGAATGGATGAATGCGGCAGGGATGTGTAAGGGAACAACCCTTCGGCATCGAATACATGAAGCTTGTCCACACCGAAAGGCATCACTTGCTTTTCTATGCCTGCGAGCCCGTGGCCTGCGGCAATGGCTTCAAGCTGACAGCCAAGCTGGTTGGCCAGCTTACGGCCCTTGGTCAGCAGTTCGAGGCTGACATCGGCAACGGTAGTGCCTTCTATTTCAAGATATACGAATACGTTGTTCATGATTTGTCTCTTATCCTATCGTATGGTTTGCTAAAAGTTCTGTAATCAGGCCTTCCACATCTTTGTCGCTTCCGGTCAAGGTCTTGCTTTCCTTGGCCTGGAAAGAGATGTTCTGGATGGTCTTGACCTTTGTCGGCGAACCGCTGAGTCCGCACTGTTCCAGATCGGCATCTACATCTGCAGCGCTCCATTCCACGACGTTAAGGTACGGACGCTGGGAATAAAGGTCTGCATATGGCAATTCCGCTCCATCCTTGGTGATGGCGGCCTTTTCCTGTGCCCCGAGAGCGCGTTTGTATTTCTGTACCAGTTTGGCATTTCTCGGACGGCACGGGGCTGCGCTTCCGTTGACCGTAATCACAAGAGGAAGAGGTGCAACTACAGTCTCTACTCCTCCGTCGATGTGGCGTTTTATCGTCACTTTTCCGGCTGCTTCGTCCACGTCGATGATTTCCTCGGCATAAGTCACCTGTGCAAGTCCGAGTTTCTCGGCTACCTGAGGGCCTACCTGCGCCGTGTCTCCATCGATGGCCTGGCGTCCTCCTATGATCAGATCATATTCACCGATCTTGCGGATTGCAGTGGCGAGTGCGTATGAGGTGGCAAGGGTGTCTGCTCCCGCAAAAGCCCTGTCTGTAAGCAGATAGCCTCCGTCTGCGCCACGGTACAGTCCCTCGCGGATGATTTCTGCCGCGCGTCCTGGCCCCATGGTCAGCATGGTGACCGTAGAGCCGGGATGAGTCTCCTTCAGTCTGAGGGCCTGCTCAAGAGCGTTGAGGTCCTCCGGGTTGAAGATAGCAGGGAGTGCCGAACGGTTTATGGTGCCGTCGGCTGTCATGGCATCTTTCCCGACATTCCGTGTGTCAGGAACCTGTTTTGCCAATACTACGATTTTCAAACTCATGAGTTCTGGTTTTATGTTACACTTTATCTTATCAAGTCAAATTATCGCGCAAATTTACGGAAAATCTCCAAATAACCTCAAAAATATTAAAAAGCCTTGTCTTTCTTCCGGTAAATGTCTATATTTAAACGTTATTGTGTGAAAGATAATTGAACTGAATAGTTTTATCCTAAAGAAAACGATCATGCATGCTTCAAGATTGATTGCAGTTCTGATGCTGATATCGGCAATGGGGACTGCTTTGTTTGCACAGGATGCGGCCCAGACTGCAAATCCTGTCAAGACCGGAGTCTTCTTCTTTGATTCCGGAGACGATATGTTCTATCTGGAAAAAGGCAGGAACAGGTCGGAAATGGCCTCTGTCATTGAAACGTTAAAGGCCAACATGGAAGACCTGAAGGCCGGCAAGGTTTATATTGCCGTGAAGAGCTACATTCCGATGGACAGACCGGGAGCGGCGAAAATCGCAGGTACAAGGGCAAAACGCGTGAAGTCGGCGCTTATCATGGAAGCCGGTGCCAATGAGGATATGTTCCGGACCAAGGTTCTGGACGGGACTGACTCCAATTTCATAGACGTGGTAGTCCTGAACCTTCCCGTCACACCGGAAACGGAAATCGGTGATGCCCCTGTGGAAGTCAATCTGACCCCTGTGGAGGAGGTCGAGGAAAACTGCGAAGAGACTGAGCCGGCCCCTGTCGCCGATGAGGCTGAAATACAGAAGATAAAGGAGGAAGCCGACGCCCTGGTGGCGCAGGCCTGCAAGGAAGCCGGGCAGGCCAAGGCAGAGGCCGAAAGAGTGAAGGCAGAGGCTGCCCTTCAGGTTGCCGAAGCCAGGGAAGAGGCGGAAATCTACAAGCTGCAGGTCGCTGAATACGAGGCCATGGCTGCAAAGGAGAACAGATTTGCCGAGAATCATTACAATCTGGCTCTGAGAGCCAACCTTCTCCGTTGGGCTACACTGACTCCGGATCTCGGACTCGAGTGGCGGATATGTCCGAGCGTAGGAATCGGTTTCAATGCTACGTATACGCACTGGAGCTGGGATAAATGGAACAAGCATTATGATATATGGGAGATCAGGCCGGAAGTCCGCTGGTATCTCGGCCAGGACAAGAATTTCTATGTAGGGGCCATGTTCCATACGGGAGAATACAATTACAAGATCTCATGGCTCGGCTATAAAGGCAAGCTTATCGGCGGCGGTGCCCTTATCGGATATCAGCTCAGGATGACCGATGCCTTGAGCATGGATTTCGGTCTTGGCCTTGGCGCCTCCCATGCCACTTACGACAAATACTGGTATAACAGGCCGGAAAGGAAGAACGTTTACGAAGGCAGGAACATTGTGGAGAACGTATGGGGAGTAACCCATCTCGGTGTGACTTTGGTCTGGAAGATGTTCTGAGTTCCAAGTTGATTACAGCACTTTTGTGAGTTCTTCACCATTTGGCTGGAGATTGCAGAAAAGCCCGGACTTTGCGTCCGGGCTTTTCATGCGGAGAGAAGGGGATTCGAACCCCTGTGACCCTTTAGGAGTCAACACGCTTTCCAGGCGTGCCTCTTAAGCCACTCGAGCATCTCTCCTGAATTTATTTTCCAAGTTCCATCAGAACATTCCTGTCGGAGTCAAGAAGAATCATATTCTCTCCATCGACTTTGACGGAAGCGACATTCCTGATAGCTCCGAGAACTGCGCTTTCCGTTTTCATGTTTTCTTCAGGGCCTGCCATCATGGTAGTGGCCATGTTTCCGAATGTCAGTTCCTTGCCATCGAGCGTATATGGTCCGTTCATGATATTGCATCCGGTAAAGCCGTGAACCTTCGACTCGTCCGTATTGAACTCTATGAAAGGTTTCTCGTCCCCGATTACGGTAACTTCCTCTCCATTGACTTTCAATATGTTCCATTTTCCGTTCAAATCCGGCTGCCCGCAGCATGAAACCATGGCAATCGCTGTAGCGGCTATGGCCAGAACTGATGATATAAGTTTCATAATCCGCTCATTTTTCAAATCAGCGCGCAAGATAGCAAAAATTTCGCTAAAATGAAGAATGTTCAGCAATCTTTTATTGACTTTTCAATATATTTCCTCAGTTGATTTCATCGGAAAAATCACTATATTGTAGAAAAATCGTTTGTCCTATGTTCGGTCGTAATATCCAGGGGAAAAGCCTGAAGATGATTGTGTGGCTTTCGACAGCACTCTATGTGATTCTTGCTCTGCTCTATTTCCTTCCGCTGAAGATTCCGTTCGGGATAGCCTTCCCGGTAGCCTCGATTGCAGTGTTTTCTCTATGGGTCGTGCCAGTTCCCGTGAGTGTGGCGTTGATAGCCTCCGCCTTCGGTGACCTGCTTGGAGCCGGTGGCAATTTCATGGCACAGATGGAGTGTTTTGCGGTAGCACAGCTTTTCATGACACTCTTTTTTGTGCAGCGTCTTTTCCAGACAGGCAAGGCATCTGCACGCAGTTTCAGCGCAATACTGACCGGCAAGCGTATAGCCTATCTTACCGTGACAGGGATCTGCGTGGGAGCGATATTGCTCATGGCCATGGTCTGCATCATCCCGGAAGTCCCTTCAGGCGTGGCAAGGGCCGGTGTGGCGTTTTATTCGATAGTGGCTGCTCTGATGTTCTATTCCGCCCTCATGCAGCGGAGCATATTCTATGCAACGGGAGCCTTTCTCTTTGTCTTGTCTGACTTCATGCTGGCCTGGGACCGTTTTGTGGACCCTGTTCCGTATGACAATCTTGTAGTGATGATACCGTACTTTGCAGCCCAGTGGATGTTCTATGTCCGGGCGACGAAGTACAGGGTAGGGAAGAGCATCCTGCTGGCGCGCCTATAATGTCCCGCGCTTCAGGTCTTCCACGTAAATGGAAATCTTGTGGAGTTCTCTTGGGATATTGATGCTCTGGGGACAATGCTCTATACACTGGCCGCATCCGATACAGTGGTCAGCCTGTCTCACCTTGTCGACAGCCCTGTCATAGCCTACCAGATAGGCCCGTCTGGCCTTGCTGTAGCTTTCAGACCGGGAATCGGCGGCGATGTTGCCTTCGTTGACGCATTTGTTGTAGTGAAGCAGCACGGCAGGTATGTCTATCCCGTATGGGCAAGGCATGCAGTATTTGCAGTCGTTGCACGGAATCGTCGGATATCGCTTCATCAGGACGGCCGTTTCCTCCAGGAATTCCAGATCATCTTCAGAAAGAGGAACGAGCGGTGAATACGTCCTGATGTTTTCATCAAGATGTTCCATGAAGGTCATCCCGCTCAGCACCGTCAGCACGTCAGGGAAGGTTCCGGCGAACCTGAAAGCCCAGGATGCCACACTGTTCCGGGGATCCCTGCTCTTGAGCCGATCTGCAATATGCCCGGGTACTTTGCTCAGACGCCCTCCGAGAAGCGGCTCCATGATTACCGCCGGAATTCCTCTGGCCGAAAGCTCTCCGTAAAGATATTCTGCGTCCACGTTACGTCCGGAGGCGTGTCTCCAGTCTATATAGTTCATCTGTATCTGGACGAAATCCCAGTGCACCTTTTCGTGGAGACTCATGGCATAGTCGAAACTTTTCCTGTTCCCGTGGAATGAGAATCCGAGATTCCTGATACGTCCGGCCTCACGTTCTTTCATGAGGAAACCGATGATTCCGTTATCCACGAACCTTGCATTGAACTGTTCAATGCCTCCGTTCCCGACAGAATGCAGAAGGTAATAGTCGATATAGTCCGTCATGAGGTTCTCGAAGGATTTCCTGTACATGAGTATGGAATTCTCCTTCGTCCAGTTGCTGAAATTGGAAAGTTTCGTCGCGATGAAATAGGATTCCCTCGGATGCCTCGAAAGGGCAATGGCGGAAGCTCTCTCAGACAAGCCCTGACAATATACCGGAGAGGTGTCAAAATAATTGACTCCGCTTTCCAGAGCCTTGTCCACCAGCCTGTTGACCTGTTCCTGATCCACAATGTCGTTTCCGTCGCCATCTTTTGCCATCGGCCATCTCATGCAGCCGTAGCCAAGCAGCGAGACCTTGTCTCCGGTCCCCGGATTGGTCCTGAATGTCATGGTTCCGGGTGCACTGCCCTCACTTGTCTTCCGCTCTTGTGAGCATCCTGCGGCGGCAAGCCCCATTAAGGCTGCCGCTCCTCCGGCATTCCTCAGGAATTCCCTTCTGGTTATCCTTTTGCAGTCTGATATGTTTTTCTTCTCCATTGCAGTTTTTTTTTGAATGGCGTATCATATATGGCGGTGTACCTCATGCCCTTCCACATATATTGCGCTGAACGGCCGTGCCGGACACAGGTTTTCGCAGGCTCCGCAGCCAATGCACATTTCTTCCATTACGGTAGGTATCCTTAGCGAGGACCAGTCTGACGGATCCGTATTTATCATCCTGATGGCACCTGCAGGACAGTGTCTTGCGCAGTTCCCGCAGGATACACCGTCGGTATTGACCACACAGTTCTCCAGGACGACTACGGCGTGTCCGATCTGGATCGAGGATTTTTCCTCTATGCTCACGGGGAGTATTGCCCCTGAAGGACAGACATCGGAGCATTTTGTGCATTCCGGTCTGCACCAGCCTTTCTCGTATGACATTTCAGGCTGCATCAGTGTCATGAGATTTCCGGAAGGCCTCAAAACATGGTTAGGGCATACCGTGACGCATAACTGGCACGCTGTGCAATGCTGCGAGAAAGGATTGATTCCGGAAGAACCGGCCGGCTTCAGCGGTGTCTTCCGTTCAGGGATTCTTTTGTCCTCTATCGCGGCGAGCCCTCCGTCGACTTTCATCTCCTGGGCTTTGACTGTGGCTGCCGTCAGGGCTGCTGTCGTCGAGGCGATGAATGCCCGTCTGGAATTGTCCGAAGGAGTTTCCCTGGTGTCTGCCGATGTTTTTCCCTTTGTTCCGGCCTTCTTCCAGACCGGCCTGTATTTTATTGCCCCTTCATTGCATGTCCCGATACAGTCGAAACAGTCCACGCATCTGCTGTAGTCTATCGTGTGTTCCTGCATGTTTATGCATGATGCCTTGCACTGCCGACCGCAGAGACCGCAGTTCCGGCATTTTCCGGTGTCGATTACCGGTCTGAACAGGGAAAACCGGGACAATGCACCGAGCACAGTCCCGACAGGGCATACGGTGTTGCAGTATGTGCGCCCGTTCTTCCACGCCAGAATGAATATGCCCGCGAATGTGACTGCGGCAATGATAAAGGTCGGCAGGCTCCCGAGCCATACTTCAGTGCTGTAGAACGTGTAGCTGTCAATCCGTTCTGCAAGCAAGGCCAGAAGATTGTTCCCCCACTGCCATACAGGTGCGAACAGGTTGCTGACAATCCTTCCGTATGAACTGTAGGGTGCGAGAAGGGCTGCGAATGCTGTAAAGCCGGCTGCGAGTGCGATTATGAATATCGCAAGCAGGCTGTATCTCAGCCAGTTCTTTGCAGGAGACCAGGAGAATCTGAATCTGTTCTTCTTTTTTGTGCGCCCATGAAACCAGGAGATGATATCCTGCATCACCCCGAGGGGGCATATGACCGAGCAGTATATTCTCCCGAAGGCCAAAGTGAGGATGACAAGCAGAACCACCACTCCGGAATTCAAAGCAAGGATGGCCGGAAGGAATTGTATGTCAGCAAGGAAGCCGAACCATTTGTGGATGGTGCCTGTGAAGTCGAGAAAGAGCAGAGTGACCAGTGTGAATACGATGGCCGCCAGTGTGATTCTGATTTTTCTAAGCATATTGTTCAGTTCGTGTATGCAAAAATATAAAATTAAAGTTTTTTCGCGCACCCTCTTTCAAGTATTTTCGGGAATACGATGATGAAAATGGTTATACAGCATAAGGCGGCAGTCGCATCTGCCACTGATTCAGCAAGATAAATCCCTTCTACACCGAAAAGGCGCGGAAGTGTCAGAGCAAGGGGCACAAGCAGGAACACTTTCCTGAGCAAGGCAATGAAAAGCGAAATCTTCGCCTGCCCCAGGGCTATGAAAGTATTCTGGCAGGCTCTCTGCAAGCCGAAAATCATGGATCCGGTCAGGAAAAACGGCGCCATTTCCCTGACATGTGCTATGAGTACCGGATCTTCGGTGAAGAATGAGGCCACTGCTCCCGGGAAAAGCACCATGAACAGCATCAGGATGAAATTGAAGGAAAACATGGTGACGACAGCGATTCTGAAGCAGGATTTGACCCTCTCCCGGTTCCCTTGTCCGAAATTGTAGCTCGCTACAGGTACAAAACCCTGGGCAAAGCCTGTTATCGGTACGCTGCCGAACATCATGGCACTCTGGAGTACGGTCAATGTGCTTACGTAGATGTCTCCGTAGTGTTTCAGGCTTCCATTCAGGACAAATCCCACGATGCTTTCAGTGCATGACATGACAAAAGGCGCCACACCGAGAGAGAAAACGGCCAGAATGATTTTCTTGTCTATCCTGATATGGCTTCTGTCTATTCTCAGGCTCGCCTGCCGGGAGAACAGGAAGTGCAGGACCCATGCTGCGCTCAATGCCTGTGAGATGACCGTGGCAAGCGCAGCTCCTTTCACACCCATCTCCAGCCCGAAAATGAATACGGGATCGAGGACGAGATTCGTGACTGCCCCTATCACTGTGGAGAGCATTGCAATGCCCGGCCTGCCCTGTGCGCTGATGAAAGAATTCAGACCTGTGGATATCTGCACGAACACTGTACCCGTGAGATATATCCCGAGGTAGTCGGTGGCGTATCCTATCGTGTTTTCCGAGGCCCCTGTCAGCATGAGGAGCGGCTCCATGAACATGTAGGTGAGGGAAGCGGTGATTACTGCAAAGGAGATCAGCATCAGGAATCCGTTCCCGAGTATCCTGCCGGCACGCTCCCTGTTGCCTTGCCCGAGAGCTATCGATGCGAGGGGAGCTCCGCCTCCTCCCACAATCATGGAGAACGCCGAGATGAGTATGATTACCGATCCGGTCACACCGACCCCTGCCAGAGCGTCTGTCCCGATGCCGGGAATCCTGCCGATGAAGATCCTGTCGACGATGTTGTACAGCAGATTTACAATCTGGGCTATGACAGAGGGCAGAGCCATTCTGAATACAAGGGGCAGCATTCTGTCTGTCCCCAGCCGGTTTTCGTATTGTATGCTGTCTTTTCCTGTCATGTTATCTGCTCTTACACACCGAAAGATACCGGAAGGGACTGCGCCAAAATTCATCATTCTGACACAGTCCCTCTTTTCAAGTTGCCGTTTCCGGCTTGACTTTATTTGTCCGAAGGCTTTCTGCCTCCACGTCTTTCTCCGCCTTTGCCGTCACGGCGAGGACCGCCCTTGCCGCCCTGCGGACGCGGTCTGCGTTCAGGCTCGACATATCCTTCCGGCTTTTCGACGAGTGCTCTGCGTGAAAGTCTCATCTTGCCGGTCTTCTCATCGATTTCGAGAAGTTTCACATCCACCTCGTCACCGATGTTGAGAATGTCCTCGACTTTCTCTGTCTTGCCCCAGTCGAGTTCGGAGATGTGGAGAAGTCCTTCTTTGCCGGGAAGAATCTCTACGAACGCCCCGAATTCGAGGATGGAGACCACTTTCCCGTGGTATACCTTGCCTACCTCAGGAACAGCGCAGATGCCTTTGATCCACTCGAGAGCCTTGTCCATGGCTTCCTTGTTCTCTCCGAAGATATCCACAACGCCTTCGCTGTTCTCCTCGGTGATAGTGATGGTGGTGCCTGTCTCTTTCTGGATCTTCTGGATGACTTCCCCGCCCTTGCCGATGACGGCGCCGATGAAGTCTCCAGGTATCCTGATCTGGATGATGCGCGGAACAAACGGCTTGTAGTCAGCGCGAGGATCGCTGATGCATTTCATCATTTCTCCCATGATGTGCATCCTTCCCTGGCGTGCCTGCTCAAGGGCTTTCTCGAGGACTTCGTAGGAAAGGCCGTCTACCTTGATGTCCATCTGGGTGGCTGTAATGCCGTCCTTGGTACCTGTCACCTTGAAGTCCATGTCTCCGAGATGATCCTCATCACCGAGGATGTCGCTCAGGATAGCATATCTGTTGTTCGGGTCTTTTTCGTCAGTGATAAGTCCCATGGCGATACCTGCCACAGGTTTCTTTATCTTCACACCTGCATCCATGAGGGCGAGGCAGCCTGCGCAGACAGTCGCCATGGATGACGAACCGTTGGATTCGAGAATGTCCGATACTACGCGTACAGCGTAAGGATTCTCCGGAGCGAGCGGAACCATAGGCTTGAGAGCCCTCCATGCGAGGTTTCCGTGGCCGATTTCGCGGCGTCCCACACCCCTCTGGGCTTTTGCCTCTCCGGTTGCGAATGGAGGGAAATTGTAGTGGAGCACGAACTGCTCTGTCTTCTGTACAAGCACTTCGTCGAGTTCCTTCATATCCAGTTTTGTCCCGAGGGTCACAGTCGAAAGCGACTGGGTCTCGCCTCTGGTGAAAATAGCAGAGCCGTGTGCGCAAGGCAGGTAATCTGTCTCGCACCATATAGGACGGATTTCAGTGCTCTTGCGGCCGTCAAGACGAAGTCCCTCGTCGAGGATCATGTTCCTCATGGCATTCTTCTCCACTGTGTGGTAATATCTTTCCACCATCATCTGCTTAGCCTCTCTCTCCTCCTCAGGGATTGTCTGGTAGAATTCTTCCTTCAGTGCGTCGAATGCATCGCTCCTTTCATGTTTCGGCAGACCTGACTTGGCTATGGCATAGCATCTGTCATAGCAGAATGCCTCCACGGCCTTGCGGAGCTCTTCGTCATTTTCCTCATGGCAGTAGGTCCTCTTGACAGTCTTGCCGGTCTCCTCCATGAGTTCCATCTGCACCTTGCAGTGCTTCTTGATTTCCGTGTGGGCGAATTTGATGGCATCGAGCATTACTGCTTCGCTGACCTCGTTCATTTCGCCTTCCACCATCATGATATTGTCGTAGGTGGCTGCCACCATGATATCCAGGTCGCAGTTCTCCATCTCGCTGAAGTTCGGGTTGATCTTGAATTCACCGTTGATCCTGGCTACCCTGACTTCTGAAATCGGACCTCCGAACGGAATGTCACTTACTGCAAGTGCTGCAGAAGCGGCGAGTCCTGCCAGTGCATCCGGCTGGATGTCTTTTTCTGCAGAAATGAGGTTTATGGTTACGAAGACTTCAGCATGGAAATCTTCAGGGAACAGCGGCCTGAGAGCCCTGTCCACAAGTCTTGCAGTGAGAATCTCTGCATCGGACGCCTTTCCTTCACGCTTCATGAAACCGCCCGGGAATCTTCCGGCAGAAGCGAATTTCTCCTTGTAATCCACCTGGAGAGGCATGAAGTCCACATCCGGCTTTGCATCTTTCGCGCAAGTGACACATGCGAGGAGCATCGTGCCCCCCATTTTTACTACGACAGAGCCGTCTGCCTGTTTGGCAAGCTTGCCTGTCTCGATTTCGATTACCCTTCCGTCGGATAATTCGATTTTCTTGTTGATGATATTCATGTAATTCAGTTCAGTCTGCCTCCCCCTATGGGAGTTGATTCATACTTATTGTCTTTTCTTTCATATCGTGACCTGTTTCCGGCTGCAGACCGATCTATTTGGCCGGCACAGGGTGGATTGCATCCGGGTTCAGCGTCAGCCGGGTGGCTTTGCCGATTAAAATAATGAGGGGAGACCTCATCCCGATGATCGCCCCTCATTGCATTTTCCCTATTTATCGACGGAGACCGAGTTCCTTGACGATAGTTCTGTATCTCTCGATATCGACCTCCTTGAGATAATCAAGAATACGACGTCTCTTACCGACCAGTTTCAGAAGTGAAAGACGTGTCACGTGGTCTTTCCTGTTGTTCTTGAGGTGCTCGGTAAGGTGAGCGATACGGTAGGAAAACAGAGCAACTTGACTCTCAGGAGAGCCGGTGTCCTTATTAGACTTTCCGTACTTCGCGAAAATCTCTTGCTTCTTTTCAGCCTGTAAATATTCAG
>CALVDT010000039.1 GCA_944326385.1 uncultured Bacteroidales bacterium | reverse complement strand
CCAAAAATGAAAAAAGGGGCTCCGAAACGGAGCCGAAAATATAAAAAGATGAGTTCGATCGGAAAAATTACCGGGACAGTCTGCCGATTGACTCATAATGACGGAATTTAACGACAGTCCCTAAATAGAGTTGACGTTCACCATATTCACGTAATCGTTCTCTTTCTCGAACCGTATGTGTGCTGGCTCCTTAGACTTGTAGCCGAGGACAGAATGCTCGTTGTTGCTGATTTCAGCCACGGTGGAGCCGAACATCATGTCTTTTCCGAGGACATCGAGAGGGAACTCGAAAAGAATCTGCTTGCCGTCGATCTTGTGGATTGTGATCAGACCTTCGACAGTCTCGCATTCCTTGTCTTCAAAAAGTTTACGGTAATCAGAGAGTTTTGTTTCCGATGAATCCGCCTTGTCTTCTGTCCTGACAGTGTCAGAAGGTGACGGAATTGCAGATGCGGGCTTGGAGGACATGGCGAAAAGACATAGCACGACCAGCCCAAAAGAAGAAATCCGTGTCTTCATTTCTCTTTTGAAAAGTTTGTTAATATATGGGGTACTATTTATCTTTTCCCTATCCTGCTACCGGACGGCAAGACTGTCCGAGCTGGGGATGGATAAAGAAATCTCGGTCAAATTTAGAGAATTTTAATCAGAATTTCCAAACATTTAAATACCCCCGGGAGTTTGACACTTTGTAATCATAATAAGCAATAGTAAATAATTGAAAGACTTTCTGATGGAAGTCTTTTTTTTTGTCAAATATTATTTCTATATTTGTAATGTATTTGAAATGCATTACTTATGATATTGCGAAAGATCAACTTCGGGAAAGAGCCGGTGTACTATGTCCAGAAATCCTACCGCAAGGAGGACGGGCGTCCTGCGACAAAAAACGTGGAGAGGCTTGGAACGATCGACGAGCTGAAGAAGCGCTTCGGGGATGAGGATCCGATAGAGGAGGCGAAAAAGTATATAGCGAGGCTCACGGAAGAGGAAAGGGAGGCCAGAAGAAAAGTCGTGGTGGAATACTCGCCGACGGCAATGCTGAAGAAGGGCGAACAGCGCAGCTGCAACGGGGGCTACCTGTTTCTCCAGAAGATATATCACGAACTCGGGCTGGACTATATCTGCAGGAAGATAGAGAAGAAGCACAAGAACAAGTATAACCTGAATTCCATTCTTCAGATGCTGCTGTACACACGGATACTCTACCCTGGGTCGAAACTGTCCTCACTGGAGGAGGCCAGGCGGTTCATAGAACAGCCGGAGGCGGATATACACCAGGTATACCGTGCGCTGTCGCTTCTGGCGCAGGAGAGTGACGACATCCAGGCGTCGGTATACAGGAGGAGCCTGAAGCTGGGAAAACGCAGGGACAAGGTCATTTATTATGACTGCACCAACTATTACTTCGAGAGCGAGGAGGAGAGCGGGCTTCGGCAGTACGGACACTCTAAGGAGAACAGGCCGAATCCGATAGTGCAGATGGGTCTGTTCACAGACATGGACGGCATTCCGCTGGCGTTCTGCATCAATCCGGGCAATACGGCGGAGACGACGACACTGAAGCCTCTGGAGGACAAGCTCCGGGAGAAGTTCGGGCTGTCGAAGGTGGTGGTGTGCACGGACGGAGGCCTCGCCTCTTACGAGAACAGAATAAATGACCATGTCGGGGAACGGGCCTTCATCACGGTGCAGTCGCTAAAGAAGATAGAGCGCCACCTCCAGGACTGGGCATTGCAACTGGACGGATGGAGGATGGCAGACTTCAGCGGCAAGAACGGGCCGAGGCTGTCAGATGAGGAATATGACCTGACGAAATTGGATTCCAAGGTGTATGCCGACAAGCTGTTCTGCCGCGAGCGTTGGATAAAGGTGAAAGTCGGCAAGACAGGGGAAGAACTGGAGCAGAGGCTTATCGTGACCTTCTCGTTCAAGTACCGCGACTACCTCAGGCATGTCCGGGATAAGCAGATTGCCAGAGCAGAAAGCATCATAAGGAACGGAGCGGCAGGCAGGTTCGGCAAGGGACAGAACGACCCGAGGCGCTTCATCAGGAACGAGAGCTGCACCTCTGACGGAGAACTCGCGCAATACAGCAGCTATTCGCTCAATCAGGAGATGATAGACCAGGAGTCCCGCTTCGACGGCTTCTACGGAATCTGCACCGACCTGGAGGACAACGCCGCGGAAATCATCAGGATGAACGGAGGGCGCTGGATAATCGAGGACTGCTTCCGTATCACGAAGACCGACTTCGAGGCCAGGCCAGTATTCCTGAGAAGAGATGACCGTATCACGGCTCACTTCCTCACCTGCTTCCTCGCGCTGATCTTATACAAGTACCTTGCAAGGAAAGTAAACCGGGGCGGCAGACACTTCTCCCCGGACGAGATCATCACCACTCTTCAGGACATGAACTTCCTTTGTATCCCCGGGGAAGGATACATCCCAACCTACACGAGAACGGACCTCACGAACAACCTCCATGGCTCCGCCGGCTTCAGGACCGACACGCAGATAGTCACGAAGAAGGCCATGAGAAGTATCATTGCCCTCACGAAAGCTTCTGACGATATGGATAATGACAGTGAGAGCGCATAGCTGAACGTCTGAACTCTGCCAAAACAAAAAACTGCCGTCCGGCAGCGAAGTCCGGGCCATTACATTACATACACGCATTTCCCGAAAGGCCCCAGAATCGCCTTTACAGCGCTCTGAGGCCTTGTTTTTCCTAAAAACAAGTGTCAAACTTGAGAATTTAGAGAATTTTAATCAGAATTTCCAAACATTTAAATACCCCCCCCCGAAATTTTCCACAACCGGAGGAGGGATTAGATTATAACTCAAGCACTTAGATTAAGAATGAAAATTTACGACTTTACGTCATGCCTGCTGCACCCAGACAGTAAGCCCGGCCATGACAATCGATACCATGCTCATGAGCTTTATCAGGATATTCAGGGAAGGTCCGGACGTATCCTTGAACGGATCGCCCACAGTGTCCCCCACCACTGTGGCCTTGTGGCAATCGGAATTCTTGCCTCCGAGATTCCCCTCTTCGACATATTTCTTGGCATTGTCCCACGCACCTCCCGAGTTCGCCATGAACACGGCAAGGACAAAGCCAGAACCAAGGCCTCCGATAAGAAGCCCCATGACACCTGCCACTCCAAGCACCAGGCCGGTTATCACAGGCACTATAATGGCAATCATGGACGGAAGCAGCATCTCCTTCTGCGCTCCTCTCGTGGATATTTCCACACAGCGGGCGTAATCCGGCACGGCCTCGCGGGTAAGGATGCCCTTTATCTCCCTGAACTGGCGGCGCACTTCGGCCACCATCTTCTGGGCGGCACGGCCGACAGCGTTCATGGTGAGGCCGCAGAACAGGAATGACATCATGGCGCCGATGAAGACCCCGGCCAGCACCATAGGGTTCATCAGATTCACCTGATAATATTCCATCATGTCCGGAATCGTGGCAGACGCCACCTCGACAGTACGGCCGGCTACCTCGATGAATTCCGTGCCTATATGGCCGAGGCCGATCTTGATCTCTTCGATGTAGGATGCGAGAAGCGCCAGAGCGGTAAGTGCAGCCGAACCGATGGCGAAGCCCTTGCCTGTCGCAGCCGTCGTGTTTCCGAGAGCATCGAGAATATCCGTGCGGCGGCGGACCTCAGGGTCGAGGCCGCTCATCTGGGCATTGCCGCCCGCATTGTCGGCAATAGGGCCGTATGCATCCGTGGCTAGCGTGATTCCCAGAGTGGAAAGCATACCCACTGCAGCGATACCGATGCCGTAAAGGCCGAGACTGAGATTCTCTGCCGACAGGAAATCCTGGAAATCGAAACCGATTGCACACAGATAGGAAAGTATTATGGCTATGGTGACGGTAATCACGGGGACAGCCGTGGAAATCATCCCGAGCCCTACGCCGGAGATGATCACAGTGGCAGGCCCTGTCTTGGAGCTCTCGGCAAGCTTCTGCGTCGGCTTGTAGGAATGGGATGTGTAATATTCGGTGGACTGGCCTATTATCACACCCGCCAGAAGACCGGTGATGACCGAGAAAGAGATGCCGAGCCAGTTCTCGAAACCGAGCAGGTACATTATACCGAAAGTCGATGCAGCGATAAGTACAGCGCTGAGATTCGTGCCGAAGCCAAGGGATTTGAGAAGCTGGCTCATGCCGGCGCCTTCCTTTGTCCTTACAGTGAAAATGCCTATCACGGAAAGTATTACACCGATCGCAGCAATTATCATAGGCGCAAATACAGCGCTCAGCTGCATCTGCTCTCCCGCTGCATAATACGCCGAAGCCCCGAGAGCCGTAGTGGCCAGAATAGAGCCGCAGTACGACTCGTACAGGTCAGCCCCCATACCGGCTACATCGCCCACGTTGTCACCCACATTGTCTGCTATGGTTGCAGGATTCCGGGGATCATCTTCCGGTATTCCCGCCTCGACCTTTCCGACCAGGTCGGCCCCCACGTCCGCAGCTTTCGTATAGATACCGCCTCCCACTCTGGCAAAAAGAGCCTGGGTGGAAGCTCCCATACCGAAGGTCAGCATCGTAGTGGTGATCATTATCAGTTTCTGCGGGCCGGTCTCATCCACGAACAGGTCGAGAACCATATACCACAGGGAAATATCAAGCAGCCCGAGTCCCACCACAGTAAGACCCATCACAGCCCCTGACCGGAAAGCCACCTTCAGACCGGAATCCAGTGAACGCATGGCGGCATTCGCCGTCCTCGCAGAAGCATACGTGGCTGTCTTCATCCCCACGAAACCCGCCAGCCCGGAAAAGAAGCCTCCGGTCAGGAAAGCGAACGGCACCCATGCATTCTGGACACCGAAACCATAAGCGAGTATCGCGAAGAATACGGCAAGTATGACAAATACAATCGTCACCACCTTATACTGCTGCTTGAGATAAGCCATGGCGCCCTTGCGCACATAAAGGGCAATCTCTTTCATGGTAGCGGAACCTTCGCTTTCTTTCATCATCTGGCGGAAGAAGAACCAGGCGAACCCGAGCGCAATCAAAGCCGCTGCAGGAACAAGGTAGAACAAGTCAAGCTTTTCCATATAAATTGTCTGTATTCTAATACGCCCTTCCGGCATAGTGTCCGGAACGGGTCTATAAATTTAAAGAATTATTTCAAACCGCCAGACATTGATTACGATTTTTTATTAATTTTGTGGGATAAGCCGAAAAATACAACACATAATCTAATAATTTATGAAACACTTTACATTACCAAAAGACGGCGGCCTTATCGAAAAAGGGCTTCCTGCAGACATTCTCCACAGCTATGAGAAAATCCCTGCCGAGATCTACGAAGACCAGGAAGATGCAAGCGGGGAAATCGCAGAAGCCATAATTTCAGCCATAAAAAACCATACGGGCGGGAAATTCAAACTCGGACTCACCACCGGCACCACCCCTGTAAGCCTGTACCGGGTACTTGCAGCCAAGCACAAGGAAGGAAAGGTCTCTTTTGCAAATGTCGAAGTTTTCAGCATTGACGAATATTACCCTGTAGGTAAAAACGAAGCACAGAGCCGCAACCACAGGCTGCACGAGGAATTCCTGAACAATGTGGATGTAAAGAAGGAAAATGTCCACATCCCGGACGGGACAATCCCTAAGGACAAGGTATCAGACTACTGTGCAGAATATGACAAGGCCATTTCAGGCCTCGACCTCCTTGTGATAGGCGTTGGCGAACAGGGACAGATAGGTTTCAACGAAGCCGGCTCCTCTGAAAAGAGCCGTACCAGGACGGTTCTCCTTTCATACAAATCCAGAAAAGCCCAGTCGAGGAACTTCAACGGCAACATCGCCGACACTCCGAAAACCGCCATCACAGTCGGCATAGCCACCATGATGAGCGCGAAGAAAATCATCCTCATGGCATGGGGCGAAGACAAGGCAAACGCCGTGAAGGAAATAGTGGAAGGGCCTGTCACCCCGTCATGCCCGGCTTCTTTCCTCCAGAGGCACGAAAACATCACGTTCTACACTGACGACAACTCTTCCAGCCTTCTGACCAGAGTGGTGGCGCCTTGGCTCGTCGGCCCGTGCGAATGGACACCAAAATTCATCAGGAAAGCAGTGGTATGGCTCTGCGAGACAGTCCACAAGCCAATCCTAAAGCTGACCTATCAGGACTACATCCAGAACTCACTCGGAGAGCTGCTTGAGCAGAAAGGTGCATACGACAAGATAAATATCGATGTATTCAACGACCTCCAGCATACTATCACAGGGTGGCCAGGCGGGAAGCCGAATGCGGATGACTCTACCCGTCCCGTGCCTTCCGCACCGTTCCCGAAGAGGGTAGTCATATTCTCCCCGCATCCGGACGATGACGTGATATCCATGGGAGGAACATTCATCCGGCTTGTAGAGCAGGGACATGATGTGCACGTGGCTTACGAGACTTCCGGGAATGTAGCCGTACACGACGATGTAGTGCTCCAGCATATGGACACGGCTCATGAACTCGGATTCGCCGACAAGTTCGATGAAGTCAAGGCCATAGTGGCCGGCAAGAAACCGGGCGAACCTGAACCTCGCGCGCTTCTCGACATCAAGGCTGCAATCCGCCGTGCTGAAGCCAGGTCAGCAGTGCGCTCCTTCGGCCTTAATGAAAACACCAACGCACACTTCCTGAATCTTCCTTTCTACGAAACAGGAGGCATCAAGAAGGGGCAGAGGACCCAGAAAGACATCGACATAATACTCGACCTGCTCCGGAAAGTGAAACCTCACCAGATCTATATCGCAGGAGACCTTGCGGATCCGCACGGGACACACAGGGTATGCACAGAAGCCGTACTCGCTGCACTGGAGCAGCTCAAGGACGAGTCATGGCTGGAGGACTGTCACGTATGGATGTACCGCGGCGCATGGATGGAATGGGAACTCGGCAGGGTGGACATGGCAGTTCCGCTAAGTCCTGACGAGCTTATCAAGAAACGTCACGCCATATACAGGCACGTATCGCAGAAGGACATCGTACCGTTCCCTGGAGAAGACCCTCGCGAATTCTGGCAGAGGGCTGAGGACAGGACGCAGAATACGGCCCGTCTGTACAACGAGCTCGGCATGGCAGAATACCAGGCCATTGAAGTCTTTGTGAAATTATTCTAATCAACAGTACATGAGAGTCATAATCAACGAAAACGACGCTAAGGGCGCCATCTGGGCAGCCCACTACATAGTGTCCAGAATCAAGGAAAAGGCAGCCGGGACGGACAAACCGTTCGTCCTCGGTCTTCCTACGGGATCCACCCCAATCGCCACCTACAAGGAACTCATCCGCATGAACAAGGCCGGAGAGATTTCCTTCAGGAATGTAATCACGTTCAACATGGATGAATACGTCGGTCTTCCGGAATCACATCCCGAGAGCTACCACTCTTTCATGGCGCACAACTTCTTCGACCACGTGGATGTGCCTAAGGAGAACATAAACATCCTGAACGGCAACGCACCGGATCTCGCTGCCGAATGTGCTTCATACGAGGAGCGCATAAAGGCGGCCGGCGGAATCGACCTGTTCATGGGCGGAGTAGGCGAAGACGGCCATCTTGCCTTCAACGAACCGTTCTCATCGCTTGTTTCCCGCACACGCGTAAAGACCTTGACCTACGACACGATTCTGGTGAATTCCAGATTCTTCGACAATGACATCACAAAAGTGCCGAAGCTTGCCCTTACAGTAGGTGTAGGTACAGTGATGGATGCCAGGGAAGTGCTTGTGCTCGCATTCGGACACAAGAAAGCCCGCGCCCTTCAGCAGGCGGTAGAAGGCTCCTACTCGCAGGCATGCACGCTTTCCGCCCTTCAGGCCCATCCTCACGGGATCATAGTATGCGACGAACTCGCTGCAGGAGAACTGAAGGTCAACACATACAGATACTTCAAGGATATCGAGAAGGACAATCTGTAGCCATAGCGTCCGGGACGTTAAAGAGGGCGAACTCAAAAGGGTATTTTCTGCGTTACGCTTGATTCGAAAATTCTCCTTCTGAGCCGCCCTTTTCCGTTGATGCGCTTGATGTCCTATTTGCGACGATGCCGGATGAGATGAAAAGAAAAGCAGGTCCCCTCCCCAAGGAACCTGCCCATATATAAAACGAACTTAACAAATAGACACGAAAAAAATTCTTATGTCTGAGAACAAAGGTAACAATTCAAAAGGATATTCCAAACATTTCTGAAAAAATTTTTTCATCTTTTTTAAAAATCCTTCGAAATCGTAATTCCGTTCTCCGTTTTAGTAAAATATTTTAACGTCTGTTCGACGAATTTATATCATTATGGCCCAAGTGATTCGTCTTACAGGGCTTCACCCTGTTACAGATTTACGGCAAGGCCGACAGTCAGCCTCAACGGCTTGCCGACCTGGAAAAAAGACTTGCCCACAGATTTGAAATAAAAGGTCTCATATGCAGCGTCGGTGAGATTCTCACCACGGAGATAAACATCAAACCACTTGAAGTGGCCTCTGACATTGGCTCCGAGCAACGCATGGAAAGGCTGAAAAAGGGAATTTGCCTCATCCCACCATATCCTGCCGGCGGCGGACATGTCTACGGATGCCGATATGGCGCGGAAATAGTCACCTTTCAGATCCCAACGATAGCCTGCAAGCAGATTCAAGGTATGTTCCGGAGCATACGGAATCCTTTTACCGGCATAATCCGATATCCCGTCATCAAACTCCACAAACCGCGCATTACAATAGCCATATGCAGCGGAAAAGGTGAAATCCCCGATGCCGTACGAAAGTTCGGCTTCGAGCCCGATGCTTCGGGACTTGCCTGCATTGGTCATCATCCTGCCTGTAGACTGGCCCGACGGGAAGACAGTCAGCTGCTGATCGATACACATTATACCGTACGCAGACAAGGCACCGCTTATCCTGTGACCTCCGGCATCGAAGCTGAAGCGTGAACCGAGATCCACATTCAGGCTTTTTTCCGGTCTGTATACGGTATCATCGGCATCAACTTCACTGACCGGAGCCTCAGCAGGTGTCCCCTCCATCATTCCCGCCATCATTCTGTTCTGGACAATATCAGAGAAAATCTGCGTATTGAAACCGCCGGAACGGTACCCTTCAGAAAAGCCGGCAAACAGTTTCACCCGGCCGAAATCGTACAATACGGATAGCTTCGGCATCACCTCCACGTAATCCAAGGACTCATAGCCTTGATATACACAGTCCACCGGAGTGAAATCAGTGGTCATGAACGGCAGTCTCACACTGTAATGCACCAGTGCACGACTGTCATAATCCATCCCCGACCATTCGTAATCCAGCCTCAGGCCTGCAGTGAACAGCCAGCGTCCGACACTGAAATACGACTCATGATAAAGGGCGGCTCCCGCCACCACGGTCCCGAAGTCACTTGAAATATCGAATTCGTTTTCCTGCAGCAAAAGTTCCGCATCCCCGAAAACCGATTCGAGACCTTTGTTTGCATTCGCCAGAATCAGCTCCTCTATACCGTCCTTCTTGAACCTGACAGGGGCTGACATGTCGTTGTATCTGGCAAAGGCGAAGCCCCCTGTCTGCCAGGTCCACCATGGACGCCTCCACCCAGCCTCCGGTTTGAGTACCAGTTCCTGGGTAACAGTACCTTCCTTCTGTCTCTGCACAAGAGTGAACATTGATCTCGAAGTGAAGTCCTGGTCCATCTGCATCCTGTCGGCAAGAAACTGGAGGCTCGTCACGGAACTCAATGTCCATTTCTCATTCATCAGTTTGAATTTCAAGCCCTCGACCACGTTCAACCGCCGATAGCCGCATGGATCATTATATGACAGAGGTGCAAGACTGCCTGTTTCAAGGTCATACTCGCGGTATGGATACCCTCCCTGGCCTATCAGCGATACGGACAGGATGTTCTCGAACACAAGATCCCTCCGCAGCTGCTTCCATGCTCGCAGCCTGAAATCGAGGGCATCGGACTTGTCCACATAGTCGTTGCTGCAGGTATTGAAATAGAAACCGTCGGTATGCCGGTATGCTACTGATGCCCCGATACCGGAATCGCCATAGACGGAAAGTCTGGCCGAGAAAGTGTTCGCATTCCCGTATTCAAGCAAAAGCCTGGAGCCGCGGTAATCCCTGGGAGAAAGGGTATTCAGCACGAGGACCCCGCACATGGAATTCCTCCCGTACAAAGTCGACTGAGGCCCTCTGAGCAGGGCGGCATTGCTGATGTCGTACAGTCCGATATCGTATGCATTCTTGTTCATGACCGGGATATCGTCCACATACATCCCCATGACCGGATTCTCCATGCGGGATCCGAGACCTCTCAAGTAGACAGAGGAAGTCATCGACGATCCATAATCCGGTATGTGAAGATTCGGGACGACCGATGATAGTTTCTTTATATCGTCTATCCCGCGTTCCTCCATCCGGGCAAAACCGATATCAGTAAAAGGGGATGCCGTATCGTCGAGTCCGAGCACCTGCTTGAAGGATGACACAAGAACAGCCCCGGAAAGGGTATCCAGAACCACAGCATCAGTTTCAGGATAAGCACGGGTCTCGTGTCCGGCAGACACAAACGGAGCTGCAGCAGACAGCATGGCGTGAAGAAATATCAAAAGCATAACAAGTATTCTGTCTTTTTACGAAAATGCATATACAGTTTGCAAATTTATTATATCTTTGTTATTTCTCACATATGAGACAGCTGAACATTACTAAATTCCATCCAATATGATCCATTCTATACCGGAGTTACCTTATCCTCACGACGCACTCTCACCTGTATTGAGCGCCGAAACCATAGAATACCATTACGGGAAGCACTTCCAGACCTACATTGACAATCTGAACAAGCTTGTCGAGGATTCCCCATACGAGGACATGGAGATAGATGAGATAGTCATGAAAGCCGGTGGCGCTGTCTTCAACAATGCCGCTCAGGCGTGGAACCATGATTTCTATTTCCAGACCCTTGTACCAGGCGGCACGGAAATGCCGGAAATCCTGGAAGAGAAGATCGTGAAGGCATTCGGCTCCACGGCTGACTTCAAGGCAGACTTCATAAAGGCAGCGGCGACTCTGTTCGGCTCCGGATGGGCATGGCTGTGCGAAGACAAGGAAGAGAACCTGGTGATAACCCAGACACAGAATGCCGAGAACCCCATGACCCAGGGACTGAAGCCTCTTCTCACCGTGGATGTCTGGGAACATGCCTACTACATCGACTACAGGAACCGCAGGGCTGCCTATCTTGAAGCCTTGTGGGACATAATAGATTGGAAGAAGGTGGCCGGACGGCTTTGATGCGCCGGCAGTCCTGACCTACCTGCATTTTTTTACAAACTACAATTCAACGGAATATGAAAAAGTACATTTGCATCGTCTGCGGATACGAATACGATCCTGCAGTGGGTGATCCTGACAGCGGGATTGAACCCGGAACAGCTTTCGAAGACCTCCCTGCCGATTGGGTATGCCCTCTCTGCGGTGTAGGCAAAGAAGATTTCAAGGTGGCAGAATAACGCGCCTTTACAAAAGAGGGGGGGGGGTAACTCGACTATGCGGGTCACCCCTCTTTTCATATCCATAACAGACACCGCAGCAAATCATCGCCGACCAGTACCAAAATCACAGCAAAAGTGGTAGTGGTCGTAACAAAATATCACCGACCAGTACCAATATCACAGCAAAAATGGTAGTGGTCGCAGCAGACGCGACACAACCAGTACCGGTACCTCGTGGAAAGTGGTAGTGGTCGCAGCAAAAAAGGTGGCCGTGGAGGGCTAATAATTCCGGTAGATACGTATCGCATTCAAGGCGGTTTCACCCTGACGGCTGCCGAAATCCACAGAAAGACCTGCCCCGTCACTGACTTCGACCACAAATTTCCTGATGACAGGACGTGCGGCACCGCACTCTTCCGCAATATTGAAATCATCAAGTACCTTCAGCCCGTTTATGGACAAATCGAAAGACCTTGCGGAAGATTCTCCTGAGGACACGGCATCAGCACCGAGATTGTATGCCAGAGCTTCACGCTCCATATCGGAATCCAATTCGGACCAATACAGATATACGGAATATTGCCCGTCCGGGACATCTGCCCTGAACGACTCTATCCCACGACGCTGTGTCTGGAAAAGCGGATCCTGGTCAGTGCCCAGAATATCGAGATCAGACCCCGGCATAGTGCCGAAATCCGTCGGCCTGCGATAAGGCGTTCCACCGACATAGCCCCAGCTGCCAGGGACATACTCTTTCTCCGGAATCCATGCCACGTCTGCATATCTGTCATCGAAATAACGGAGAGAACCGAGCATCACATTCAGCTGCCGGAAATCCCCGTCAAGCATTTCCGGCACAGCCTGGAAATCCACGACAAGACGGTCACACTGCCCAGTACCCGGGACTCTGGCCTCAAGCTCATTCTCACCGTCGGCAAACGGGACATCGAAGAAGACGCAAGCCTCCTTCACAGGCTTTATGCCGAGGCTTTTCCCGTTGACTCTCAGCTCCACATCGGAAGCATTGGAAAAGACCGGCACTGACTGCAGGCATACTCCCGAAGCAGTATCCGAGACCCCTCCCCGGGCCTTCCACTCCCTGTTCCCGATACGAAGATACGGCTGATCCGAAAGCAATGCCGAATAGAACAGATAGACATCCTTCTTCTCCCGGTCAAGACCAAGAAGCCCCTTGTTGTTGACATGAGGATTGGTATCCACGCGCGGTTCCGAATAGAAATCGTTCAGATTCCAGATGCTCGAACCTGCTATGAAAGGACGGGCGGATATTTCCCTGATATAATGCCTGTGCAGCAAAAGTCCGTATTCCTGAGAGAAATCGAACCGCTCCGGAGAATATGAATGCACACGGACATCAACACCAGGACCATATTCACTGACAATCAGCGACTTGCCCTTGTACACATCATGAGCTCTGTCCAGGAGTCTCTGAAACTCATCAATATCCGGCTCATACCAGCCCTGATACAGATTCCATGCAAGAATCATCGGTATCTCAGTAAGTCCGGCAGCCTCATAACGGAACGGTGCATTATGGCAGGCCATCATCGTGTATCTGGATGGATCCTCGGCCCTGATGGTATCCTCAAGGGCTTGCGCCACCTTTCTTGTAAATTCATAATAGCGCGGCAGATCCACCGTGTCACCGTCTGGATATGGCTGACGCAGCAATATTTCATTCATGTAGCCCCAAATCATCACGCTCGGACGGTTGAAATCCTGCCGGACCATCTCTACCGCCATTGCGACAGCATTGTCCAGAAAAGATTCGGACTCAGTGACGGCATTGATCACGGGAATCTCGACAGAGGTCACAATCCCGAGCTTGTCGCACATGTCCATGACTGCCGGATCCTGCGGATAATGCGAGACACGTAGGAAATTCCCGCCCATTTTCTTCAGCAGCAGCACATCCTGCACATGATACTCATCCCTGAGAGCATTGCCGATACCCAGGAAATCCTGATGTCTGGCAGTCCCTGTCAGTTTCCTGTGCTTCCCATTCAGGAAAAAGCCCTTTTCCGGATCAAAACTGTACCAGCGGAGGCCAAGAGGCTCTGCCACCTCATCCAGAAGGCAGCCTGTCTTCCTGTCATATATCCTTGTATAAATCCGGTACATGTACGGATCGTCAATATCCCACAAATGCGGCTCGGGAACACGGAGCAGACCGGAAACGCATTCAGACGTTTCCCCGACCGGAATCCTGACCCTACGCATGTCAGAAACCACCGACAAGCTGCCGGCATCCCTTATCTCATACTCCACCATAAGATCGGCCGGTTTTCCGGAACCGTTGGAGACCAACGCCGTAACCTCCACAGAAGCAGCATCCCCACTCACTTCCGGAGTCCTGATGTATACTCCTGACGAAGCGTAGTCATCGGTGGAGATGTGCACCGGAGGAAGAGACATCAGCAAGACATCCCGGTATATGCCTCCGAAGAAGGTGAAGTCCGCCGACAACGGCGGGATATCGGGATTGTACTTATTGGTCACATGGACCGCGAAACTGTTCGGAACACCTGGCTCGATATAGTCAGTAATGTCGAAGCAGAAACGGGTATAACCTCCGACATGGTCCCCGACGTGCCTGCCGTTCACATAAAGAGAGGCTTCCTGATTCGCTCCCTCGAAATATATCACCGTCCGCCTGCCTTCGGCTTCAGCCGGTATCCGCACAGCCTTGCGGTACCAGGCTCCGCCCCTGTACATTCCGGGTTCATCATCCATCGCATCCCCGGCATTCCATGTATGCGGTATGTCCACGACAGACCAGCTGCAATCATCATCGGGCCCGGCAGCCTCCTTGCTGAATTCCCATGATTCATTGATCGTATAGACAGTCCTTGTTCCGGCATGTGAACCTGAGCTTACGAAGATCAGTACCGGGATTATAACGCTTTTAAGTAAATCTGCTTTCATAAATCATCTTTTGTCATCGGAAACGGAGAACCTCTTTCCGTCCCGCATATTCCATATCCTGTGTCATCACCTCGCCTGACGGCAGCCACACCTTCACTTTCAGAGACACCGTCTCAGGCATCCCGTCATACCTGCCAAGGCGTTCGCCTGCTGTAAATGTCCTGCGGCTGTCATCCCACGACAGCTCTACCTTGGAGAATGCCCCGTCTTCAAACCGCCACGAGTCTCCCTCGTCATCATACCAGAGGAAAGATGCATCGGCCCCTGCATAGACCCTCACTTCCAATGACGTGTCCGGATATTCAGAAGACCATTGTTTCACCTCCGCCAATGGTATTATGGAGCCGGCCTTGACATAAAGGGGCAGTTCCCGCAATACGCTCGGACGGACATCGGTGCTGCCACCATGACATATCCTGCCGGTGTGGTAGTCGTACCACAGGCCGGTCCCGGGAAGATATACAGACACTTCCGGATTCTCCGAAACCGGGTCAAGCACAGGACGCACCAGGAATGAAGGACCGAACATGTACGAATCAGCAACCCTGCGGACATTCCTGTCTGATGTGAAATCCATGACAAGAGGCCTCATCATGGAGTAGCCATCCTCCGACACCATACGGGACACTGAGTAGATATAAGGCAGAAGGCGGTATCGCAGCCGTATATATTCCACCTGGCTGTCATAATACACGGAACCCGGCTCTCCGAACTGCCACACCTCTCGTGGAATGTCCGTGCCGTGAACCCTGAATACAGGAGTGAACGCGGAGAACTGGAACCATCGCAGATAAAGTTCCTTATACTCCCCGTCTTCAAGTCCGTCCGGATATATTCCATCCCTGCCGGACACATAGAAACCGCCTGTGTCCGATGTCCAGTACGGAATACCCGATACGGACAGATTCAGGCCGGCTGCTATCTGCCTGCGCAGATTCTCCCATGTTCCTGTCACATCGCCTGACCAGACGGCTGTACCGTATTTCTGCTGGGAAGCGAATGCAGAGCGGGTGAAGATGAAAGGACGCCTGTCCGGAGCAGCCGACAGAAGCCTGGGATACAGGTCCTTCATCATCTCAAGAGAATAGGTGTTCAGATACCGATGGAAACTTCCGATATGGGTCATCCCCGCAGACTTGGTGCGTTCTTCCTGCTTTTCCCGGGTGAAACCGTCCCTGAAGGAAGGTTCAGTGGCATCCATCCACCATGCATCCACGCCTTTGTCGAACAAGCCGCTCTTGAAATATCTCCAGAAAATATCCCTCGCCTCAGGATTGTAGACGTCGAAGACCTTGTAGCCGGCCCAGGTACGTTCGTCAAACAGAGCGCCAGCCGAATCCAAAGAATGAAACACTTCGGTCTCGGGTCCGAACCCCGGCCATACGGACAACATGAAATGCACATTGTACAATGAATGCAGACTGTCTATGGCAGCCTCCGGGTCATGAAAATGCTCGGGATTGAACTCCAGGGCATTCCAGTGCGGTTTGTCTCCCCAGTATTCCCAGTCCTGGACTATATTGTCAAGAGGAATCCGCCGTAACCTGTATTCCCTGACGACGGAAAACAATTCATCGAAAGACTTGTAGCGTTCCTTTGACTGCCAGAAGCCAAACGCCCATTTTCCGAACATGGGCACCTTGCCGGTAAGCTCCCTGTACCCTGTTACGGCACCGTTCATGTCCCCGCCATAAATGAAATAATAGTCGGATGCATCACCGGACTCAGACGTGAAACTGTACTCTCCGTCCCTGTCATCGAATACCGTTGCCGAATAATTGTCCCACAATATGCCATAGCCTTTTGTCGACACAAGAAACGGATTCGCTATGTCCATATTGGAATGGACAAGACGGACGGAACTGCCTCTGAAATCCATGATGCCGTTCTGGTATTGTCCCAGCCCGTACAGACCTTCGTCTCCGGCAGACCTGAATGACTGCTTCACCTCAAGACAATCCTCACCGCCTGCCTCGGACGGGACAAGATATCTGTCTGATTCAGAAAGCAGCACCTCCCCTGTTCCTGCATCCCGGAAAATGAATGCGGCTGAAGCCTTGTCGAAGACCGCCTCAATATCTGATGTGCCGAACACTATTCTGTCCGCGGTCTCCCTGCAGCTGTACCTCCCGTATGTCTCCACATCTGTCACAAGCCGCCTTGTAACGAGTGTATCCCCCTCCGGCAGGGCCTGGATATGGACGATGCTTTCAGAATGGAAAGACACAGTATATCGTATTCCCCCGCTTGCAAATGTCGAAACGTCTCCTTTTCTCTCGACAGACCCCTTATCACCGGAATCCAGATAATACACAGTATATTCCAGGGCAATATTCCTTACTTCCACGTCTCCGCTGAAATAAAACACCGGGATCCCGTCACGCAAAGCTATGTTCTCTCCGTAAAGTTCCACCTTTGCAGGCTTCCAGACACCTGTATCATCGGTCCTTATTCTCGCCACCGTACTGAAAAGTCCGGCAGGAGACTTGTCCGTGGACGAACGGACAAAGAGATAATCCCTGCCCTCATCCATATATTCAAATGAAAGATATCCTGTATAATGATGCGAAGCCAATTCCTTCCTCATTCTTTCAGGAAGGTCCACAGGGTGATGGAGGCCGTCATACACAAAGGTCCGCCTCCGCACTTTACTGTCCAATCCGTCCAATATACCCTCAGCCCTGTCAAGCAGTCTCCCCGCCTTCCCGTATTTCCCTGAGGCTATCGCGGCACCGGCCTTGTCAAGAAGAGCTGACGCCCTGTCAATTTCCGACCTGAATCCTGATATACCCGCATTCTCGCAGACATATGCCGGAGCATCGCAGCAAGCCTCCAGAAAAGCGGCAGATTTCCTTAGCCGGAACAGTTCCAACGGCAGTGCAAGCCCACGGTCATCCGCTACTCTACCCTTGAATTCAGAAGCATATTCCAGCGTGGTCCTGAGTTCACGGTCACCATTCTCCTCGGTAGGTTCAATCTCGTGCCCTTCCGTATAGTCACTCCATGATGCTATGAATATCATGTCAAGACTGTCCCGGCTCTCCAGACAGAACCTCCACATATCCTCGTAGGTCCTGCCGTCATTCCTCGGAATATAGAAGAAATGGCCGCGCCCCCAGCCTGCACATCCTCTGTTGTCCATACCGGGCATGACAAAACCGGACTTGACCTTATAAACCGGATCCGGGCTGAGCCATATCGAATCCCGGAACGGCTTCATGAATTCGATCAGATCCTGTTCTTCGGCATAATTGTCCCAATACGGATGCGCTTCATTCATAGGCCGGATCCGGGCAGGAAGCCAGGCGGTGGGGGTTTCCCCGAGCTGTTTCCATGCTTCCATTTCATCGCTGCGGGTAACAGGCACATACATGCCATCCTCAAGCCTGCCCCAGTCTGCCCAACGGTGCAGTCCGACAGGAGCTTTCATGCCTTCAGGAACGACACCCTTTTCCAGGACTGAACGGAATTCTTCCGGAGTCGCTCCCGCACCGAAATGATAGAAGACAGGATGTCCGTCCACGAGAGGAGTTGTAGCCACCGAGAAGACACTGTCTATCAGATACTGCCAGCAATCCGCCATATAGGCGGTCTTTTCCTCGCGGGTATCGATTTCCGGATAAATCTTCGTGATCCAGTCGTAATACAACCATCCGTCACACCAGTTCACTCCGATCTCGAAACCGTACTTCGATGCCACTTTCTGCATGGCCTTGAGCAGGACATCGTTCTCATGCGGGGAATAGCCCCACTCTATGAAAAAGCCGTCTATACCGGCAGACTTCGCGGAAAGTATCTGGTATTCTATGTAGTCTTCATCGAGATTCGACTGCATCCCGACCTGCGGATAGGCCTGCGCCGCTATCTGATGTCTTCCGGTGCTGTCGACCAGATCCGCATTATAGCACAATGTCTTGCGCCCCGTAGCCGACTGTCTTGTATCGGCATGCATTTCCCAGCGGCCGAGTTTCCCGTCGTGCTCCCTTGTATACCGCACGCCATGATAATCGGCATAGACTTTCTTTCCTGAACCTGAACCGGGATTTCCGGAGCATGAAGACAACAATACGGCCGACAGGATAATGATCCACGTCGCTGCTGCCGGTCTGATACCCATAACAATCTTCCTTTTTCAGTAAAACTTCAGAATCACCGCGTCATGAATGTGACTGTCTGTATGGCAGAGAACGTCTCTCCGACTCTTGTCCTGTACGCTCCGTTCGCCGGATAACGCCTGTAGAATTTGGCATAGTTGCCGGTATCCCATACGAACATCCTGCACAGGCTGTCGTCGGCTCCCGCAGTCATGTTCGCCACGACATTGACCTCTATACCCTTGTCCGTATTCCAGGCCATATACCTGCACTTGCCTGTACCGTCAAGGCGGTTGGCTCCTGAGCGGTCGAATGTCACCGCCGCCATATCCTCGTTGCATCCCATGACAGCTACATTAGTGCCCACACAGCAGATTCCGGAATACCAGTAGAAATCTATTTCATCACGCATGGTCAGGGTGTTCTCCGTAATGTAGCCGGAATTCCCGAATGTTGTGGTCTTGTGATGGTCTGCTATTATATGATGGTCAGATTCCTCAGCCGCACCATTCTCTCCGGACTTCAAGGCTGTCTTATGCATGGTCGATTTCTGCTCATACTTGAAGATGTCGCACTTCCTCCATTCAAAAGATTCCTCCATATCTTTTTCGGCCAATGCCTCCCCGTCAATATAAAATGTCACTCCGCACCCGTCCTCAATGTCAATCCTTTCGTCGCCATGGAAACCGCCCGTAAAATCATCGGTATCTATATGGCCCGATGTGTTCAGTCCCTGCCCGTAGTCCTTCAGCACACTCTCGCTCTCACCGTCGGTGATGATCTTGTCGAGGATATTGGTCATTTCCCCCGTCTGTTCATCATAGCTGCCCTGGTACGCCCAGTCGATGCGCCAGAGATCCATGTACTTCATACCTGAATGGTCTTTGTAATGGTTGACCCTGAATACATACCATATATAATCCCGGTACTGGTCCCGGACCGCTATGTTGAAATATTCCTTAGAGTCCTCCTTGACGAACCTCACCATGCAGGAATAATCGTCGGTGACGGCTTTATCTCCATCGGAGGAACCATCTGCCGTCCTGTTTTCGCAAGAGCAGCATGTCATGGTAGCAGCAAGCACTGCAGTGATATAGAATAATGTGAATTTCATGATATAAATGTAATTAGCTTCGGAAAAAGAAGACGAGAGAAGCATCGGCAGACCTCTTCCCTTTTACGACGAACTGGATATTGACTTCCCTCGCCAGTTCAGTAGGTCTGGTTATCATATCCATCGGAATGGTAACGGTCTCTCCTGGAGCTATGTACCTGTCGACATCGATTGTCCCCAGCCGATCATTGTGGGCGGTGAAGACGAGTTGTCTGAGGAAGACGGTATCTTGGCCCGAAACATGGGAGACAGTCACGGCTGCTGCCGGACGGAAATCAGTATCATGGACAGAGACAGTCTTCCAGATCATCGGCTTGCTGAAATCATAACGGCATACATAGCCTTGCGCACCGTCCGGTCTGAAGCGGTTTTCCACAGGTATGCCGGAAGCCTTCTCCACAGCCCTGACCGCTGCTTCGAGAGGATCCCGGTACGGAGTCACAGAAGAAAGATTCCTTGAAGAGTGGAACCATTCCTCATGAGATAGGTAGTCAAAATAATCGCTGCCGCCTCTGTCGAGTTCTGCCATTTCAGCGAAATATTGCTTCCACCGGGGCAGATAATAGTCCCTGATCAGGCCTGACCAGAGCCGGGCGGAATAGTCGCTCAGATTCGGACCGCCCCAGACTGTCACGAGACGGCGCAGTTCCTCCTGGAAAGCGTCTCTGTCGGACTGGGTGCAGGCTGCCTTGTCAGCCATCCCGGTCCATCTCTCCAGGCGATACAGCGGATGTGACTCCAGAAGCCTGTCGCATTCGGAAAGAAGTTCCGTGAATCTTGTCTCCAGGCAGTCCAGCTCCTCTCCGTAATCTTTCCAGCGGCCATAGACATAGCCCCAGTTTATCTGCTCCAGAACGGCATCTGCCTTGGCTGCAAGATACATGGACGCAAATGCCACGGCATCATTACAGTACAGCCTGCTGCCGCCAAGTTCTCCGGCACAGGAAAGGAATGCCTCGATGGCATGGAAATATTCCCCGTCTATTCCCATGGTCGGCACACGAGAACCCACCGGACGGAGCTGCCAGAGATATCTTGCGTTGTTGGTGCATTCACCGTAAGGCCCCCGGACTATTTCTTCCCAGAATGTCTTCACACCGTCAGGACAGGAACCGTATCTTGCCACGGAGTATCTGTAGAGGAAATCCTGCAAATCGGCGGGTGTGTCCCTCCAGCCGGCGTCCGACAAGGCTTCGTAAAGCACGTCATTCTGCTCTATGCCTTCAGGAGACGCCCCGAAACCGGTCAGATTCCCCTTTTCCTTACAGTCAATAGCTTCGAGATGACCGTTCAGATAACTTCCGATGTTTCCGATCATGGCAGTCCTGCCTCCGAAATTCGGTGTGGTGGAATATATCCATTCCTTGCCGTACATACCCGGTATATACTCCCAGCTCTTGCGGTTCCGCCAGATGAACCGGTTGAAGTCCACTGCAAGATCTATAATCATCAGCCTGCCGTCAGGAACTCCCTTGAGCAGGGCTTCCACACTCTGCGGATCCCATATGTCGCGCTGGTAACCGAACATCCAGCCCTGCATCACCCATACGGCATCCGGGTTCGCAGCAGTCAGGGAACTGCATATGGTAGAAGAGTATTTCCCGAGCAGTTCGGCCCGCTCGGGACTCCCCTGTTCACCGAAAGGTATGTCAAGCTCATTGAAACTGTCTATAAGATAATACTTTCCTTTCCCGAATTCCTTCTCCCATTCGCACACATATCGTTCCTGTATTTCAGAGAAAAGACTGTCGAGCGGTGAGAGCATGTAGTTTTCAAAACCGCTCCACCGCGTGACCGTCAGGTCGATTTCAGGGTAATGTTCTTTCATGGCTTTGGGGACAAAGCCGGCAAAGCCCTGGAAGACAGGCTTCATGCCCAGACTTCTCATCTTGTCCAGAATCTTGTGCTGGAGTTCTATCTGGGATTGATGCCACTGTTGCGACGGAGCACCGTCAAGTCCTGTCATGTTACCCATCCGCATCCACGGGAAATGTCCCGGCCCTGTGAAATAGGCATTGATTTCTTCATCGGAAAGACCCATATCCTTCCAAACCCTGGCAAAAATGGCTTCCCCCGCTATCGGAGCCAGCGGCATGTCGAAGCCGTGAAGAGCAAGCCAGTCTATTTCCCTGGACCATTCGTCCCATGTCCAGTAGGCGAGGCTGTAGCCGTACGTGCATACATTGTAGAAAAGCCGGTCCCGGAAGGGTGAGACGACTTTGCCGCTTCTGACGCGAGTAAGCTTGTCCGGCCATTCACATCTGGTCCCGCTCCATGACATCATGCCGTAACCCTGAGAGGTGACAAAGTCGTAGAACCCTCGGCAAAGTGCCACCTGGGAACTGCCTTCCACTGTAAGACAGCCTCTGCGGACATGGTAGCGATAGGCGTCCCGTCCGTCTTCGGCCATTGCAGGGCTCAGCTTCAAATGCAGGTTTTCCGGCATTTCTCCGACAAAACGTTCTATAACACCGGCAGCAGAAGCCGTAGATGTGTCCGGAACCTTGCAGCAACTTGCAAGGAGCAACGGTATGGCAAGGATTATGAGTGTTCTGATACGCATGGTTGGTTTTCCAATTGTCGGGAGTATGCGGCGTTCGCACTGAAACACAACCCCTTACGGGGTCAACAGTGCTCACATCGCATACTTCCGACAGTAAAATACATTACACCATCATCCCGAGCAACGTCATCCCGAGCGAAGTCGAGTGAACTGTTATGATGACGGAAAGGCGTCTTGAACCGTCTTACGATACTACCTGTTGTCTTCGTCGACGATACATCTTACCGATATAGCGTACGAACGGTCATGAGAAGCCAGTCTGAACTGATGGTTATCCTTGGATTCCGTATCAGCCACAAACTTTGAAGAAGTCCAGAACAGATCCTGTCCCTGATTCTCTCCTGCCACATTTGACCATACTTCACCCTGCTTGCAAGCACCTGCATCTGCTGCTTCGCCAAGCCCATAGTTACCAGGGCGTGCTGTCGGAAGCTCCATGCTTGAAGTTACTTTAGCCGAGAAATATCCCTGAGTATAGAATGTAAGACCGGAAAGCTGGGCATACACCTTGCCTGCTTCATCACTGAATACAGGCATACCGCTTGCGACCAATGCTTCCAAAGCAGGCACTGAAGCCACTCTCCAACCTTTTGGACAAGGATCATATATGGTCTTTGCGCCTTCTTCCTTGCTGCTTTCAGCTCCCCAGAGATCCGCGTATGTAGTAGAGCACCAGTCCTTCATGTTCTGATTTGCCGGCTCATTGACAATGACACCGACCTTAGACAGTGACTCCTCAAGGGACAGAGGGCCAAGGACAGCCGGCACATTGGCGCCACCGGTATTTCCGAGACCGTCAAGGCTCCAGAATGTCGTCCAGAAAACAGGATATGGGCGACCCCACTGGTACAGATGGTTCATGCGGAACATAGGATCCGGTTTTGTACCGTTCTTGTTCGCAATCCAGGCATCTGCATTGGTCGTAGCCTGTCCGATATCCATCGGTGCGAATTTGTAGTTGCCGACCTGTATCGGCTCCATGGATGTACCGTCGGCTGCGATATTCCAGAATGACCAGGCCCAGAGGACTTTCCCGTTCTTCTTCATGAGAAGGATCGGGGCACCGGCAAATGAGCCGTTGTTCTTTACGGTAACCGTATGCTCTGCTTCATTCGGAGTAACTGTGAATGTGGATTCGCTTATCACGACATTGGATGCAGCATATCCGTTTGTCCTTGGGGTGTAAAGGGTTCCGGTAGATGTCTTGAACCACTCGAAAGTGACGCCCTCAGGTTTCATCTCGTCGGTGATGCCGGCGAAATTGCCGCGGATACGGTAGTCGATGACCACCTCGTCAGGAATGTCGGCATCAGGAGTGTACGTAGCTCCGTTGTATGTGCTTCCGTTCTTGCACTGAATGAAGAATGTGTTGGCCTGGCCGTATGCATATCCGAGTCCCGGAAGAAGACGGCTGTCGTTCGGGCAGTACCATGCACCGGCATCATTGTCCTCAGTGCCGAGGTCTGAAAGGTCGATCTTCGTAGTCTGGCCGGCCGTGAATTTCAGTCCGCTCTGTTTGGTAGGGATAGTTATCTTGCCGCCTGCGTCATCCACAAGCTCCACGATCACCCAGACTTCCTTGTTCGAGAAATCCACCGGAAGAATGTTCAGATAGATGTTCTGTGTTTCGCCTGACTTGAGGGCCACAGGATTCTGCACTTCGACCGCCACGGACTTCAGGCCTTCACCAGCCTGCTGGATTTCGTTGGTCTCGACATTGATGTTGAAACCTCCGGCGATGGTGGTGCCTGAATCATCGTAGATGGAGACCTTCTGAGGGCGGTAGCCGACAAATTCGGAAGAACCTACAGTGACCTGGGCAAGGGCAGTCACAGGAGTCAGTTCGAATTTGAAGGTCTCGTCCACACCCGGAGTACCTGTGGCATAACCGATGGCGAAGCAGTCTGCAGCCACGTTAGGCGCGGTCTGCCGCTGGTTGTCACCGATGCTCAGTCCGTAAATGATGCCGCCGGTGTAGGTGAGCGCATTGTTATACGGAGAATAAATCATGAATTTGTTCTCGCCCTGCTTGAGGTCAAGACCAGGCGTGTTGAACCTTGCCACAGCCTTCCCTTCATATTCCGACGGAGTGTACTGGTTGGTGTTGTTTCCTTCGTCGTCATAGACAGGAGTCGTATCGGCCCAGCCGACTATCTTGCATTCCTTATTGATGATACGGACATCATCCATGGCTGAATAAAGGCCTACTATAGAGTTCGTCTTCCATGTGAAGCCTTCGGTATTCACTGTCCCCTCGAGAAGATACGCCGTACCAGGTTCAGGTACCGGTGCTTCTCCTTCATTGATTTCATCTTTCTTGCAGGCGGTGACTGCAAGAAGAATCATTGCTGAAAATAAAAAGTAACGTTTCATTGTTTTTATTGGTTAAAAGTTGGTTTTCTTATGGCATCCTTCTTCAATTCTCCGGAGAGATGTGTCTTGAGGGGTAAGATGCAAGGCACCGAGGGTGAAGCCGACAGGAGTTTACTTCGGTAAATGACTGAGGCTGAATCCCGAAGGCAACGAAGCAGATTGCCCCTCAAGACACATCTCCTACCAGCCGGCATTTTGAGAAAGAGACTTATTAACCCCCCTCTGCTCCTCCGAAATCGGAAGCCAGATCTTGTGAGGCTGCCAATTCTGCTTGATGGTAGGTATTCCGAGCTTGAGGTAACCGTCGCTCTGGAATTTGAGATAGTCTGGATCTATGTAAGCGGGATCTTCCGGATTCTCTATGTATTTTTCAATGACCATCTCATCGTTCAGGCTGGAGATCTTCTCGTCCATGAGATTGAATCTGATGAGATCCCATTTGCGGGAGAACTCGAAGATAAGTTCACGCTCCCGGCTTTCGAGGAGTTCCTCAAGAAAATCGTCCTTGTGATAGTATTCGGTAAGTTCATCACAGAGGTCCTCGTCATTTCCACAGGCTCTGAGGAGGACTGTCCTGAGCTGTTCACGGGCTTTTGACTCGTTCTTGGAAGGGCCGAAGGCAAGAGCTTCGGCATACATGAGATAGACATCCGCCAGACGCATGAGGGGATAGGAAAGGGCGTGCTGCTGGTAGGAGCGCTGAAGCTGGTCCACCTTGCAGAGACGGAACTTGCCTGGACACATCTGTATGCCGGCGATTGGCAGATAAGTCTGTGTAGGACTGTCGTAGAGAGGGTGCTCGACCTTCATTGGCTGTCCGTCCGGCCCTATGACATCTTCATCATTCTCGTCTTTCACCGTAATTTCCGCACGAGGCGGATCCGGATTGTAATAAGTGTAGCCCTCCACGTCCACTTCTATTTTTCCTGGAGTACCGTCCTTGCGGATATCCTGAAGACGGCCTGTCAGATTATGGTCTCGGCGCGGATCCTTGTTGCTGTACATGTAGAAGGCCCTCGGAGTCGGGACAAAACGCCCGCCGTAGACTGTAGGAGAGTCGGTATTGTTCGTTGGTGACGGAAGATAGAAGCTGTTCGGCCAGTAACCCTCGGCCCCTGAGAGCGGCTGCTCGGCAAGCAGGAGACACTCCTGGTACTGCTGGGTCTTGGTGGTCTCCCGGAAGAGGTTCGTATAGTCCGGGATCAGGATGTATGAGGAGTTCGTCAGGATGTCCTCGCAGGCTTTCTCTGCTTCAAGATACATGGCATCAGCATCCACGAACGAGAAATCGTTCAAAGGCTGCTCGGCCACAAGGTCGGCTCCGACATTGTGGTTCTTGCAGGCAGCCAGGTAGTTGCAGATACGTGCTATATAGGCTGCGGCAGTGTATTTGTTCGCCGAAGAGGTCTGCAGGATGCCAGTGGCATTCAGGTTCTGATAGGCAAAATGCAGGTCGTCGAAGATGAAGTCGTAGACATCCTTCAGGGATGAACGCGGCTCCTGTCCCCCGGAATCGTATTCCTCCACGACAGGCACTCCGCCGAAGTTCCATGCAAGATGATAATAGAAGAATGCTCTGAGGAAACGGGCTTCGGCAATGTACTGGGTCTTCATGGCAGGATCCATATCCACCCGGTCGACATAGTGGAGAATGGTGTTGCACCTGTTTATGCCTGTATACATGACCTTCCAGGTGTCGCGGACACAGCGGGTGCTTTCAGTGTAGTTTCCCCAGGTCATCTCAAGACCTTCATCGGATGAAGAGGTAGCAGCCACCATATCATCGGAAGGCGAGTTCATCACATAGATGAGACCCTGCCCGTAGCTTCCTCTCTGGACATAGCTGGCCCCTGGGATCTTATGGCCGTTTATAATCTCGTAGCAGGATATCAGTCCCATATTTATGGATGTCTCGGAGGTGAAGAAATTCTCCGGAGACGTCTGCGAATACGGGTACTGGTCGAGAAACTTGGCGTTTTCGCAGGAAGAGGCGAATGCTGCCGCGGCCGTGATTGCAAGGATATATGTTATTGTCTTTCTCATTGTACTGAATTTAGATTCCATCTGAAATTAGAATGACAGGTTCACGCCGAAGGTGAAGGATCTTGCCTTAGGATAGGACAGTCTGTCGAATCCGGTGAAGAGTGCGTTCGAGGAACTGACGTCCGGGTCCATTCCGCTGTACTTCGTGAAAACGAAGAGGTTGTCGGCATTGACGCTGAGCTTGATGGACGAGAATCCGGCTTTCTTCAGTTTCTCCCCGGAGAACGTGTAGGCCAGAGAAAGTGTCTTGAACCTGATGTAGCTGCCGTCCTCCACATAATAGGAAGAGGTCCACGAGTTGGTCTGGTTCAGAAGACGGGAATATGTGTTCGACGGATTCTCCGGAGTCCAGCGGCCATGCCATGCTGCCGAGCGGAGGTTGTTGTACTGTGTCCCGCCTGACTGTCCTGATTCGGAACGGAGCTTGAACTCGTTCATGATATCCCTGCCATAGACGCCTTCGAAGAAGATATTCAGTTCGAAATTCTTGTAGGTGAAGGTATTCCCGAAGCCCATGGTGAAATCAGGATTCGAGTCGCTTATCACCTGCCGGTCAGCTGTGGTGACTTCGTTGTCTCCGTCGAAGTCCTTGTATTTGCGGTCTCCGGGCTGAGGGGTGACGGAATTGATCTTCACGACTCCCGGCTTGAGCTCGAAATCGTAGTTGTCAATATTGTCGGAAGTCACAATCTCCTCGGGGTGTTCGAACCTGTTCCCGAAATCGTCTATGGCGATGAAATCCGACAACTGGTAATTGCCGTCGGCGACATAGCCGTAGCCGATACCTATAGGATAACCTACCATGATACGTGATATGTCATTGGAAAGCTGCCCATGGGAAATGTTCACACTGGTGTATTCAATACCTCCGATATCGAGAACCTTGTTCCGGGAAAGGTCGAAGGTGACATTAGTGGCCCAGGAGAAGTTCCGGGTCTGGATGTTGTACGTGTTCAGGCTTATCTCGATACCTTTGTTCTCGACGCGTCCGAGGTTCTGCCATTGCTCGACATACCCTGTCTGGGCTGGAAGGGTGGCGCGGTAGAGCATGTCTCTGGTGTCCTTGTAGTAGACATCGGCCATGAGGTTTATCCTGTTGTCCAGAACGCTGAAATCGAAACCGAGGTCATACTGGTACGTAGTCTCCCATTTCAGCTTGGAATTCGCTGAGCTTGACGGGGCCATACCCATGATTTCCGTGCCGTTCACTGCATAATAGTTCGTGGTCATGAGAGCCATGGTGGCGTAGTTCGAGATACGGTCGTTTCCGGATGCTCCCGCACTGAACCTGAGCTTGAACTGGTCGAGCCAGTGAGCATTCTCCATGAACGGCTCTTCGGAAAGCCTCCATGCGAGAGCGAGGGACGGGAAATAACCTACCCTGCTGCCAGGCATGAACTTGGAGGAACCGTCAGCACGCATATTGAAGGAGATGTAATACCTCTGGTCATAGTTGTACTCGGCACGGCCGAACATGGACATCATTGTACTCATGCTGACACTCTCTGTCGGAGCTTCCTGGATGCCGCCCTTGCTTATGTCGAACACCCCTGTGGACGGGTCATCGAAATCGTATGCCCCGAGGGTGAGGTTCTCGTTCGAATAGGCATTCATCTCGACACCGAGCATGGCGTTGAAATTATGCTTTTCGTTGAATGTTCTGTTATAAGTGAGGGTCGCCGAAGCGTTCCAGCCATACGTATCCACTGTCTTGATACGGCCGTAACCGTTCTTCGAATATCCCCACATGCTTTCGCGGCTGTAGAATTCCATCCCTTTTGAATTGGATGTGTTCCCTGAGATCTGCGCCCTGAATGTGAGGCCGTCGATGATTTTCCAGTCTACGTATGCATTTCCTGCAATTCGCGAATAGACTGTCTTCTTGTAGGTTTCTTCGGTGACGCAGTCCAGAAGGGAGTACGATCCCATGTTGTCCTGTGAATCCCCTTCCGTATAGAAATCGATAGGTCTTCTAAGATATATCAGCTGGATAAGTCCGCTATAGCCGAGTTCTCCACCTCCGGATGACACTGCACCGTTGGAGATGGTACGTCCGTAGTTCACGGAAGCTCCGATTTTCACATTGTCGCTGATGCTGTGGTCGAGCTTGATACGGCCGGTGTAGCGCTGGTAGTCATTGTTCACCACCAGACCGTCCTGATTCAGGTAGCCGAGGCTGACAAGCATCTGGGTCTTCTTGTTCGAGACTGCATTGACGGAAATATTGTAGTCCTGGGTCACTGCGGTCCTGTAGAGAAGCTTCTGCCAGTCGAAGAACTGCATGCCGCCGGCGTCCATAGGAGTGTCGGCTTCCCCGTCACCGTTCGTGTCCACTCCATAGCCGGACCATCCGAAGTCTCTTCTGCTGAAACGATAGTCCACATATTCCTGTGCGTCAAGCATCTCGATATATTTCGGAACATTGGAAATGCCGACAGAGGCGTTGAAGTTCACGATAGTCCTGTCCGGACCGGAGACTCCGCTCTTCGTAGTGATGATTATGACTCCGTTTGCACCTCTGGCTCCGTAGATGGCTGTCGCCGTAGCATCCTTGAGGACTTCGATGGACTCTATGTCATTAGGGTTCAGGAAGGACATCGGGTCGAATGTACCTGTACCCGTGGATGAAGTCGTGGCGATTTCTCCCGACGAGATATCCATCTGCATACCGTCGATGACGAACAATGGCGTGGTTCCTGCATTTATGGAGTTGTTTCCGCGGATCTTTATATTGAATCCGGAACCTGGTTCACCCGACTGGGAGGTAATATTCAGACCGGCCACATGCCCCTGCAGAGCGCCCACGACGTTGCTGCTTCCCGTCTTGGCAAGTTCTTCGGATTTGAAGGAGCTGACCGAACCGGTGAGATCCGCCCTCGACAGTGTTCCGTAGCCGATAACCACGGCATCTTCAAGGACGAGATTGTCAGTATGCAGCCTGACGTTTATCACTTTCTGATCGGAGACTTCCACTTCCTCACTGATCATTCCGATGGATGAGAACTGGAGAGTCTTCCCCGGCATCCTCGAGATACTATAGTTCCCGTCGAGGTCTGTCACGACTCCGACAGTGGTGCCGACATATGTCACCCCGGCGCCGATCAGCGGTTCACCGCTATCGTCCGTAACCGTCCCTGTCACGACATCCTGCGCAAATGCAGGCAGAGCGAACAGCAGGACGGCTGCCGGGAACATCATTTTACAGAAAATCTTCATACTTCACTTATTGGTTTATTGGTTTTTCGTTGGATCATCCAGAGAGTCATTCAAACTTGATGTCCGAACAATATTCCTTTATTCTCCAGATATTGTCATCAAGTGAGGTTATATCCCTTCCGAGATAATGGAAACCATCGAATGTGACATCGGATATGCCGTGGGTGTCATCATAGCCGTCTATAACGCAATAGCCTTTCCCGTCACGGACTGCAAGTACATTCAGATTCCGGTATGTGACTCCCTGTATCTTTCCCGGACTGTATTCCAGTTCATTTCCGTCATCGTCATAACCGATGTTGTAGCTGTGGTCAAGGCAGGCGAGATATATGCCGAATTCCATGACATCCTCGGCATATGCATTCTCGTAGAGGATGTTGGATATGGTTCCTGCAGCACCGTTATGTATGCTGAAGGCAGCTCGACGCATGTCTGAACCCGAGGTGCCTGAATGGATGGCATAGACATTCCTGTACTGGACGTCGTTTATGTCCATATTCGTCTCGTAACCTATCTCGAAAGTATTTCCGGCCTGAAGGTTCCAGCCTATGCAATCTTCGTAGTATATTCCGTCAACCTCGCCTTTCAGCTTGAATTTCTGGGATTTGAGACAATAGCAGTCATCATGCCCGTATAGGAAGGCGTGTGTGACATGCACGTTCTTCCCTCCGATGATATCCATGGAATCATTGTTCGTCTTGACTCCCGGCTCGGTCTCGGTCCCGATAGTGTGGACGTTGATGATGTTTGAATTGTCGCAGTTCGTGAACAGGGAGCACCATCCGCCAGCCGCAAAAAGATGAGTATAATCCTTGACTTCTGCGTTATGGCACCTGTTCAGGGCTATGGAGAATGGCTGGTAGAACTCTGAATAACGGCCTACATCACCCTCCCGGGTCTCCAGGAAACCTCCTCCATGTATCTTCACCCCGTCCAGATCTACGCCCAGAATGTTCCCTTTGACATATGTTCCGGGTTCGAGATAGATTTCCTTGCAACTTTCAGAAAGCACTATATCACCGGCCTCGTATATCTGCCCGGCCTCGAAATACTTCACTGCGGGGTCGTCTTTCGACGGGCGCACCTCATCTACCGGATTCACGAATATGAAGAGGGGATTTTCAATGTCTCCGTTTATCTCCACGGACACACGGTCGTATTTCCCCAGCCCCATCACGATCCTGCCGTTCTCGATCCTGTAGTCATAGTTCTTCCCGAGAGGACGCACGACCACGGACTCGACAGCCTCACCCTGAAGCGATATCTCGAATTTCGCCTTACCCTCGTCCACTCCGAGCCATGCGATATGAGGTTCCGTAGTCGGCAAGACCTTTATATATTCCCCTGCTGCCTTCACGGCATATATGGTGGATTCAGGGACTGTCGGTGCGAAATTGTAATATTCGACATCCTCCGTATATACTTCGGTATCCACCGGCGGTTCCGACTCCCCTGTCCGGTATGTCTTCGTGTCGCAAGATGTACAGGCGACAGATAATAGCGCGGCCAGAGCCGCAACTGTCTGTGTAAAGGAGCTCATTGCGTTATCAGTATGGTGTGTTATTCAAAATCGTATTCGACGTTCGTCAGATTGTAGGAGATATGTCCGTTCCTTTGATAGGACATGGCTGGATCGAAGAAGGTCGTGATATTGCCGGCGGTGATTTCCGTACCTTCCTGACAGACGTTGTCAAAGACAAGGCCCGTTATCTTGTGTGCGGCATCATATCCGAAAAGGAAATTGCCCTTCGGTGGAGCCTGCATGATATTGATGTTTCTCAGCGTTATGCCGTCGGCCGTACCAGGGGAGAACGGGATCTGGTTGTTGCCTTCGTCATTCCCGAGATTGGAAACGTATGATTCCCTTATGTCGATATGGATGCCGTATTCCTTGCAGTCTTCAAGCGTGATATTCTCGAAAAGGATGTCCTGGACATGTCCGCCTGCGCAATGATGCACACTCAACCCTCCCCTGTTCAATGTCCCCGAAGGGTTTCCGGCACTGTGGATGCTGATGCAGTTCCGGTAGGTGACACCACTTATGTCGCAGCCGGTCTCCGCCCCTACCACGAAAGAGTTGCCGCTTCTGTAGTTCCATGCAATGCAGTCATCGAATACCACATCCTCGACTTCTCCCTTGTAGGACCATTTCCATGATTTTATACAGAATATGTCATCATGGGCATAGCCGAAACAGCCTGTTACTCTGGCATTTCTGCATCCAAGCAAGTCAATGGCGTCGTTTTCGCAGCCTGAGCTGTTCTCCGGATTGTAGACGGCGACCACCTTGTAGTTGTTTATTGCGATGTCGGTACCTTCCGCTATGAAGGTAGTCCAGTTTATGTCGTTGAGCATGGTTATGCCGTCAATGACAAGGCCGGATATCTTGTGGAACTGTATTGCCCTGGCATTGACCCCTCTGGAATCGAAGATGCCGCAGCCTTTTATCGTGATATCGGAAGAGTTCTGCGCGCAGGTTAGATTTCCTTTGACAATGGCACCGCCTTCAATATACAAGGTATGGCCTGAAGGTACGGACAAGGATCCGGCTTCGGTCACTGTGCCTGCTTCATAATATGTGACATCCGGGTCATCTTTTGAAGGCTTTGATGTTTCAAGCGGATTCACGAAGATGAACAGGCTCTCGTCCTCCTTGCCGTTTATCTCCACGGACACCCGGTCTCCAGGCTTGAGCATCACCTGAAGGACTCCGTCGGCTATCCTGTATTTGTAGCCTTTGGATTTCGGCAGGACTTCCGCTTCCTTTATCGTCTCGGCAAGAGGATTCACTTCGACCAGCACTTCCCCGTCGCAGCCGAATGTGCAGATGTGGTGTTCCTCTTCGGGCTGGCTGCCCTGAGGTACATCGATACCCGGTATGACAAAAGCGTTCTCACCGTTGACTTCCACAGTATAGAACTGAGAAGGGACTACTGCCGGTGAATATTTGTAGAGTTCGGTCCCGGCCCCGGTTGCGGACCATGTCAGATCATCTGTAGAGCTCCCCCCCCCGGTTCAGTGCCCGGTTTATCCTGTGCTCCTTCGCAACTTGATGCTGCAATCAGAAGCACGGAGGCCATAAGCAGGGAATTGATTCTTGTGGATGGCGTCAGTGTCATTTAGTGCTGTTTTTAATTATGTGTACGTGCACAATGTTTACAAATTTATAAATTAATTTTCAAATAAACAAAAGATGCAGATGAATGACGGTGGACGAAATGTGAGCATTTTTAGGGATTTATGAGTGAAGGCGTTCGCAAACCGAGGATAAGTTTCTGCAAATGAGGGATTAAAAGAATGGCATTAAATGGGGCGGCTTTACACTAAGTGGGGCGCGACCTGTACCAATATCGCGGCAAAACCGGTAGTGGTCGCAGCAAACTATCGCCGACCAGCACCAATATCGCGGCAAAACCGGTAGTGGTCGCAGCAAACGCGACACGACCAGTACCAATATCACAGCAAAAGTGGCAGTTGTCGCGGCAAACGATTGCCGACCAGCACCAATATCGCGGCAAAACCGGTAGTGGTCGCAGCAAACGCGACACGACCAGTACCAGAAACCAATGGAAACCGGTAGTGGTCGAGGGAGAAAGGAGGGAATGAGTGAATAAAATTTGTATTGCTTGATTCTATTGCGTATGTTTGCCGGGTGATACGGTGCCGGAGACGGCTTAATAGGGAATCCGGTGGGAATCCGGAACAATACCCGTTGCTGTATTTCTCCTTCTGCCGCATATGATTTCCGACAGGGAGCGGGCAGAAGACAAAGGACAAGTCACTGGCAGATGCCTGATGAAGGCACACAGGACAGGCCTGAAGTATTTTCACATGAGCCACTGCTGCAAAGCGGGAAGGTGTCGAGAATGAGATAAGCCAGAAGACCTGCCGGATCACAGGAAAAGGCACTGCGGGAGTACGGATGCCGGATTTCCCCCAAAGTCACCATTGACAGACAAGCCGTTGGTGAAGACAAATCCACCGGTGTGACTACCACATCGATGCGCAGTCTCAAATCAATGACGGACAGATCATTTGACGAGGACAAATCCACAGACGGACCGGGGATATTCTTAGCATATACTTCATTGTGCCGGACACGACCAGGAACCAGAACGGTAAACAAAAACGACAAAATCGGCATAATCATGAAAATCATTCAGACTAACCAACAGTGGATTCAAACCCGGACGCAGACAACAGAACAGAAACCGCAGATGCACCCGGAACAGAAAGCGCAGATACACACAACCCAGAAACCGCGAATACACCCGGAACAGAAACCGCAGATACACCCGGAACAGAAAGCGCAGATACACACAACCCAGAAACCGCAGGAGGAGGAAAGGCTGGAGCGGGAGCACAGGACTGCTGCACAGCGGAAGAAGCATCATCCGGCGCAGCCGGCACTGCGGAAAATCATCAATGCAGGCGTCATCTGTCTGGCTATCTCGGGCTGCATGAAATGGGATGACGGGCAGGACGATGAGATGACGATATGTCCGGACGCAGGGCCTGTCCTGTTCATAGCAAATGAAGGCCAGTTCGGCTATGGCAACGCATCGCTCAGCTGCTACAGTACGGCCACAGGACAAGTGGAGAACAGCATTTTCCAAAGAGCAAACGGGCAGAAACTCGGAGACACGGCACAATCCATGACCCTCCATGACGGGACCCTGTGGATCACAGTGAACAACTCCAATGTGATATTCGCAGTGGATCCGTTGACTTTCAAGGAAAAAGGAAGGATTACAGACGGGCTGGCCTCTCCACGGTATATCCACTTCGTATCGGAAGACAAAGCCTATGTAACACAGATGGGCAGCGGTGACATAGCGATAGTGGATCCGTCGGCCTACGCTGTCTCGGGCAACATAGACACCGGAGCAACCTCCACTGAACAGATAGTACAGATCGGACAGGCAATATTCGTGAACTGCTGGTCGGACCAGAAGGAAATACTCAGGATAGACCCGGCAAGCGACAAGGTTACCGCCAGACTTGAAACAGGCATCCAACCGGTTGCCATCCGGGCTGACCGCAACGGAAAACTATGGGTGATGAACGACGGAGGAGGCTACTGGACGGAAGTGGGGTCAGAACAGCCGACGCTGAAACTGATTGACACCGGAAACATGACAGTGGAAAAGACTTTCACCTTTCCGGAGGGAAGTTACGTAGCTTCAATGGACATGAACTCAGACAAGGACAGTCTGTTTTTCCTGAACGGAGGCATCTATGCCATGTCAATCGAAGATACCGCACTGCCTGAAACGCCTCTGATAGCAGGAGGAAATGGCAGGAATTTCTATGATTTCACTGTCCGGCCAGGAATTTCCGAAATATACGTTTCCGACGCCATAGACTACCAGCAGAACGGAACCGTATACCGCTATTCATCCGACGGGAAACTGCGGGACAGTTTTGAAGCAGGCGTCTGTCCCGGTTCATTCTGCTGGTATTGAAGATGGAGACAAGTCACGATCTGAAGAATGGACCGGAAAATCAGCATATGCCTTATCATCATTGCAGCGAGCCTCCCGTTCCAGGCAGGCCGGCTTGCCGCCATGCCTGTCCCTGTCCCAGTCGATGAAAGAAGAGACTCCATCGCGGAAGCCACAGTCTATGGAAACCATCTGCTCAGCCGGACAGGTATATTCGACACCAGAATCGACAGCACTGCCCTAAAAAGGAACATCTCGTCTTCGCTTGCAGGTCTGCTGTCGTACAGCTCCGCCGTATTCATCAAACAGCACGGACGCTCATCCATATCCACAGTGTCACTTCGCGGCACTGCCCCGTCACACACCAGAGTCCTCTGGAACGGAATGGAAATCAGTTCACCCATGCTCGGGACAGCGGACTTCTCCCTGATACCGGCCTTTTTCATGGACGCAGCCACCGTCCTTCACGGAGCATCCTCCCTACAGGAAGTCTCAGGCGGGCTCGGAGGAGCCATTCTTCTGGAGACAAACATGACGGAAACAACCTCTCCGAAGTCAGCCTCGTCAAAGAAAGATTCCCCGGGCAAAGACTCGACGGGAAAGCATGGACCGATCCTCAGATACATCCAGGGATTCGGCTCATGGCTGACTGCCGACGAATATCTGGAAGCGGGCTACAACGGCAGACGTTTCAGCACATCCACGAAAATACTTCTTTCCACATCGAAGAACGACTTCAGATTCACGAACATGGACAAGAAGGAAATCAAATATGATGAAAACATGAATATCATCGACAGCTGGCATCCCGTGGAAAAGAACCGCAACGGGGAATACAGAGACCTGCACATAATGCAGGGATTCGGCTGGAAATTCCGCACCGGAGGCCGGCTGGAACTCTCTGCCTGGTATCTCGACTCCTGGAGGGAACTGCCCCTGCAGACAGTAGACTACGGCACACCGAAAGACTACATGGACAGGCAAAAGGAACAAAGCCTGAGAACGGTGCTGCGCTGGTCCATGAACCGGGGAAACGGGAAGACACATGCTGCAGCAGGATATTCCGGCACAAGACTCGGCTACGACTACGCTTTCGGAAACGGCAACAACCCGATAACGTATATTACAGAATCCCGGAGCAGGTCGAACAGCGTATACCTGTCTGCCGGACACGAACAATACTTGGGGCGACGCCTGCTCCTTTCCGCATCCCTGTCAGGGTACTGGCATTCCATCAGGTCCACAGACAGAAGCGCCCTCACCCAGACAGGCGGCATTCCGGGATACGAAGGGGCAAGAGCCGAGATGTCGGCATCGGCCACAGCCAGATGGCAGGCATCACGCTCTCTCGCACTGGCATTGACCTTACGGGAAGAGATGGACGGCAAGGATTTTTCCCCTCCACTTCCGGCCCTGAACGCTGACTTGCTGATATGGGAAAACTGGAACCTCTACCTCAAAGCCGCAGCATCAATGAATTACAGATACCCGACACTCAACGACCTGTATTTCCTTCCGGGAGGCAATCCAGATCTCAGACCGGAGTCCGGGATCAGTTACGACCTCGGCTATTCTCTTGCAAAGGAATTCCCATCCGGACTCGGAATCAGTGCTGCCGGAGGATGGTTCGACTCCTGGATCGATGACTGGATACTATGGGTCCCCGAAGGAGCCAGAAAGGACTTCTGGACTCCGGTGAATGTAATGAAGGTCCATGCATACGGAATAGAACAAGCCTTGCGCATGTCCTGGAAAATGGCAAGAGACTGGAAACTGGATATCGACAGCCATTTCACATGGTCTCCATCCATAGACTCAGGCAGCGACAGCACCGCCGGTGACCATTCGGCAGGAAAGCAGCTCCAGTACATACCTGAATTTGCCGCCTCCTTCACAGCCGGGCTGTCATGGAAAAAATGGTCCGTCACCTGGAAATGGTGCTGGTACAGCCGGAGATACACCACCTCCGACAACTCCGGCTCAGTCCCGCCCTACATAATGAACGACCTCGACCTCGGCAGGAAACTGGATTTCAGATGGGCCGATCTCGACATGGGACTCAGTATCCGCAATCTTTTCAGCGAACAATACGTTTCAGTCCTGTCGAGACCCATGCCGGGAATAAACTATGAATTCTATATTGGCATTACACCTCATTTTCTGAAAAAACGATGAAACCGATACATGACATCATCCTCCCGCTTCTCCTGCTGGCAGCAGTATCATGCGGAAACCGGAATGCCCCTACGGCATTCGACACCGTCTGCTATTCCCCCGAATATGCAGAAGGCTTTGAAATACTCGGGATGAAAGGCAGTCAGAGCAGAGTCATCAGAGTAAGGCAGCCATGGCAGGAGGCCGGGACAGCAGTCTTCGACCTGTTCATCGCCCGCGACGGAGAAAAACCCCCTGCCGGCTTCGAGGGACAGGTTCTGTATGGAGACGCTGCAAGGATAGCCGCCATGTCATCTTCGCATATCGCCATGCTGGACCTGATAGATGAAAAGGAAAGGATAAAAGCCGTATCCGGGATAAGATTCATAAGCGACAGCTTCGTACAATCGCACCGCGACTCCATAATCGATGTCGGAAACGAAGCCGATGCCGACTTCGAGGCTCTCGCAGCATCCGGACCGGACCTTGTCCTGCTTTACGGCATCAATTCGGCAAGTGCAATGGAAAACAGACTCCGCCAGCTCGGCATACCTTATCTCTACATAGGGGAATATATGGAGAAAAACCCGCTCGGCCGCACGGAATGGGTAATAGCCCTGGCAGAAGCTGCCGGATGCAGGGAAAAAGGAGAAAGGGCGTTCCGGCAAGTGGAAAAGCGCTACAATGCGCTGAAAGCCTCCGTCCCTTCCGGTTCCGCAAGGCCGCAGGTAATGCTGAACACCCCATACGGAGACAAATGGTTCATGGCCTCGCCCAAATCCGCCATGGCTGCCATGATACATGATGCCGGAGGAGAATACATATTCAAGGACGACACCGGCACCTCGGCCACTGTCCGGTCTTCGGCAATCAGTTTCGAAGAAGCCTTCGTGCTGGTCTCCAAGGCTGATTTCTGGCTGAATACAGGACAATTCACCTCCCTGAGCCGGCTTGCAGCGGCATATCCGGTGTTCTCTAATGCACAATGTGTCAGAAAGGGAAACGTCTACAGCTGCGACAAAAGATCGACGGAAGGAGGCGGCAGCGATTTCTGGGAATCAGGGGCCGTCAGGCCTGACCTTGTCCTGAAAGACCTGATCAGCATCTTCCATCCCGGAACTTCAATGGAGGACAGTCTCTACTATTACCGCAAACTGGAATGAAAAGAAGAAACAAGATCATGTGGGCAGCAGGCGTCTTGCTGCTGGCAGGCCTGTTTGTCGCAGACATGACGACGGGAAGCACAGGGATCAGCGCTGCTGAAGTATGGAAAGCCCTCACAGGCGGTGACATCCCCGCACAGACAGGCATCATTGTCAAAGAGATAAGGCTTCCGGCCGCAATAACAGCGATATTGGCAGGCATAGCAGTATCTGTCAGCGGACTGCTTATGCAGACCCTGTTCAGGAATCCTCTCGCAGGACCATACGTCCTCGGAGTCAGTTCCGGTGCATCTCTCGGAGCCGCAATCTGTGTATTGGGAATTTCCGCAGCCGCTCCTGTCCCGGGCAGCCAGCTCCTGTCAGGCATCGGGACAGCCGGTGCCGCATGGGCAGGAGCCGCAGCCGTACTTGCCGTCATCTCTGCCGCCAGCCGCAAGATAGGAGACATCACTGCCATACTTATCATCGGCATGATGCTCGGAGCGGGCATCGATGCGACAGTGCAGATATTGCAGTTCATGAGCGAGGAACAGGCACTGAAAGCCTATGTCGTCTGGACCATGGGGTCGCTCGGGAATGTCACGGACAACGGTCTGCTGATACTCGCCATAGCCGTCACCGCCGGGACAGCTCTGGCTGCGGCAGCCTGCAAGCCTCTGAACCTGCTGCTTCTCGGGGAAAGCTACGCTGTCTCCATGGGAGCGGACATCAAGCGGACAAGAAGACTCGTATTCATTACGATAATCCTTTTGGCCGGCACAGTGACAGCATTCTGCGGTCCGCTCGGATTCATCGGGCTGGCCGTCCCGCACATTGCCAGGCTCATCACGGGAAACGCCGACCACAGAGTCCTCATACCTGCGACAATCCTCTGCGGAGCCATCCTGATGTCTGCCTGCAGCATCGTGGCTGAATGGGCTGTCATACCGGTCAACGCAGTCACTTCACTGGCAGGAATCCCCGTGATCATATATGTCGTACTGAACAGCAGGAAAAGATTTTGAACCATGATAACCATAGATGATGTCACCATCGGCTACGGCAGGAGAATCCTGATGGAGAATATCTCCATCACTGCCGGAAGCCACACTCTGACCGCATTGCTCGGCAGGAACGGAAGCGGGAAAAGCACCCTGATAAGGACAATGTGCGGACTGGCGAAACCATTGTTCGGCAATATCGCTGTCGGAGGAAGGGACATTTCCGGACTTCCGGGAGAAGAGACAGCGAAAAGGATATCCTTCGTGGGAACCGACAAAGTGCGGATACCCGGGCTGAAATGCCGCGACGTCGTCGCCATGGGAAGAGCCCCCTGGACCGGCTGGACAGGACGGCTGACAGCAAAAGACGAGGAAGCCGTGCAGAAAGCCATGGAATGGACCGGAATGTCTTCTTACTCTGAAAAGACCATGGACCGGATGTCAGACGGCGAGTGCCAGAAGATAATGATAGCCAGAGCCCTGGCACAGGAGACCCCTGTGATGCTTCTCGATGAGCCTACCGCGTTTCTCGACATTCCCGGCAGATTCCAGATCATCAGCATCCTGAAAAAAGCCGCTGAAGCGGAGGGCAAGACAGTGATATTCTCCACGCATGATCTGGAGATTGCCATGAAAAAAGCGGACAGGCTATGGATTGTGGATCCTCCGCGGATGCTGGACCTGAAGACATCGGATCCGGAGGCGGCGGCTGTCGTCAGCCGCATCTTCAGGATTCCTCAGGTGCAGGCTTGACTATCCTGACAGACAGTTCATACAGCAGATACAGAGGCATGAATACCAGCATGAGGGAGAACGGGTCACCCGTAGGTGTGATTATGGCGGAAAGGACAAGCAGCACGACCACTGCATGCCGGCGGTACCTCTGAAGGAATTCCCTGTGCAGGATGCCGAGACTGGACAGAAGCCAGGCCAGCAGCGGAAGTTCGAACACGAGGCCCATGATGAAGATCATGCCCAGGAAATTGTTCATATAAGAATTGAGGGAAATCTGATTGGCAATGGCCTGGCTTACCTGATATTCAGCCAGGAAACGGAAAGTGAACGGGAAAATGAGACAATATCCCACCGCACATCCGAGAAAGAACATGAACGTCCCCGAGACGAAGGCAAATCCGACGGCCTTTTTCTCTGCCGGATACAGGGCCGGCCTGACAAAACGCCACAGTTCGCAGATGATATACGGGAACAACAGCACCAGAGACATCCAGAACGATGTGGAGATATGCGTCATGAACTGGGACGCCACATTTATGTTTATGATGTCCGCATGGAAACTGCTGTCGGAGAAATCCGGAAAGAACGGCAGAGCCTTGCCTGCGGCAGCGAACCATCTGTAGACAAAGAATCCGGAGGATGCCGGCCCGAGAATCACCGTGTCGAAAATATGCGGCATGGCCAGGAAGCAGGCTACGACAAGAATGACCAGGGCGGCCGCTATCCTGATCAAGACCCATCTGAAAACCTCCAGATGATCCCAGAATGTCATAGGAATCCCTTCTTCCTCTGGATTCCCTGTCACGCTGACATCGGTCTCGGACATTCCGGAATATTGTTATTTCGAGGAATCCGCGCCGGTATTGCCGGACTTCCCTGTGGAATCGGGCTGTCCTGCGGAATCGAGGTCCTTCTCCACCTCTGTCATCCCTTCCTTGAAACTCTTCACTCCCTTTCCGAGTCCCTTCATCAGCTCCGGAATCTTCCGGCCTCCGAAAAGCAGCAGAATGACAAGGGCGATGATGACAATCTCGCCTATCTGAAGACCTCCCAAAAAAAGCAATCTTTCCATATCCATAATGTTATCAGTATGCAAATATAATATTTTAATCGTATATTTGGCCACTGAACAAGATTATAGACCAATCATGAACAGGAGCATAATCACCGTTGTCGGCAAGGATACGGTAGGAATCATAGCCAGGGTCTGCACCTATCTGGCCGGGAAGGACATCAACATCCTGGACATCACCCAGACTATCGTCCAGGGATATTTCAACATGATGATGATAGTGGACACGGGGAACATCGCCGACGATTTCCACGAGTTCACGGCCGATCTGGAAAAGCTCGGGCAGTCGATCGGTGTCCAGATCAAATGCCAGAGAGAGGAAATCTTTGAAAAAATGCACCGTATCTGACCATGATAAACATCAATGAAGTAATCGAGACAAACCTGATGATCGAGAAGGAGAATCTCGATGTCAGGACCATCACTGTAGGAATCAGCCTCCTGGACTGCGCAGCCGATACAGTGGATGAAGTCTGCAGGAAAATAAAGGAGAAGATCATCCGTGTCGCCGGTAATCTTGCCGAGACAGCGGAAAACATATCCATGGAGTTCGGGATCCCTATCGTCAACAAGAGGATCTCCATAACCCCGATCTCCATAGTCGGGGCTTCATCATGCAGGACTCCGCAGGATTATGTGAAAATAGCCCTGGCGCTTGACGAAGCCGCGGAGAAAGTCGGAGTGAACTTCCTCGGAGGCTATTCCGCCATCGTATCCAAGGGCATGACGGAAAGCGACAGGCTGCTCATAGAATCCATACCTGAAGCCTTGGCCAGAACCGGAAGGATCTGCAGTTCCGTCAATGTCGGAAGCACGAAGACAGGAATAAACATGGATGCAGTACGGCTTATGGGGGAGATTGTGAAAAAGACGGCAGAAGCGACAAAGGAACACGATTCCTTAGGCTGCGCCAAACTTGTGGTCCTGTGCAATGCCCCCGACGACAATCCGTTCATGGCCGGAGCCTTTCATGGAGTGACCGAAACCGATGCCATAATAAATGTAGGTGTCAGCGGCCCCGGGGTAGTGAAATATGCACTGGAAAGCGTACGCGGGGCTTCTTTTGAAGTCCTGTGCGAGACCATAAAGAAGACTGCCTTCAAAATCACGAGAGTGGGCCAGCTTGTCGCGCAGGAAGCATCCCGCAGACTCGGCATCCCGTTCGGGATCATAGACCTGTCGCTGGCACCCACGCCGGCCATCGGAGACAGCGTGGCAGACATCCTTCAGGAGATCGGTGTAGAAAAGGCGGGAGCACCGGGAACGACTGCCGCCCTGGCGATGCTGAACGACCAGGTGAAGAAAGGCGGAGTAATGGCCTCATCATACGTCGGCGGGCTCAGCGGGGCCTTCATCCCTGTCAGCGAAGACCAGGGGATGATAGAAGCCGCAGAATGCGGGGCCCTGACCATCGAGAAACTCGAAGCCATGACCTGCGTATGCTCGGTAGGACTGGACATGATTGCCATTCCGGGAGACACTCCGGCAAGTACCATATCCGGCATAATAGCAGATGAAGCCGCGATCGGAATGGTGAACCAGAAGACCACGGCTGTACGCATCATCCCGGTATCGGGAAAGACCGTCGGTGACAATGTGGAGTTCGGAGGGCTGCTGGGACACGCTCCGGTGATGCCGGTGAACAGGTTCGGCTGTTCGGACTTCATCAGCAGGGAAGGACGCATCCCGGCACCTATCCACAGTTTCAAGAATTAGATCGAGAGCACGTTAAGCACATTGATAAGTTCCTTGTCGATAGGCTTGTTCTTCTTTATCGCCTTCGTGAAAGGGACATATACTATCTGATCATCGGATATGCCTATCATCACATTCCGCTGACCTTCGAGCAGGGCTTCTATGCTTGCCGCACCAAGACGGCTGGCCAATATCCTGTCGAACGCACTCGGTTTGCCTCCGCGCTGCAGATGACCGAGGATAGTCACACGCACGTCATATTGCGGATACTCGTTCCTTACCCTCTGGGCATAATGCATGGCTCCGCCGACTCCGTCCTTTGAAGCTTCGGAGACGATGACTATACTGCTGTTCTTGCTTTTGCGCACTCCCCTGCTTATAAACTGCTCGAGCTGGTCGATATCTGTCTGGTCCTCGGGAATGATGGCAGCTTCCGCCCCTGCTGCAATAGCACTGTTCTGCGCCAGGAAGCCGGCATCCCGTCCCATCACTTCTATAAAGAATATGCGGTCATGCGAGGTAGCGGTGTCCCTGATCTTGTCCACGCACTCCACTATCGTATTGAGGGCGGTATCGTAGCCTATGGTGGAATCAGTACCGTAAAGATCGTTGTCGATGGTTCCAGGCAGCCCCACACAGGCTATGTCATGCTCCTGAGCCAAAGCCAGCGCCCCTGCAAGAGAACCGTTGCCGCCGATGACCACAAGGGCATCTATCCCGTTCGCCACAAGATTGGCGTATGCCTTCTCCCTGCCTGCCTCCGTCATGAACTCGGCAGAACGAGCCGTCTTCAGAATAGTGCCACCCCTCTGCACCGTGCTGCTTACGCTTTCGGTGGTAAGTTCCTTGATCTCATTGTTAATCAGGCCCTCATAACCTCTGTAGATGCCCATCACCTTCCATCCGTTGTATATCGCAGCGCGTGTCACTGCCCTGATAGCCGCATTCATGCCGGGGGCATCACCGCCTGAAGTAAGAATTCCGATTGTTGAAATTTTCCTTGCCATATTTCCTTATATTAAAATCTTTCCATTTCCCGTCTCAAGTCCTTTTCCTTTATGGACTGTCTCTTGTCATACTCCTTCTTTCCTCTGGCGAGGGCGATCAGGAGTTTTGCATAGCCGTTATCCGCGATGAACAGTTTGACCGCAACGACAGTCAGCCCTTTTTCCTTGACAGCGCGCCGGAGCTTGGCAAGTTCCTTCTTCTTCAGCAGAAGCTTCCTGTCCCTGCGAGGATCATGCTTGCCCCAGCTTCCCCAGTGGTAATCAGCCACATGCATGTTCTTGACATAGAGTTCGCCATTGTTGAAATAACAGAAAGCGTCCACAAGTGATGCCTTCCCCGCCCGTATGGACTTGATCTCGGTCCCGGTCAGGACAATCCCGGCGACATAGCTGTCCAGGAACTCATAGTCGAATGAGGCCCTTCTGTTCTTTATCTCCACATTGCTCTTTGCTTTCGGCATATCCGTTTCCTGTCTCTATCGTTCGCGCAAATTTAGTAATTTTGTGCAGAAATTTATTGCGGAGCCGATGAAAACAAAAGTCATACCGGGCAAAGGCGTCCCGCCGATGGCGGAATTGCCCGAAGCCGAGGATATCAATATCGAAGAAATTGTCCGTCAATATATTGACGGGAAATATGATCTGATATGCGTTCTGGGGCCGACTGCTTCCGGAAAGACAAGGTATGCAGTGAAACTGGCAGAGCGGATAGACAGGATGGCAGAAGACGGCGCCATTGGCAGGAACATAAGGGCAGAGATTATCTCGGGCGACTCCAGACAGGTGTACAGAGGCATGGATATAGGGACAGGGAAGGATCTGGACGAGTATGGGGACATTCCTTTGCATCTGACAGACATAGCTGACGCCGGAAGCAGGTACAACATCTATGAATATCAGCGCGATTTCGAGAAGGCGTGGAACGGGATAAGGCAGAGGGGGAACATACCTTTGCTCTGCGGTGGCTCGGGACTGTATATCGAGGCGGCTACCATGGGATATTCGCTTCCCGATGTACCGCCTGATCCCGGACTGAGGGCGGAACTGGAAAAGAAGGACACGGAGACACTCATAAGAATGCTGGAGTCCATGAAACCGCTGCACAACACCACGGACTGCGATTCACGCAAGCGGCTTATCAGAGCGATAGAAATCGCCGGATACGAGACCTTGCATCCGGTCAGGCATACTGAAAGCCTCCCCAAGAACACATTTTTCATCGGCACCCTTGTAAGCCGGGAAGAGAGGAACAGACGCATAGACAGAAGACTGGATGCACGGCTCAGGGAAGGCCTCGTGGACGAGGTGCGCCGTCTGCTCGCCGGCGGGCTCAAGGCCGAGGACCTCATATATTACGGACTGGAATACAAATTCGTCACGCTGTATGTCACAGGCGTACTTGGATACGATGAAATGAGGCAGCTTCTCGCCATAGCCATACACCAGTTCGCCAAACGCCAGATGACATGGTTCCGCGGCATGGAAAGGAAAGGAGTGAGGATACACTGGGTGGAAGTCTGAACCGGACTAACGCTCCCACATGTCAGGATCCCATTCAGGGCTGATGTACGGACCTTCATGGTCTATGGTGAAGGCAAGATATGTGATAGGAAGCCCCTGGGCCAGATACTGCCTTTCATAGAAAGTCTGGACCTGGAAAAGGGCATCCACGGCATCCTTGCCGCAGACCGACATGATTCCGCTGCCGTAAAGGCTGTCCCTGTCTTTTCCGTATATATCCGTGGCCGCAGCCAGTATGTCAAGCCCGTTCTGCAAGGCAATGGCCTTGGAATACTCGTGGAGATACCGGCTGTCCGTCTTGAGGTGTATGATGCCTCCTTTCTTCAGGAAATTCCTGTAGCGGGACAGGAAAAGCGGGGATGTAAGCCGCTTCTTCTCCCTTCCGATCTGCGGGTCTGCGAAAGTTATCCAGATTTCAGACACCTCGCCAGGGGCGAACATGGATTCTATGAATTCTATCCTGGTCCTGAGGAAACCGGCATTCGAGACCCTGTTCTCCTCGGCGAACTTTGCGCCTTTCCAGAGTCTGGCACCTTTGATATCCACACCGATATAGTTGAAAGCAGGATTCCGGAGTGCAAGATCCACCGTGTATTCTCCCTTGCCGCAGCCGAGCTCGACTATGAGCGGATGGTCATTCCTGAAGAAATCACGGTTCCAGCGGCCTTTCAGCGGATGATCGCAGCCGAGCACTTCGGAAGTGGCCGGCTGGACGAGACAGGTGAATGTCTCGTTTTCCTTGAATTTGCGCAGTTTGTCCTTTCCCATAAGGCCCGTCGTCACTGTTTGTTGCCGTTCCCGGATTTCGGAGAGCGGTTCTGCCTGCCATTCTGGCGGTTGCGTCCGTTCCTGCGTTTCCGCTTCCGGGTCTCGTCAAACCTTGTGATACTGTCATCACCGACTGCCGTGACGAATTCGAGATTATCCGGCTCCGGTTCCGTCTTCAGGGATTCCGGTTTTTCGCCGCGCCTGTTCATGCGGATGACCTCAATGACCTCTGATGCAGCAAGCGGGTAAAGGTTCGCGAAACTGTTCTGGTCATACGAGAAATACATAATCTCCCGGAGAATGTCGGTCTTCATGAGATACGCGAGCCCGTCCTGGAATTCCAGAGGGTTCAGCACTTTCGGGATACGGGACTGAGCATCGATGTATGCCGCAGTCTCATAGTTGAGACAGCATTTCAGTTTTCCGCACTGTCCGGCGAGTTTCTGCGGATTCAGGGACAGATCCTGGCATTTTGCAGCCGACGTCGTAATGGACTGGAAGGAGGAAATATAATTGGAGCAGCACAGTTCGCGGCCGCAGACTCCGAGTCCGCCTATCAGGCCGGCCTCCTGTCTCGCACCGATCTGCTTCATTTCTATCCTTATCCGGAATTCTTCGGCAAAGACCTTGATCAGCTGCCGGAAATCCACCCTGCCGTCAGCAATATAATAGAATATCGCCTTTGTACCGTCGCCCTGGAACTCCACATCGCCGATCTTCATTTCCAGACCGAGCTCCGCAGCTATCTGCCTTGCCCTTATCATAGTCTCATGCTCCCTGGCTATGGCTTCCTGCCACTTCTCTATGTCGAAAAGCTTTGCCTTGCGATAGATACGCTTGAACACAGCCGTCTCGGGATCAATATGCTTGCACAGCATCTGCCTCGCCACCACCGGACCTTCCAGAGTGACAATGCCCAGGTCATGCCCGTTCATCGCCTCCACTATCACCAGATCCCCCATCTTCACGGTCTGGCCGGAAGCGTTGACATAGATTCCTTTCCTGGTATTCTTGAAACGGACTTCGTAGTAGTTCCGGTATTTCTCCTGTAAGACTCCCGGAAGCCAGTCGTAGACTTCCAGTTTGCAGCAGCCCGGCCTGTAGGAGCACTTCAGCTCCCCTTCATCCGTCCGTTCGACGATACATCCGCGGGAACAGTCGTACTGTTTTATTTCGTTGCTGTCAAAACCTTCCATAATTTCAAAAATTTAAGAACATCTGCCCTGCCAGATCACAGAACACCATCTTCTGGTTCACATTGCGGTCCAGCAGCATCGCCGACCTGTCTATGACAGGAATTATCCTGGCACAGAAGGCCTTTCCCGCTTTCTTCGAAACTTCATCGTAGAAAGGCTTTTCGCTATCCGGGATATCGGCCGTCTCCGACAAGCCGTGCCGGCACAGGAATATCTTCCTGACGGCCTCTGCGGCAAAGATACAAAAACCTTTCTGTTTTTCTTTGGAATCCAGGGCAGACATCATGTCCGCAGAGTCGAGCACCGTCTGAAGGTCACGGGCCATGACACCCTCCATCAGTTTACGGAATACTGCCATGAATTCCGCATACTCCTCCCTCTCTTCAGGAGACACCGAAGCGGTCTTGGCGCGCTCCTCCTTCGTCAGAGGCATGACCCGGTAGTTCTGGCAGCGTGAAAACACAGTCTGCAGCACTCTGTCAGGATTATGCGTGATGAAAATGAACTGGGTCTTGTCAGGGGGCTCCTCCACGACCTTGAGAAGCTTGTTGGCCGTCTCCTGGTTCATCTTTTCGGGAAGCCACAGAAGTACGCTCTTGTATCCGTCCCCGACCGGTGAAAGCGAAAGCTTTTCAAGTATGTATTTCGCTTCCGCTATGGCAATGACTCCCGACTTGCCTTCTATCCCGAGGGCATTGTAGAGATCGGACTCGATAAAATACGGATTGGAAAGGACCAGTTCCCTCCAGATGTCGAGGAAGGATTCCGAAAGAGGCTTCCTGACATCTGTCTTCCTGCTTGCATTGACAGGGAAAATGAAGTATGTATCCGGATGGACAAGCCTTGACATCACCCGGCAGGACGGGCATTCCCCGCAGGAGTCCCCATCTTTCCGTCCGGTGCAGTTTATGTACTGGACATAGGCCAGAGCCAGGGCCAAGGCTCCGCAGCCCTCGTTCTCATAGAGCATCAGAGCATGGGGAATCCGACCGGAGTCAGCCATGGACACCAGTGTCTTCTTCAGTTCTTCATTACCTGGTATATCAGCAAATCTCATCTGGAAACCTTGTCATTTGTTCCTTCTGGCGACATAATCAGCCATTTCCTCGAGATGCCTTACCGCCTGGGTACGCGGCAGTACGGACAAGGCGCCGACAGCATCGGACACATAGCCGGCAAGGCGTTTTTCAGCATATTGCACCCCATGCTTCTCCCTGACGAACTCCAGTATCTGTCCGGAATATTCCGGATGCTCATGAATCCGGTTTATCTTCACCTTCACTTCCGATACTTCGGTGTCGGAAGCATTCATGAAAGCCCCGAGCAACGGCATGGTTATCTTCTGTTCAAGAATGTCCACCCCTATCGGCTTGCCTATTTCGGGATCATCCGAATAATCGAAGATATCATCCCTTATCTGGAAAGCAAGGCCAAGCGAAACCGCGTATTTACGTACAGCCTCCTCCACTTCGGCGGAAGCATTGACAGAAATCGCAGCGGCAATGGCAGCAGCCTCGAAAAGCGAAGCGGTCTTGCAGTATATGATTCTGAGATAGTCATTCTCATCCGTATCTCCGCTCTGCGCCTTCTGGAGCTGCAGCATCTCCCCTTCGGCAAGATGGGTAAGCGTCCGCGAGAATATGGAAATGAGCCTCGGCCCGAAATGATCGGCAGCCTGTATCTCGTTCATCGCAGATACAAGCCAGTAATCCCCCACCAGGACCGATACCGACGGCCCCATCAGGCTGTTGATCGTCGGTTCCCCCCTACGGCAGTCGCTTTCGTCCGCGACATCGTCATGCAGAAGGGTGGCGTTGTGGAGCAATTCCGCTGCCGCTGCCACCCTCAGGCTGTCTTCGGGGAGCGGTGCATCCGAACAGGCTTTCGCGACAAGAATCGACAAAAGCGGACGGAGCTGCTTCCCCGAATGTGAGAGAATCATCCCGTTTGTGCTGTTCAGCAATTCTATATCACTTTCCAGAGCCTTGCCAATCCTGATATTGACCTTCTTCCAGTCTTCGCCGTAGAATTCCTTGAGTTCCTCTATTCTCATTTCCGGAAGCGTCAGAACAGGATGGCTGCCGTAAGCGTGAAACCTCCGAAATTCCCTTTCTCAAAGGCAGTCCTGATGGCTGAAACGGCTCCGTTGTCATCAAGATTGTCCCCGAAATCCGCCAGTGAGCCGAGATTCCAGTTGTATCTGCCTATGATCTGGAATTTCCATATCTCCAGACCAAGACCTACGCCCACACCGTATTCCCAGCGGCTGATTCCGCTCGACTTCCATGTGTTCCGGGTGACCGCATCAGCTGCTGCCACCTTGTTGTTCAGGCCATAGCCTACGAATGGCGTGACATCGAGGAAAGGCCTGAAAAGCAGGAGATCCGGCCCCCACTGGAATGACACCGGCAGTTCAAGATATCCTACGGTAAGATCCGCAGCCGGTGAATCGGGGATATCGGGCACACTCAATTTCGAGCCTTTCACATTATATATCAGCGACGGCTGTATGGAGAAGCCCAGCGGCAGCTTTACCTGGACGGACCCGCCCACATGGTACTGGGTCATGTTCTCGCCCTTGAGGATGTTCCTGTTCAGTTTGGAGAATGTCGCTCCTCCTATTACACCGTAACGCACCTGCGCGGATGATTCCGCCACCCCGGCAAACATGAGCGCCAGGGAAAGTCCCAAAGCAAATAAAACCTTTTTCATATCTTGAGCATTTAAGACATCGGCATCCCGGAATCAGAGAAGGGAGTCCAGTCTGGAGACTATCTCGCTTTTCGGCACCAGACCCACAAGCCTGTCCACAAGCTGTCCGCCCTTGAAGAAGAGCAATGTCGGGATATTCCTGATCCCGTATTTCATCGGGGCATCCGAGGATTCGTCCACATTGCATTTTCCGATGACGGCTCGGCCTTCATATTCAGAGGCGATCTCCTCCACTACCGGACCCAAAGCCCTGCATGGTCCGCACCATGTAGCCCAGAAATCTATCATTACAGGCTTGTCGGAAGCCAGTATCTCCGCGATATTCGCATCATTCACTATCTTTTCCATATTAATCCTGTTTAAAATCGGTTCTGATTCCAAATATAAGAAACTGTTTTGAATTTTTCAATCCAGCAGTCCGAAATGACGGACCGCCGCCACTACCCCGTCTTCGTCTACATCCGACGTCACATAGTCGGCATGCATCTTCACGTCATCAGCGGCATTTCCCATGGCGACACCGATACCGGCATACCTGATCATAGAGATATCATTGCCGCCGTCTCCTATGGCCATGACTTCCTCCCTTGCGATCACGTGCCGGGCTATTACCTTGGAGATGCCTTCCGCCTTGGAGATATTCTCCGGGTCTATGTCGGTGAATTCCGGATGCCATCTTTCTGCCACGGAATGTCCGAGCGAAGGAAGCAGACCAGCCTCTGTCTCCCTGTTTATGAATATGGTGAACTGGTACACGGGCTTGTCCAGATATGGAGCGAGCGGGGAAGGCAGAGGCTTTGGCAGGCGTATCATCTTGAACACCTGGTCCGTAAGTTCGTTGTGACAGTTCATGACTATATCCTTTTCCGCGAACAGGACACACGGGATGCGGTTCCGTTCTGCAAAATCAGCCACTGTCGCAGCATCAGCCGGATCCAAAGGATGGCCGTAGACCACCTGACCGTCATCTATCACGAGCGCTCCGTTCATGCAGACATATCCGTCGAAAGGAAAACCGCTCAGGTTATCCATGATGAGCCGGTGTCGTCCGCTCGAAATATAAAGCCGTATGCCCCTCCTCTTCAGTTCATACAGGACATTCAGGGTGTTTTCCGAGATCTCATGGGTCTTGAAGCTCACCAGGGTCCCGTCTATGTCGAAAAAAACCGCCTTTATCATTTGACAAGACTTTTAGCGTAATGTGTCGGCTGGGACTTGGACTTCTGCGGATGCACTATGGCAGCCGGTTTTCCCCATTTCAGGCTGTAAATCAGGATTCCGACACCGATAAGGATGAACGGAATGCTGAGTATCTGTCCCATGTTGAGGAGCATGTTTTCCTCGAAACCCACCTGAGGCTCCTTGATGAATTCGATAAGAAAACGCATGCCGAAAAGCACGATGAAGAAAATACCTATGATGGTGCCTCTTTTCAATTTCTCAAGACGGTATTTGTAAAGCGCCAGCAATGCAAAACCTAAAACAGTGTAGCTCAGGGCCTCGTACAGCTGCGTAGGATGCTTCGGCTCCGTCTCTCCCCTGAGGTCGAAAACGAAACCCCACGGAAGGCTTGTCACGTCGCCGTATATTTCCGAATTGAAAAGATTTCCGAGCCTTATCAGTGCCCCGGCAAAGCATACTGCGATGCAGAGACGGTCCAGTATCCACAGCAGGTCGAAATCGTATTTCTTCCCGTAATGATGTGCATACCACCACATTGCGAACAGCAGGGCGATAGTGCCGCCATGGCTTGCAAGCCCGCCTTTCCACGGCATGAAAATCTCCCAGAAGCCCTGCCAGCTGCCGAAGTAATAGTCAGGCTGATAAAATATGCAATGTCCGAGACGCGCCCCGACTATCGTACCTATGAGCAGGGTATAGAGAAGCGGGTCGAGCAGTTTCAGCGGCAGGCCCTCTCTTTTGAAAAACCATTTGAATATGAACCAGCCCAAAACGAAGCCGGATACGAAAAGGAGGGAATACCACCTGAGCGAAAACGAGCCTATGCTGAAAATCTCAGGGCTGACATGCCAGTGTATCGCAAGAAAATCCAACATTTCCATCAAAATTTATGACAAACCTGCAAATGTAGGAATTTTTTGGAAGTTTGGCACCATAATTTACCGGAGAGGACAGGCAGACAGGTTTTTCCTGTATCTGCTCGGGGTCTGCCCGAACTGTTTTTTGAATGAGGTGCTGAAATAGTTGGTGTCGGAATATCCTACCTTGAAGGATATTTCGGAAACCGTCAAGCAGGTATTCTTCAGCAGGTCGGCGGCTATCGCCATTCTTTTTCCGGAGACGTATTCCATTACTCCGAGGCCGATGAGCCTCTTGAATTTCTTGTAGAAACTGGCCCTGCCCATGCACATATAGTCGATGAGCATTTGTGCGTTCAGGGCATCGTTGGAAATATTCTCGGCAATGCACTGGTTTACTTTCCGGACAAACTCCTCGTCCGTATTGCTGAGAAAAGAGCCGGATATCGAATCGATGCTGAAAAGCTGCCGGTATTGTTCCCGCAGCTGCATCCGGCTGTAAAGTATGTTCTTCACAGCTGACAGCAGGGTGGGGATGTCGAAAGGCTTCTGCAGGAAAAGATCCGCTCCCGACCTGTATCCGCGCGACATGGAATCGTGCCCGTTCATTGCCGTTATGAATATGACGGGCAGCCGGCTCGTCATGGCGTTGTTCTTTATCTTGCGGCACAGTTCATAACCGTCCGTTTCCGACATCATGACATCGCTGACGAGTATGTCCGGATTGTCCTGCAGGATTATGTCGTAGGCTTCCTCTCCGGATCTTGCCGTAAAGACTTTCCTGAAATGCCCGTCGAGTTCCCGGGCAATGAATTTGAGCAGATCGGACTCATCTTCCGCTATCAGAATAGAAAACTCCGAAGTGTCTATTTCATTGGTTTGGTCATCCTGCGTCCGGATTTCCTTCGCCGTATTGTCGCCATTATTGCCGATAATATCGCTCCGGGGAATTTCACAGTCGCTGCACGGTATGTGTTCCGGTATCTCGAACCAGAAAATCGCTCCCTTGTCCCTGTTGGGCGTGGCTCCGACCCGCCTCCCGGGTGCGCTTCGACAAGGGCCTTGACGTAAGAGAGTCCCAGCCCGAATCCGCTGGACTTCATGTCTGCCTTTGTGAACCTGTTGAAAAGAAACGGTATTTCGGATTGTTTGATCCCGATGCCCTGATCTATGACGGAGATGCGTACCATGCCCTCGACTGCGGATGTACGTACAGTGACTTCGGTATGGGGTTCGCTGAACTTCCATGCATTCATCAGGAGATTGCTCAATATTATGTGGAATTTGCTGCTGTCATAGTTGACGGATTGTATTTTCGGATCCGGTTCGAATCTGAGGCTGATATCCTTGCTTTCATATTCTTTCCGGAATTCATCAGTGACGGAGCCGAGCCACAGGTTCAGGTCGTGCGGGGCGAGATCTATATGTTCATACCCTTCTTCGAGCTTTCTGGAATCCAGGATAAGATTTATCAGATGCATCATATTCATGGTCTGCGCGAACATTAGGGACAAATCGTCCCTGATATCCTTGTTCTGTCCGTCCTTGTCCAACAGTTTTTTGAAAGGAGCTGGCGACTACAGGGTCGTACGGTCCGCTGTCCTTGACGAATTCGCTTCCGGAGATGTCGCTTTGGCATCCGACCATCTGCCCGTATATGTCGAAGTGGACATATACGATAAACATAGGACAGGTTTTTGATTGGCTGGTTTTGGATTTCAGGACAGATTTCAAACAGATTTCAGGATACCGCTTATATCCACTTTATAATATGACGGAGCATCGGTATTCTTTTCTATAAACATTACCAAATATACAGGGGCATAGACCAATTTCCCTGCTGTTTTCAGATTTTCATTCGTAAAGACGACTGCCTCCGGCAAGTCATATTCTTCACAGTCCATAATATTCGACAAAGCCCTGTGAATTTCATAATCCTTGCCGGACTTGACTTCTATCGGAAGTACTTTCCCGCCATATTCCACGACAAAATCCACTTCACCGCGCTTTTTGCTGTTATAATAATACAGCGCCACGCCATGAGCCGCAAGTTCCTGTGCTACAGCATTTTCATAAACGGCACCATAGTTTATGCCGCGATCGCCGGTAAGAATTCGAAGCTGTATCCCGTCTGCATATTGTGCCGCCAACAGACCGACATCATTCTGAAACAGCTTGAACAGATTCCGGGAGCGGGAAAGAAGCAGCGGCACTTTCGGCTCGTCGACATTAAAAACCGGCAAAGCCGCTCCTGCATTTTTCAGCCATAGAAAACCGTCCGCATAACGTTCGAATTTGGCATTTTCATTCAGACGTTTCAGGATAAAACGTTTGTTTTTCGCATTGAGCTCGGGCGGAATCAGATCAAATATGTCTTCAATATACAATTTATTGTCAGGATCATACTGGGATATGTCCCGTTTGTACAGTCGGATGATATCGTTTTGGACAGCCATGACTTCCTGCAGATTGTTGGTCTCGATATATTTTTCCACCGCTGCCGGCATGCCCCCGACTATCAGATACAGACGGAACAGTTCCATCATTTTCGTATGAAGGAAATCATCTACGGGAGTGCGGGTTTCCCAGGAATGACGGAGAGACCCTATTATTTTGTCATTTATGCCTGCGGCAATGATGAATTCCTCGAAATCCAACGGGTACATGTCTTTTACACCCATATATCCCACAGGCTCCGAACGCAGATTCTTGAGTTCTACACCAAGGAGGGAGCCGCTGAGAATATACCGGTACGACCCCTCCTCGACTAAAAATTTTATCGCCGTAACAATTTCAGGACATCTTTGGACTTCGTCGAAAAATATCAGCGTTTCACCCTTGACAAGCGGGACCGACGTCATTGCCGACAGTCTCAACAATATGTCGGCCGTGTTTCTTGCATTTGCGAAAACTTCAACTGCCTCAGGATTCTCTACGAAATTTATTTCAATAAAACTTTTGAAAGTCCGGCCGAATTCCCTGACAGAATACGTCTTTCCTGTCTGGCGGGCACCGGTCAAAAGCAAGGCTTTCTTCGTATTTGCATAAAAATGGCGTATATAGCTGTCAACCTTTCTTTTAAGCATTCCATTCCCGTTTTTCCAAGACAAATTTCGCTATTTTTTCCATTTTTCCAAGGCAAATCCCGTCATTTTTTCCGCTTCTCCATAAAATGCCCTGAGAATCTACAGCGTCACCGCAGTAGTCAGACGGATATCGCGCGAAGAGGCGCCGACAAGGATGTTGAAAATGCCGGGCTCGACCGTGAAACGGTGAAGATCCATGTCATAGAACGCGAAGGCTTCCGAATCGAGGATAAACTCGACAGACTTCGTCTCTCCCGGCTCCAAATACACCTTTTCATAGCCTTTAAGCTCCTTTTCAGGCCGCGGGACACGTGCTTTCTCGTCATTGACATACAGCTGCACTACCTCCGCTCCGGCCCGCTTGCCGATATTCTTCACAGATGCCGTGACACGCACCCTGCCGTCGGAAAGTTTCTCCGCAGCGATGTCTGAATACTGGAAATCCGTATAGGACAGACCGTAACCAAATGGGAAAAGCGGCTCCGTACCGGCACGGTCATAGCCGCGGTAGCCTACAAACACGCCCTCGAAATAGGTCACACGCTCAGGACTGTTCCAGAGCCTTTCAGTGTTGCAATAGTAGTTATTGAAGACAGGATTGTCCTCTAAACGTTTCTCGACAGTGATCGGAAGACGTCCGCTCGGATTCACCTCTCCGGAAAGGACCTCTGCCACTGCACGTCCACCCTGCTGTCCCGGATACCAGGCCATAAGCACCGCCTTGGCCTTGGCAAGCAGAGGGTTGAAATCCACGCCGCCACCGGCATTCACCACTACCACAAGATTCGGATTCAGTGATGCTATGGAGTCGATTTCGGCTATCTGTCCGGCTGGAAGCTCGAAAGGACGATCACGCCCCTCGCATTCGGTGTCCGAATTGAACCCGGCACAATACACCACTGCATCGGCCTTGGCGGCATCGGCAACCAATTTATAGAACCCCCCTACTCCTTCCGTGACGGAAACTGTCGTGAACGGAGACACGAAACCGCTGCCGCCGCCCGTAGGGATATTGCCCGAATTAGGGCCCAGGACAGCCACTTTCCTGATTTTCTTGGAGAAAGGCAGGAAACTGTCCTCGTTTTCCAACAGGACGATGGCCTCGCGCGCCACATTCAGTGCCGTCAGGTCGCAATCGGGATTCTGTTCCGGCAAGGACGCATCTTTCTGCTCCCTGTCCAGGAAGCCGAACTCTATGAGTGTCTGGAGAATGTGCTGGCATTTCTCATCAATGGTCTTTTCTGTCACAGTACCTGTCTCGACAGCTGTCTTCAGGATGCGCGGATTCATGAACTGACCCCAGGACATTTCGAGATCAAGACCGTTGTTGGCCGCAAGAATACTCGAATATGTGGCGGTCCAGTCAGACATGAATATACCTTCGAACCCCCAGGCATCGCGCAGCAAATCCTTGATAAGAGCCTTGTTTTCAGTCATATGCACACTGTTTACAAGATTATAGGAAGACATCACTGCTCCGGTACGGGCCACCTGCACGGCCTTGCGGAATGCCGGGAGATAAATCTCGTTAAGGGTACGCTCGTCGATGTCGGAAGATCCGTTGTTGCGGTTGTATTCCTGGTTGTTTCCGCAGAAATGCTTGATAGTGGACATCACGCCGACAGACTGCATGCCCTTTATATACTGCACTGCGGTTTCGGAGGTCAGGTAAGGGTCTTCGCCGTAGTATTCGAAATTACGCCCGCACTTGGGGAAGCGGTAGATGTTCACTCCCGGCCCGAGCATGATATGGACACCGCGGGCACGTGCATCCGTCCCGAGAGATTTGCCGTAAGCAAACGCAAGATCCCTGTTCCAGGTAGCCGCAGCTGCAATTCCGCAAGGATACATCGTACTTTTCGTATCGTTTCTCACACCCTGCGGACCGTCGGCCATACGGATGCGCGGGATGCCGAGACGTGGGATTTCGCGGATATAGAAACCGTCGATACCGCCGATATAAGAGAGTTTTTCATCAAGGGTCATTTGCGACACGAGTTCAGCGGCTCGGGCTTTCGAGGCTTCGGAAATGACCGGTACAGCATCGTTGTCGATGAGATCCGAGGTTTCGGACAATGGGGTCGCGGCGGACAAAGCAGCCGGGAAAAGGATGGCCGTTACGGCCAATGATGATAATTTCATTTTTTTAGTTTTTTAATGGGGATTATATGATGGTGACGTTCGCACTGGAATACACCCCCTGTCGGGGGCAACAGTGCTCACTGTCACCATCATATAATCAATAAAACAAATTAAATTTCATAGCATAAAACGCGAGGCAACAGTGGCTTTATTGTCATAATGCAATATCAAGAGAAGAGCCGGGGGCAATGATGTGGCGCTGCGGGCTGACGGTAAGGCCTGTAATGATCACTTCCAGTTTACCGGAAGGCAGGCGTGAAACAGAGATGTCGAAGTCGGTGCCGAAAGCCTTGATGTGGCGGAGAGAGACACGGTCCCAGGAAGACGGCAGGGACGGTGTCAACGTGAAGGCATGCAGACCTGTCGGCCTGATGCCGAAAATCCCCTCGGTCACTATCCTGCAATAAAGCCCGCTCTCGGCGGAAAGATGCCTCTGTGCTCCTTCGGGCCAGGCTTCTATCATATACGGGACATGATCTCCGAGAAGACGGCGTGCGGAAAAATCATGCATGAAGCCATATGCCTCGTCAGCATAACCGGCACAGAACAGACCGCGCAAAGCATAAAGCGTGGCACGATCCCAGAAAGTGCTGTCGCCCTGGGCTGTCAGGACTCCGTTACGGGTCAGCATTTCAGGTCCGAGAAGCGCAGCTGCCGTTCCCTCGCGATGATAGTCGAGCCCGACCACGAGCGGCAGGCAGATCCATGAGCGCAGAATGTCATTCCCATCATAGTATCTGTACGTTTCGTAACCTGAAACCTCAGCACCGAAATAACGCTCTATAGCAGTCTTCATACTCTTTGCCTCGGAGCGGTACCCTTTGGCGACACTATGCGGCAAGCCCAGATCATCGGACAAATACGCAGCGGAGAGCAAGGCATCGTAATAAAGACATGACGTACTTAGGTTCGCATCCCCTGACGGGAAACGGCCTTCCAGTTCGTCCGTATCGGAGGCCACCACTCCGTCAGCTGTTTTTTGCCTCTTGCAGAACTCGAGACACCACTCTATCAGCGGCCACAGTTCCCCGGCAGTCTTCCGTGAGCCTGAAGCCAACGCATATCGGGATGCCCCGCAGGCCAACATTGCCGCATCCCCCCGATCTCCGGCTCCGTTCCATATATCGTCACCTTCTGCAATAATCGAACTCGGAATCGGCCTGAACTCATCGTTCATGAACTGCCCGAAAAGCCTGTAACAGTTCTCCGCCGAAAGATTTCCCTTTTCATATCCTGCGAAAGGATAGAACGGACTCACATACTCCGCCTGGTCGTTTGTCCAGACCGCAGCATAGAAAACTTCCCCGCCGGGGGCGTGCATATATCCGTTTTTCGTCTTTATAATGCTCTCGCAGGCGCGGATTTTCGAAAAGAAGAATTCCGAATCCAGCACACTGTCGGGGCTTTCGAGGATGAGGGAAGAAGACATCCCGTCGATAAAGGAACGCCTTGCGGAATATTCCGCTCCGAAATCCGGGACTACTGCCCCTGAATCCGCAGCAATGGCATTTTCTCCGGCCACACTGCCGGTGAAATACATCTCAAAAGAGACCTCGGCTCCCGGAGCCAATATATAATTGCCGTTTCCGGCAATTTCACCTTTTATACTGTAGCTTTTGCCGTCCGCTCCCCTTTTCGGGTCCGTGGTGTAGCCGCATTCATATTCCGGAATATTCATGGCGAAAGTCCTGCCGCCGATATTCTTCAACGTGTATCTCTCGCAGGTCAGGAGCTTGTCGGACGAAGGAAAAAACACGCGGGTCATTTCTATCTCCGGCTCATATCCGGCCTTCCTGTCAGCCCCTGAATAGGTCCAGCCGACATTCCAGAGACTTTTCACTGTCAGCATGCCGTCGATACGGACCTCCGTGACCTGCTCACGCGTCAACGTCATGTCCTCGACGGAAATCGTCGGCACGACGTCAGCGGAAGTGCGCCAGACAAGGCTGCCGTGCGTGTCATTGGGCAGTTTCCTGAGGGTCGGGAAGACAAGAGAGCGTTCGAGATTGAACGCCCCTTCCGCATCCACGCCCCAGCGAAGCACCTCGGACACCTTATCCCCGGTCATTTCGAGATGGTCGAAGTGAGGGATATCCGCCCCGGGACGCCAGACAATGGTCCTGCCGCTGTCAGCAATGCTCCAACGGCATTCTCCGGCATCCGGTGCATCTGCGGAAACGCTTTGCCCCGCACCGGAAAACTCCTGCGCCGCCACCGGCAACACGCCGAATGCATATGGCAGCGACAGCAATGCTATCACATATTCTATCGTTTTTCTCATTTTCTCAAATCATAATCAGCTCTTTCGTGCAACCGCCGCTTCTTTGTCATCTCGAGCGAAGTCGCTTCTTTGTCATCTCGAGCGGAGCTAAGCGTAGTCGAGAGATCTGTCGATCGACTGCGTATTATCGACATACCGTATTATGAGCAGATCTCTCGACTGCGCTCGAGATGACATGCTGCGGATTCTTCGGCAGATTTCTCGACTCCGCTCGGGATGACAACCGGAACGGAACACCAGGGAATCCGATGTCCCAGTCCGGCCGGTTTGTCAGAACGGGTAAAGTACAAGGCCGCCGCAACGCCGTAATTTGCCCGTTATCACAAACCGGAATCTATCGTGAAGTCAAACTGATCATAAGACGCAGTCCGCCACGCATGCTCGGAAGTAATGTGCGAAATGGCGAAAAGCGGAGAGAAAGTCCTCACGCTTATAGTCTTGCCGTCCGGTTTGAACTCAAGAATACGGAGCCAGCAGTCCCCTCCGTTGCCGTGCCACTGCCCGTCATTTGTCTGGGAATTGAACATCATCTGAGGAATCAGATGCCCGTCTGCAGCCGGATCCACACGGAAACCGCAGGTACAGCTGTAATCGATGTCTTTCACATCACTCCCGGCAGGGATGCGCGGCGGGACACCGGTGTGGCCGCAGAGTACGAGTGCGATGTTTTTCGACGGGTAGACCAATTTGTCCCACACTGCCTGAGGCCAGTTGTGAGGAGTGACCTTGTACCATTTCTCATCCTCGATGCGGGTCCCGTCCGGGAGCAGAAACGAATGTACGAGCAAAATCACCTTGTGATCAGTGTATTCCGGTTTGGAAATGAGCTCGGAAGCCCACTGCAGGATTTCGTCCCGGGGAGCAAACTCCAGGGCGAGAATAAGGATTTTCCCCCAAATGTCGTCAGCAAACTCATAGGCGGCATTTTCAAGAGTGTGGATATTCTGCCAGTTAGGGGCGGTAGCCACCAAATGCTCCATGTTTTTCAGATTCCGTTCCGGATAGACATAGTCAGGCATCTGCGAATACCTGTGTTCGGCCGAAATGTAACCTATGTCATGATTTCCCTGACATGCGATATATGGCACCTTGTTGTCGAGGAAAGTCAGTGAATGTGAAATGGCTTCCCACTGCTGGCGGGAAGTCTGAGTACCGTTCGGAAAGTCAGGGAGGCCTCCGGCAATGAGTTTATTGTTCTGCTCCACGAGATCACCGGTGATCAATGCGGTCATAACGTTCAGTCTTTCCGCATTCTGGGCTATCCAGGCTGTCTGGAGGTCGAAAAGCGGCACCGTCGCTGCGAATTTGATGTAGCTCTGCGCATCACCGAACATTATCATGGAGAATGATTCGGGATCCTCTAACTGCGGATACACCGGAATGATCGGCTCAGACTGTTTTATCTGGCCATTGACCATCAGTGGCAACGTCATCGCGGAAATCACCGCAGCCGCATATATTGACAATTTATGTTTCATTATTATTTCTATAGTTTGGTGACACGCACCCAATCAACAAGCATATACGACGGACAATCCTCCGGATTTATCGCGCTGGCACCGGCAGGGCCGACGCTGAGGATAATGTGGAAACCGCCGCTGAACGGCCACTGCTTCAATTCCGCTTCGTTTTCAAGATTCATATTTTCATACTTGAAAGCTATCTGCGGATTGTCTTCAGTACAGCCGTTGGCATCATAAATGATAAGATAATCGTCAGTGACGTCGGCGGAGTAGATATTGTATTCTCCGTCATTGTATCCGCTGTACTCTCTGTCGACATGGTCGGTATTATGGCCGGTATAGACGTCGATGTAATGAGAATGCAAAGTATGCTGCACATAATCATGCAGATACGAGTGTTCCATAATATCGATCTCGCCGCTTTCAGGCCAGCCGCCATAAGTCTGGTACTCAGGTTCAGGCATCATCCAGACCGCCTGACCGACAGACTCTGCGTCATTCACGAATTTCGCACGGACTTCGATTCGGAAAGGTGCCTGGAACCAGAGCTTGCCCTGCGTCTTTACTCCACCCGAGAGGCATTCGCCGTCCTGGTTGACTATGGCCAGGACCAGATTCCCGTCCTCTATGTATGAATGATCGGGACTTCCTGACATGGATACCTGCCATGCTGCAGTTCCTTTTGGTACATACTCCCATGCATCCATGTCGAGCCCGTCTTCCTGGGTGAAATCATCGAAAAAGAGTACATCTTCGGAGGCTCCCGGGAAGCGGTTTTCCCAGGCGGAAAGGACTACGGTATAGACTGTCTCTTCACCGTTGCAGGTGACTGTGAATTCCTGACTTGCCGGCCAGTCTCCGGTGAAGTCGTTCGGATCAGGGGAAATGGTCGCACCCTCAGCCAGTTTGTAGCCGGCTTTGGAGACCTGTCCTCCGTATTTTATGGCACCGATGGTGGCCGTGCGGGTTTCCTGATCGATGGAAGCATGGTAGATATAGTCACCGACCGAGAGTGTGAAACGCTCGAGAGGATAGCCGGCATCCGGTGCAGCGTTGTTTTCCGCACAGCCGGCCATGGTCATTGCCGCGAGTGCGGCAGTCAAAAGTATTGTCATTGTCTTTTTAAACATTGTTTTTTATTTAGAGGAGAAAATTACTCGGCGGAATACGGGATGTACTCGAATGATTCGATGGTCATCGAGCCGTTGCCCAATCCATGCTCATCATCGCTTCCTATACCGAAATTATACTGGAAACCTTCATGGGAACTGCCGTTCTGCCATATATCACCTACGTTCGTGCTGTTATCGCAAACAAGAACATCGTTGATATAGACTTTCCGTGAGAGAGTCTGATTCATTTCCGTACCGGTCCTTGTAGTAGGGAAGATCTCTATCTTCAACTCTTTCATGTCATTTACTGCCGGATAATCTGTAAATCCCGGCGTTACGCCCCAGCGGCCGTCCCATCCGTTGTCAAACCCGAAATTGACTTGCCGTCCCCAGGACAGTGTAATATTGCCTCCGGCAGACAAATGATTCGTATTACCTGTCCCGCCAAGACGTATTGCAAGATATGTCTCGCCTTCCCAGTTGTTCATATAGAAAAAGCCTGATGTCAAGTCAATTTCAGAGAATTTGATAATGAACGTTCCATATTTGAACTTATCATAAGTTTTCACCATGGCCGCAGCATTCCCGGCAGTCAATGTGCCGTCCGTGGAAGTAAGGCCGACAGGTGTGCTCTGGTTAGGGTCGACGCAGGACTGCTGCGTGACAGTCAGGGTCTTGGATTCCTGACCGGCGGCAGAAAGAGCAAGAGTATATGGTTTCTCGTAGATATACTTCGAATACGGGAGAGTGACTGTGACAGTCTGTGTGCCGGTGCCTTCAGTGGCAGAAAGCGTCACGTCATCACTGTCTGACGAGAGAGTCCACACCGTAGCGGCAGAAGCATTTACGGTGTATGTTTTCGAAGCTCCCTTATAGCTGAAATACGTATCCTCCGTCGGAGCAAAGCCGAATTCGGTCTTGACAAAATCCGCAGCATCCACTGTCGTCTCCTTGATGTCGCGGGCCGCCACTTCTATCGAAACCGGCTCCGTTGAAGCCTCTGTACCGTCAGCCAATGCCACGGTCAGTGTCAGATTCGTATAGCTGCCCGGCAAAACTACCATATAGTAAGGTCCTGCAGCAAGGTCTGCATCATCCTTTCCGACAAGCGAAACACCGGCAGGAGTCTCGCTTGTCTCGGCCACGGCTGACCATGTCTCCTGATCCATGTCCACCTTGTATGCCCCGGAAAGGCTCTGGTCTGCGGAAAGCGATATCGACTTCACTGCTGAGGACAGGCCCTCGACATTGACCTTGAACATGGCTGCCACGTGCTCGAAAGCGAGGCTGTTCGATGCATCGGCCTTGGCTACGGCAGGATTCAGCATGGTGTCGAAGGTGCCGTCGGTTACGGAATACTGCACCGAAGGCAAGGCGGCGCTGATGATGGAGCCTGAAATGGCGGCTGTCTCATCATATGGATAGATTGCATAATACTCGGCATCAGGCAATGCGAAACCGCTGAATGTACCTGCAGAAGAGCCGGCACCTTCGATGATGTCGAACTTGTTTATCCGAGTGTCAAAAATACCTATGGCATCACCTTCAGACCATACGACCGATTTGCCGTCTTCGGCGATGGCTGTCCTGGTAAGTTCCGGCGAACCGGCAGCAAACTGCATCGGAACACGTCCGGAATCCTGAGGCTCTGTGTTTTCCTTGTCGGTGCATGATACTGCCATTGCGACGGCTGTTGCACTCAATGCTATTGTCAGAAAATTCTTTTTCATTTCAGTGTGTGTTTTTCAGTTTCAGTTGTTAAAATCGAAATCTACGGATTCCGGATCGTTGAAGCCGTTCAATGTGGCGTCTCCGCTGGCGCAGAATCCTACTTCGGCAGCGACGGAGGTGGTTTCAAGGGTCGGGAACATGTAGCCCCCGATACGTTTTTCGTTTGTGTTCATGATGTTATAATTATGGTTGTTATTGTTTTACATTTTCCTGAATCATTCGATCGGCTTGTATTCGAATGAATCGATGGTAATGGAACCGTTTCCGGCACCTCCTATTCCGAACTGGTACTGGAGTCCCGGATGGTTGCTTCCGGCCTGCCAGATATCACCTCCGCACCACGGTATGGCATGGGCAGGATTGTCATCAGGGTGATGCTCCAGGCTCTGTTCATAAACAAGCACGTCATTTATCCAAAGTTTTCTGGATACTACATTGTTCTGGCTGTAACCGGAACGAGTGGCCGGCTTGATTTCCAGTTTCAGGGTTTTCAATGCATTCAGGTCAATATCTGTCGTATAAGGATAGTCCTGTTCCCAGCCGTTGCTCCAGCCGGTATCTATCGACCAGTAGACTACCTTTCCGTCACTCAGGGTCACGGTCCCTTTCGTACCGACCAGATTGTTCTCGGTCTTGCCACCGAAACGTATCATCAGCACTATACCTCCCGAGCCCCAGTTGTTGATGTCGAAATATCCGCTGCTGAGATTCACATCGGAGAATGTCCAGATGAAAGTTCCGTGTTTCCAGTAGTCCTGCGACTTGACATAAGCCGTACCGCCGTTTGCCGTCAAAGTGAACCCGTCGAGATCCGGAGTATTTACCGGCAGGGCAAAGGATTTCTGGATGATGGTCAGGGTCTTCGGTTCCATCTCGATGGTCTCGTCATCGGATTCGAGAGTGATGGTGTAGGTCTTGTCGTTGATATACTTCGAGTAAGGAAGCGTGACCTCGATGTCGCCGGATGTTGTACCGCTGTTCGGAGTGATGGTGACATCAGGGTCTGAGCATGAGACTTTCCAGAGCATGGAGGCATCGATATGGAATTTCTTTGTCTCTCCGGCATAGCCGAATGTCCTGGCGGCCTCGTCGGCATCGGCAAAAGCGAGAGTAACAGGGCCGTCCTGGACTATGGAGATGGTTCTGAAATCCTCGGCAGTCTCGATTCTGACAGTGGCTGTGCGCATGCTCGTACCTTCGGAAGCGGAAGCTGTTACTGTCACAGGCTCTTTGGAACCTGTCCCTGAAGCCGGACTGAATGAAATCCATGTCTGAGGAGAAGTGATTGTCCAGTCGAGGTCGGATGTGACGGTAAATGTCACGCTGCCGCCGTTGCCGTCTATCATGCCGGATGGAGAGGTCACCGTCAGATTGCTCTTGGCATTCTGGGTTATCTTGACGAGAACCGGCTCTTCCACGTCATCGGCAGTAATGGTGAGGGTAGCCGTACGAGGCTCCGACTCAAGATTATCCTCAACGGTCACGGTGATGTCGGCAGTGAGGGAGCTCGTGGCGCTGGCACCGGGAGTCACGGTGCACCAGTCTTCGGCATCGTTTGCAATCTGCCAAGGCGTATTCGAACTGATGCTGAATATCACAGGGTCGGCGGATGCGGAAGCCACTTTGTACTCTGACTTGGCATCCACGACTATTTTCGGGTCCTGCTCGGGCTGCGAATCTATTTCCGGGGTTTCGTAGCATCCGGAAAAGAGCGACATGGCCGCAGCAACGCAGGCTCCAAGATTAAAGATTGAATCGGTTTTCATTTTATTGTTGTTTTGATTTTTGTTTACCATCCTTGATTTTGCGGGGCGAGGTTCGGGTTCCTGTAAATCTCCGCCTGCGGAATCGGATAAAGATACATCCTGTCATTCCACTTGCGGGACTCATAAAGGAACCTCTCGTAAGAATAGGTGCTTCCGGACACCTGGGTAATCCTCACTCCATAGATGTCAGTCTGTGTTTCCGCCCCAATCTTCCATCTGCGCACATCCCAGAAGCGGTGATCCTCGAAAGCGAACTCCACACGCCACTCGTTTCTGAGGGCTTCGATGAAGGCATCCTTGCCGGAAACGGTCACATCGGGCATCCCGGCATTGGCGCGCACCTGATTCAAGGCCCAACGTGCCGAGTAGGTATATTCACCGTCAGAATAGTCCGGGTCTCCGAATGCCTCGACCATGGATTCCGCATAGGTCAGAAGAGTCTCGGCATAGCGGTACACTACCCAGTGATGTCTGTTGGCCACCGGTGCATCCGGATCGAAATCAGTACTCTCCTGCAAATATTTTCTGAGGAAATAGCCCGTAGGAGAGCCTCCGTCGGAAACGGCCTCATCATCCCGACCTCCCTTGTAAAGGGCAATGACAGAACCTTTGAACGAATCACCGTTGCAAAGTATTGTCCTGGCAAAACGCGGGTCACGATTCAGATAAGGCCTGGCCGGATTGAATTCAGGATCATCACTGACCCAACCTGAAGCCTCCAGAGTGACGGAATATCCGTTCCTGGTCTGGAAAGCATTCACGAGATTCTGGGTAGGGAATGTGCCCATGGTGGCCAGACTGCCGAACTTCTGTCCTTCCGTGAACCGGATAGGGAAATTGTACAACTCGAAGGTAATCGAATTGTCGTTCTGACGGGCGAGAACCACCTCCGGTGAAGTCGGATTGTTGCACTTGTCGGCGGGATCGAGGGTATAAAGACCGGTCTTTATAAGGTCGAGGGCCGCCGAAGCGGAACGCTTCCATCTGTCGGTATCCATAGCCGGATTGTGAAGTTCACTGGCGGCATAGAGCAAGGCCTTGGATTTCAGAGCCATGGCAAAACCCCGGGTAATCCTGCCCGTCTCTGCGTTCGCCACATCGCGGTAAGTGTCCGGGAGTTCCGGAGCACAGGCATCGCACTCGGACACTATATAATCTATCACATCGTCGAACGGTGTCTTGGCTATGGTGTTCGCCCCTTCAATGTCCAGCTTTTCCAGAGGCATGGCTATGTCTCCGTATCTTTTGGCCAGCTCAAAGAAAAAGAAACACCTGAGTATCCTCGCCTCATACATGAAATACTGCATCTGGTCGAGCCAGTTCTCATATTCAGGCTCCCTTTCATATATGGTAAAATCAGTAGCCGCAAACGACTGCATGAACTCGTTGGCCGCCCTGATGCCATAATACATGTTCCAGGCATTGTCGACGGTGTTCAGCGCAGACCAGCTGCCGTTGTTCATGTATTGCACAGTTCCTCCTGTATTCCCGAATTCGGCATCGTCGGAAGCACAGTCGCGCATTGCACCGTCGATTGCCCCGAAATCCTGGGGAATGAAGGAGTAGACGTGCGTCAGAATCTGTTTCGTCTCGTCGAAATAAGTATAGACGTCATCGTACTCACGCAGGCCGTTGGTCTCGTCGAATTCGAGATAGCCGCAGGATACGGCAGAGAAAGCCGCCAATACTATAGCAATGATTTTCAATGTTTTCATATTCTCCACCGTTAAAAGTTGAATTTAAGTCCCACATAGTACGACCTCAGGGCCGGGTATGTCCTTCCGAGCTGCTCCGGGTCGAACATCTTCAGTCTGTCGATACTGAACAGATTCGTTCCCTGCACATAGACCTGCATGTCGGCAAATCTTGTCAGACTCTTCGGGAAAGTATAGGCCACTGTCAGATTCCTCAGCTTGAGGAAAGAGCCGTCACGGAGCCAGAGGGAGTTGTTCTGATAATTGTTCTCGTTCGACTGGGTAGTCAGGCGCGGTATGGTCGCTGTCCCCGATGTCTCCGGAGTCCATGGAATTTCGTGGTCCAGAAGTGTCTGCGAGACGGTGGTATTGTTCTTCAGAGGCTGATACAGAGGGGAATTCAGAACATTTACCGTCACTCCGGCCATTCCCTGGAAATCAGCGGAAATCTCGAAGCCTTTGTAACCGAAATTCAGACCGAAACCGAAATAGAATGCAGGTACGGTGGAGTTGTACATTTTCACATAATCGTACTCGTTGATTACACCGTCTCCGTTCTGGTCCTTGTATTTCAGGTCACCAGGCCGGACTTCCGAGAAAGTCTGGGTCGGACTGTTGTTGATTTCCATCTGGTTGCGGAAAATGCCGACCACTTCCAGACCATAGCATTGGCCTATCGGATTCCCCATATGGTAAAGGTAATCGTACGGCTGGTATATCTGGTTTTCGTTGACGATTTCCGTGGAAAGGAAAGAGCCGTTCGCGTAAAGACCGTATGAAAAATCGTTTATTTTGTCTTTCCAGGACAATGAAGCATCTATCCCGCGGTATTTATAGATACCGGCACACTGGGAGGTGACGTCGATGCCGATAATGCCGGAAACGTTGGTCGAAGCAACGAGGACATTGCTCCTTTCCTCGAAGAAGCCCTCGGCATAGAGGCTGAGCCTGTTCCCGAATGCGCGGAATTCAGTACCGAAGGTCACTTTCCGGAACAGTTCCGGTTCGAGATCCTCTACCGGAAGGTAGCTTTCAGTCATACTGTAGAAGTGACTGGCATTGTCGGTAAAATAATAGGCATTCCCGCCTATATACGATTTTCTGAACAGATCGTGCGAAAGGTTGCCGTCCCATCCAGAGCGTCCGCAGGAGGCGAAGACTTTCCAAAGGTCTATCCAGGATGCCTGTTTCATGAATTTCTCTCCGGATATTATCCAGGCGGCGTTTACGGCAGGATAGAAACGCATGGCATCTCCCGGTATCAGGAAAGCCGAGCCTGCCCAGTCGGCAACTATGCTTGCCGAATACCTGTTATCGTAGGTATATGATGCCGTGAGCAAGGCGGAAAGCCATTTGTTGGAGACATTCTGGCCGTTTGCCACATAAGACTGCATATCGTATATGGCCGCTGCCGAAACCGCATGTCTGCCGAAAGTGCGGGCATAGTCGATCTTGGCCTGGAAATCCGTACGCATATCGATGGAGTAGAAGCCATTGCTGTGTCCCAATGCCCGTGAATTAGTCCCGACAATTTCAGGAGACGTGATGACAGTGCCGTCATCCGACATGGATACATGCGAATCCTCATATGCGAAATTCTTGGATGTCTCGTCATACATCCTTCCGGTATCTTCGAAAGAAACAAGAAGCTCAGCTCCCAGACCTTCAGTGAGGATGTCGAGATCCTGTCTGAGGGACATGTCGGCCACTACGGTACCGGTGGTGAACCGGTAATTTCCTGAATCGGCAAGCGATGCCACCGGATTCGTACCCGTGTAGACAGCTGTCCCTCCCCAGTTCCCGTCATACTGCCTTACAGGGAAAGCGGCGGACGGGATGCTGTAGACATTTGTCATATTCTGATCCGCTCCCCGGGCCTTGTTGTATTCACCGAGTTTTGCCATGATACCGAGTTTCAGATGCGTGGTGCGGGTCACTTCCACATCAAAATTGGATCTTATGCTCAGACGCACGTCGGACGGTATGGTGGAATAGCGGGAATCGGTATTCAGATTCCTGAAAAGTCCGATATCGTACATGTAGTCCACCACGGAGTAGTAGCGGAATTTTTCCGTACCGCCTTCGAATGTCAGCCCGAGGCGGTAATTGGAGGTGTAGTCCTTGTAGATTTCATTCCACCAGTCCACATCAGGATACTCGTAAGGGTATTGTCCTGTACGGAAGGCTTCAAGTTCGAAATCATTGTAACGTGGAGACAGACCGTCGAGAACCATGGCCTGATTCAGGGTCGTGGCATAAGTGTATGCATCGGCGAATTCCGGAGAGCGGAACTGCGAGTTGATGCCGTACTGGAAATCCGCACCGACGCGAAGTTTTCCCGGTGTAGCCCTGCGCGTAGTGACAAGCACTACTCCGTTTGCCCCGCGCATACCGTACATTGCCGTTGCCACGGCATCTGTAAGCACAGTCACGGACTCTATTTCAGTAGTGGTGATGTCCCTGAGGCTTCCTCTCGGGAAACCGTCCACAAGAATGAGCGGTGTCCTCCCGTGAATGGAGAAAGACGAGAGATTGTCATATGTAGTGCCGGAGCCCTGATAGACGTTCAGACCTGCAATCTGTCCGTAAAGGGCTTTAGCTACGTCGATGTTCGGGGATTTCTCGAAGACGCTTCTGCCTGCTCCCCTGTGCACGAATGCGCTGCTCCGGTCCAGGACTTCCATCCCATAGCCGAGTCGGATGGTGTCCAGACCGCTTTCCATAGCCACAGTGTCTCTCGGCACGGCAAAAGCGGAGAGCGCTACGGCTAACGTCATGAATGTCATATAGAATTTTTTCATATTTCTGCTTTTAGAATGTTCCGTCTACCAGCCGGGATTCTGGGTGATACCATAATCCTTGTCCACTTCTGTCTGAGGGAAGGCCGCCAGATACCATTTCGTGTCCCATGAAACCGCCCAGCTCCGCTCGGAGAACTCCACTTTGTAGAATGTAAAAGAAGTCGGAGCCGTAGCCGTACCGCTTGCCACGGAAGAATGAAGTCCATAGAGTTTCTTTGTAAAGTCCTTTTCCCTGCCCCATCTGACAAGGTCGAACCAGCGGACTTCCTCATAGCCGAATTCCAAAGCCCTCTCCCTCAACAGAGCCTCACGGAATTCCGTTTGAGAGAGATTGGCCGGGAGTTCCGGCAGGCCGACACGTGCCCGGACATCATTTATCTGCCTGTATGCCGTGGCATCAGGACCGCCATTGTATTCGTTTATGGCTTCGGCATAGCTCAGCATCACTTCCGGAAGCCGGAGGTAAGGCCATTGTACCGGTTTGCCGGAACGGTCGCTGTTCTGGTCGAGGACAAACTTCTTCTGCAGGAAACCGACGCCTGCACAATATGCCTGATGATCCGAATATACCGGAGCCATGGAGCCGTCTTTCCATACATCCCCGGGCACGGCTACGGTCTCGTAAAGCCGAGGCTCGCGTGTAGGATTCCCGTCCGCATCGTAGAAAGGCTGATGAGCCTCTGTCTCAGGATGTTCCCAGTCGTAATCCTCCGGAAAGTCCGTACCGTCGGACCAGGAAAACATATCCACATAATTCAATGTCGGTGTGGAATACCGGACTTCGGTCAGGAACTGGTCCAGAATGTCCACATTGTATCCTCTGCGGGTGGAAATCAATATTTCCTTGCCTCCGCGGTCATAGTACGCGGAGCGGAAGGCAGCCCTGTAGCCGGCATGGGTCTGCTCGGTGGCAGCCGTGAGCTGATACCCGCCGTTAGAGGAGAGTTCTTCAAAGAACGCCTCTCCGGCATCCATTGCCCTTTTCCATCTTTCACGGTCGTAATTTCCGTAACAGGTGCAGGCGTCCGCCTGAGGATGCCACGGGGTATCGGAATTGAATGTAGGGCTTGCAGCCCACAGAAGGATTCTGAGCTTGAGGCCCAACGCCCCTGCCTTGGTCATCCTGCCGTTTTCAGTGCCGTCGTTTTTCCAGTTCAGATAAGGAGCCGCTTCGTCTATAAGCTGTACTATGTAATCCACCGTCTCCGCAAAAGTGGCCCGAGGGAAGTACATCTCTTCATTCTCGTCGACGGAGTGCTTCAGCAGCGGAACCCCTCCCATGTACCTGAGCAGCTCGGAATAGGCTATGGCTATGACCATCTTGGCCTCGGACACTTTCCGTCGTCTGTCAATAGATGACAGATCAGGAATCCGGTCGGCGTTTTCAATGTATATCCAGCCATAGCGGATGGCACTGTATTCGTTTTCCTCTCCGAATCTGTAGGCTTCGCAGCCTCTCTGGCCGGAAGGGATATTGCCCCCGTAGAGGCCGTTGTAGTAGAGATTTATCGGGCCGTCGCTCGGGTTGTTCCTGGTACTTTGGTTAAGGTCGGTGATGGACTCGAGAATATTCAGCCCGAGCTTGTCATAGGCATGTCCGTTGTCCTTGCCGGTAGGCAGGCCGTACGGCAGATAAGAGTAGGCTTTGGTCAGCACTCTTTCCGCATTGGCCGCCGAGCTGAACAAAGTGTCCAGTGTGGCTCCGGAACTTTCCGGATGCTCGCCGAGAAAAGCGTCCCCGAAGCGCAGGTCATAGCAGGAGACCTGAAGCAGCAGCGCGGCCGCAAAAGTCATGATTGTCAGTATATGGTGTTTCATATCTTTTATAAATGTTATATCCCGTCCGTCAGAAGGTCAGGTTCAGCCCGAGACTGTAGATTTTCACAAGCGGATAGGCTCCGTTCCTGTCCGTAAGGGATTCCGGATCGATAAAGTCGAGACCGGTGAATGTCAGAAGATTATAGCCGGAGAAGGACACATTCAGCGATTTCACCCCGACAGCCCTGAGCCAGCCTTTGCCCGGGAAGGTGTAGCCGAGAGTGACAGTCTTGAGTCTGAGATAGGAGGCGTCCCTGAGCCAGAGTGTGGAAGGCTGCGAGTTCCATGTCTCGGATTTTTCCGAAGCCCTCGGAAGGGTGCCGTCCTGATTCTCCACTGTCCATCCGTCCTCATAGAAATAGTCGAGAAGACCGCGGCCTCCGGCATTGGTGAACGGGATTCGGTATTCTTCATCCATCAGCTTGTTCACGTTCGTAGCCCCCGCCCACTGCATGGAAAAGTTGAAACCCTTGAAGTTGAAGCCTGCATTAAGTCCGAAGACGTATTCAGGGATGGTAGAGTAGCCTGCGACCATCGTATCATCGCTGTCCACAATGCCGTCTCCGCTTATGTCCGCATACATGGCATCTCCTGGATATACGGTAGTGGAACCTGGCTGAGGCAGGTCCGGGTTAAGGACAAGCGTACCGCCCGGACCCTCAGTGAAGTCGCTGTACTGGTAGAGGCGGACGAACTTGTAAAGTCCTGTATATCTGCCGACCGAGCCTCCTGTCTGGTTCTGCCACGGGAATTCGCTTTCGACCTCGTCCATGTAGATGATCTTGTTGCGGGCGAAAGAGACATTGGCGTTCACGTAATATTCGAAGCCGTTTCTGGTCTTGTCGCTCCATCCGAGGGAAACTTCGTAGCCGTGGTTGTTCACTTCACCGATATTCATGGAAGGAAGAGTGAAGGCTATGATGGACGGTGTGTTGTTCGGTTTCAGAAGGATGCCGGTACGGTGTTCGAAGAACCAGTCGAAGTTCAATGAAAGGCGGTTGCGGAGGAATTCGGCATCGATACCGTAATTCTGTTTCACCGCAGTCTCCCAGGTCACCCCGTCGTTGCCGATCACGCCTTCACCGTAAGCCTCGGCTGAATTCGGGTTCGTCTCGCCGAAGTTGTAGTTGCCGTTGGAGACCCAGGTGGTAGGCATGTACATGAACCTCGTAGTGCCGAGGTCATTGCCGACCTTTCCAAGGGAAGCCCTGAGCTTGAGATAACTGATGAAGTTCTGGTTTTCCATGAAACCTTCTTCGCTGATGACCCAGCCCACCGAACCGGAAGGGAAAGCTCCGTAACGGGTCTTGCCCGGAGCGAAGTTTTCCGAGCCGTTGTACCCGATGCTCAGGTCAGCGAGGTATTTTCCCTTGTAGTTATAGGTAGCCCTGCCGACAAAGCCGACATAGCTGTGCGGAATATACTGGTAGGAGGAAGTCTCGCCTGTGCTGTATCTCGGATAATAGTCGCGGGACTGGTTATACAGGAACATTGCAGAGACCTTGTGCTGGCCTTTCGGACCGAAAGCCCTGTCCCAGTTGATCTTCCCTTCCAAGTACCAGTTGCGGTCCCGGCCGTTTTCCTCCGAATACCTGAGGATGTCCGCCGTGCCGCGGGGAATCATGACTATGGACTTGTCGTAGTCAGGATCAGTCATCGGCTTCGTAGGATCATCGTAGTAGGAGGCGTAATAGATCTCGTTGTAGTCATCAGCCCAGGATTCCCTTTTCTTGTGAATGTTGAAAGCATTGTCGTAAGCCCCCTTGAGGGTAAGGGAAAGCCCGTCGGTGATGAAATCCAGACGCTGGCTTATCTCCACATCGATGTTCAGGGTCGTATTGTAGTATTGCTCGTATCCGCGTCCGAAGAATGTGAAGTATCCGTCCCTGTTCAGTTCCAGGCCTGTCGGGACCGATGATGCAGGGACGCGTGTCCTTTTCCCGTCTATGAGCCCCGGGCTGACAAGCGGAACCGTCCATATCGTTATGGAGTTCCATTCCGTCCCGTCGACCTTGATCGAAAGCGGAGACTGCTGTTTGCCGACATATCCTCCGATATTGAACTTCATCGTGGTAGTCGGAGACAGACTGAAGTCGAGATTTGCCCGGTAGTTATAACGGTTGTATTTGTAATTGTTGTTATAGGGCAGGCTTTCGACCTGCTTCAGCACACCGTTCTGGTAAAGGTAGCCCATCGAGACGAAGTAACGGGCGACCTTGCCTCCTCCGGAGATATTGATATTGTTCTTCGTCTGGACGAAAACGTCGTTCAGCACTCTCTCTTTCCAGTCCACGTTCGGATAGAACAGCGGATCCGAGTCGGTACGGTAGGCTTCTATGGCATAATCGGTAAAATATCTTCTCGGGTCTGTCTCGCCGTCGTTCTGCATCTTCATGTTCCAGTAGCGGGCATATTCGTAGCTGCCCACCTGCGACACCATGGTGGATGGCTGCTGGAGACCGGTATTGGTGCTTATGGAGATGCTCGGCTTGCCTTCCTGTCCGCGCTTGGTGGTGATGAGGATGACTCCGTTCGCTCCCCTGACGCCGAAGACAGCCGTGGATGCCGCATCCTTCAGGATGGAGAAATTCTCGATTTCATTCGGGTCAATCTGGGAAAAGTCACGTTCGACTCCGTCGACCAATACGAGAGGGGCCGAAGCGGAACTGGTGAGCGAGCCGACACCTCGGATATAAATGTCGGCTGCATCTTCTCCAGGCTGGCCGGTAGACTGTACGGTGGCCACTCCCGGAACGCTTCCAGCGAGGACATTCGTAATGCTGGATACAGGAGGCTTGATGAGTTCCTTGGTATCCACGACTGCCAGCGAGCCGGTGATGGTGGCTTTGGTCTGAGTGCCGTAGCCGATGACTACCACTTCATCGAGACGCTGCATGTCTTCCTGCATGACGACATTTGCCGTATTTCCCGATGATGCAGGGATTTCAATGTCACGGAAACCGAGGCACGAAAAGAGCAGAACGGCATCAGATCCAGCCAAGGTAATGGAGTAGTTTCCGTCGAGGTCTGTAGTGACACCGTTCCGTGTCCCTTTTTCCTGTACGAAAGCCCCTACTATAGGTCCCCCGTCAGCATCTTTCACTTTTCCCGTCACTACAGATCCTGAACGGACCGGCTGTTTCCGACTGGAGGACGGGGCATTTTCCGGTTTGTTCCAGATAGTGATCTGCCTGTTTCTGACCTGATATCCGATCCCGGAACCCAGAATCCTGTCGAGAACGGTTTCAATGGAGGCGTTTTCTACAGAGACAGTCACTTTTCTGTCGAGGTCTATCGCATCGTCCCTGAAAATGAACCGGTATCCGTATTCATCTTCGATCTGCGCAAAGACTTCCTTCAGAGGTCTGTCTCTCACTTCGAGATTTATGTTCCCCCCCCCTGTGCAAAAATCGGGAGCGGCAGCAACATAAGTGCAAGAAGCAGGAATGTTGCAAGGCCGTGCCTGCAATTCAGAAATTCTTTAAGCATGTTTTGTATTTAGTTGTTAATAGTAGTAATGTTATTGTGGTATTGTCCTGCCGGACATATTCTCCGCGGTTTTCGAAACGGCAATGTCTACTTGCCTTTAGCCGAAACCGTTATCCTGTCGCTGCCGGTATCTTCGTATTTCATCGGCGCCATCAGGGCCAATGTCTCCAATGCAGTCCCCACTCCGCCGTCGAGCATCAGTTTGCCCGTCACCTTCACATTGCGGAAATCGGCATCGCAGACTATCTCTACACCGAAATAATGCTCAAGCCTGTCGAGTATCTCCGGCAGAGGCATCTCTTTCAAAAGCATGTAGCCGTCTATCCACGAGGTGTATTCTTCGGTATCGATGACTTCTACATTGCCCGTACCGTTTTCCATATCATATTCGTATTTCCGAGAAGGCTCTATCACTACGCTTTCTTCAGCGCCGATGCCTTTGGCTTCCACCCTGCCTTCGACGAGGACTACGGACTGGATTCCATCATAAGCCGTCACATTGAAAACCGTACCGAGGACTTTCACCTCCATCCCGGAAGTCTCGAGGACGAACGGTCTCAGCTCGTCATGCGCTACATCGAAGTATGCTTCCCCGTCCAGTCGCACCAACCGTCTGCCTGTACTGTCCGGCAGGATTTCGAGACGCGAACCGGAGTTCAGCCTTATACGTGTACCGTCGCTCAGGACAGTTTCCGTCTGATATCCGAACGGAGCACAGATGGACGAAACCTGCAACAATTCCTGCTGTTTTTCCGGATGGCGGCTTGTCATGAAGAATATCCCTACGGCTGCGGCTGCTGCGGCCACTGCCGAACCGATACCGACAAAGAACCTGCGTAGTTTCGTGCGCCTTACGGTTTTCTCTTCTGCAAAATCATCTTCCGAAATGAGCAGAGCATCGTATATTCTCCTGAGCGCCTGCAGTTCCTTTCTGTTTGCATCGCTTTCCTTTACCCATTCCATCACTCTGAGGCGTTCGTCCAATGTCGCATCGCCTCTCAGATATTTCAAAATCAAGTCGAAATTATGGTCCATAGCTGTTTTCGATTTGGGATGAAACATAAGTAAGTTCCCCGAGAACGGAAATACCCTGAACTTTTTTGAAAAAATTTCGATTTCAAGAAGAAAAACTTCTATGCAAACCTGCAGAATCCCTGCCCGTTTTTCTTTCGGGGCCGACTTTTGCCCCAATAAAACGAGCCGATATGGAAAATGTCAGGATAAAAACAAAATCCATGAATCTTATATGATTCCAGGGAGACGGCCAAGGTTTACAGGCCCAGGAAAACTGCGATAAGAGGGAGATAGTCTTTTAGAGAGATTCTGAGGGCCCTCAAGGCCTTGGTTATATGATATTCAACAGTCTTTTCGGCAATGCCGAGTTCTTCTGCTATCTCCTTATTGGTCAAGCCTTCGAATCTGCTGAGGGCAAATATCCTGTCGGTCTTCTTGCCGAGAGAGTCGAGTGTGTCACGCAGGATTTTCCTGACATCTCCCTCGAAAAGGGAGTGAGGATCGCAGGATTCCAACGTATCTATCCTGAACTGGACTTCATCCCTGACAGCCGCTCCCATTTCATCACGGGCCTGCACCCTGACGTTTTCATTTCTCAGATGCTGAAGAGCCTTGTTCCTGATCACGGAAAACAGGAACGGCAGGACCATCCGGATTTCTTCTCCGGCTGCCCTGCGCTCCCAATACACGGACATGGCTTCGGCTGCTATGGATTCAGCCGCAGTATAATCAAAAACGTATGATTTGGCAAAGAGCACGCACCGCTTGTAATAGCGTGCATAATCCTCCTCGAAAATGACCGTTTCTTTCTTATCCCCCATATCCTCTCTGTATTGGCATTCTATTCAAGCGAAAGCACCTTTCATTCCGTTATGCACCCTTTCTGATACTTGCAAAACCCTTTAGCTCCGGCATAACAGCCAAATTTACAGAAAAGTGATGAATTCCAGAAGCCGCACCGGAATTTTTAATATAAAATTGATAATTTTCCACTACATCATCGCAACGGTGATTCATCCCTCGACCAGTACCAAAAACACGACAAAAGTGGTACTGGTCGCAGCAGACAAGACCCGACCACTACCAATATCCCAGCGAAAGTGGTACTGGTCGCAACAGACAAGACCCGACCACTACCAATATCACAACAAAAGTGGTACTGGTCGCAGCAAATCTTTTATATGCGCGATAAAGAAAGTTGGCAGACAGGAAATAAAAAACGCCGGATGGTGATGTAACGACCATCCGACGGATTTTTCAGAAGCTATTTTATTGCTGAAGTGGAATTACTCGCGTACAGCTGCGATGCCCGGAAGTTCCTTGCCTTCGAGATACTCGAGCATGGCACCGCCACCGGTAGACACGTAGCTCACCTTCTTTGCATACCCCATCTGGGTAACTGCTGCTACGGAGTCCCCGCCACCTACGAGTGTGAATGCACCGTTCTCGGTAGCCTTTGCAAGCATCTCTGCAACCTTGTTCGTACCTTTTGCGAATGCAGGAATCTCGAACACGCCTACAGGACCGTTCCAGAGGATGGTCTTCGACTTCATGATGACATCCTCCCATACGGCAAGCGTGCTTGGAGCAGCATCGACACCCTCCCAGCCGTCTGGAATCTCGTCATTGCGGCAGATCTTGGTGTTCGCATCGTTCGAGAATGCATCTGCGATGACCACTTCCTTTGAAAGATAAAGCTTGACTCCTTTCTCTTCCGCTTTCTTCATGGTATCGAGAGCAAGCTGCTGCTGGTCGTCCTCGCAAAGTGAATTGCCGATCTTGCCGCCCTGTGCCTTGATGAAGGTATAGACCATACCGCCGCCGATGATCATGTTATCCACGACATCGAAGAGATGCTCTATGATGCCGATCTTGGAAGAAACCTTGGCGCCTCCGATGATTGCCGTCACAGGATGCTCCGGAGTCTTGAGAACGCGGTCGATGGCCTTTATCTCGCCTTCCATGATGTAGCCGAACATCTTGTCATTCGGGAAATATTTTGCGATGAGCGCAGTGGAAGCGTGTGCACGGTGTGCCGTACCGAACGCATCGTTTATGTAGCAGTCAGCGTATGAAGCAAGCTTTGCCACGAATTTCTTCTGGCTTTCCTTCACCGCTGCCTTTGCTGCCTTCTTCTCCTCATCGGCAGCATCCTCTGCAAGACCTCTCGGCTTGCCTTCCTCTTCAGCATAGAAACGGAGGTTCTCGAGAAGCAGCACCTCACCAGGCTTGAGGGAAGCCACCTTGTCATCAGCGGACATGCAGTCTTCGGCAAACTTCACAGGAACACCGAGAAGTTCCTCTACCCTGCCGATGATGTGTTTGAGGGAGAATTTCTCTGTAACGCCCTTAGGACGGCCGAGATGGGACATTATGATGAGTGAACCGCCTTTTTCAAGGACTTTCTTCAAGGTTGGGATAGCCGCCCTGATCCTTGTGTCATCAGTGATTTCGAACTTTTCGTTAAGTGGAACATTGAAATCCACCCTTACGATGGCTTTCTTGCCTGAAAAATCGTAAGTTTCGATATTCTGTTGCATATTAAAATGAATTAAGTTAAATCCAATATCCAATACATCCTTGCAAAAATACTAATTTTCGCGGAAAAGCAATGAATCTTCCGGAAACTTCATCCCATGATCCCGGATCAGCGCGCTGAAGAAGATTCCGGGAGGCGGACAGGGCGGAACGGTTCCCCGGAAATGACTATCCTGCCGTCCCCGACTTCCATCCTGCTGATGAAGACGATCCGGGCATTTCCCGTAGCGGAAGTCCTGCCGTGATACACGCAGTAAAGCTGGCTGCCGTCGGGCGAGGAAGTGATGCAGTTATGGCCTACACCCGTGATATCACCTCCCCTGCCGGTGTTCTTCTCCAGGACCGGGTTATCCTCCGACTTGACGAACGGTCCAAGAGGCGATGCAGATGTGGCATAGCCGACAGCATAATCCTCTCCTGCGAAGAAATTCGCGGAATACATCATGTAATACAAATCGTCCTTCCTGATGATGAACGACCCTTCCGTCCACCTTCTGTTCACTTCACCGGAGGTCACAGAACGGCTTTCCCACTCAGCCTGGACATCATCCATCTTCACCGGCGGTCTGAGCAGGAGCACAGGCTCGCCTATTATGCCCGAGAAATCCGGAGCCAGTTCCGCTCCATACACCCAGCTTTCCTCGATATGGTCGAACATCCCCTTTTCCCTCGCCCATTCTGAAATCTCGGACTCCACGGGATGCTTGTAGCAGCATCTGGAAAAATAGATGTAGTATTTCCCGTCCGCATCAGCCAGCACATTGGCATCTATCACAGGATAGCCCGGATCGAAAAGCGGTCTGTCGGAAATCTCCTTAAACGGGCCCATGGGCGAATCGGACACGGCCACTCCTATCCGGAAATTCTCTTTCTCTCCAGTAGGATTGTGCTTCCAGTCCGCACTGAAGAACATATAATATTTCCCGTGCATCTCATACACTTCCGGAGCCCAGAAGTTCGCCAATGTCCAGGAGCCGGCGGTATTGCCCCGATACACCCTTCCGCCAAATTCCCAGTTCTCCAGATCGTCCGAGACATAGCAGCAGAAACCATCAGCGACGCCTCCCGTCCCGTACATGTAATATTTCCCGTCCGAAGCCTTCATGACAAAAGGATCTCCGAATTCGATGTGGCTGCCGTTCCCGGCCAGACAAGGCGGCATGCCGGAAAACAAGGCCAACACCGCCAGAACAATAAGATTTTTCATCGTCACATTATCAAATATGTTTGCAAAAATACGAAAAATACCGTGGAAACCCCAGGAAAAATTGGAATGGCGGCAAGACTTGCCTAACTTTGGCCGGACAGAACCGATAAGACAAATATGAAAAATATCCTGTGTTCAATATTTTCGGCCGGGATTCTTATGGCGGCCAATGCCTACGGGCAGTCACCTTCACTGGAATTCGGCAGTGACGGGGAATTCAAGATAGTCCAGTTCACCGATGTGCACTTCAAATACGGCAATCCCAAGTCGGATATCGCCATAAGACGCATAAATGAAGTTCTGGACAAGGAACAGCCTGATCTTGTCATATTCACCGGCGATGTAATCTACTCGGAACCGGCCGATTCCGGCATGACAGCCGTACTGGCCTGTGTATCCGGAAGGAAAATACCGTTTGCCGTGACATTCGGCAACCATGACGACGAGCAGGGGATGAGCAGGCCGCAGCTTTATGACCTTATCCGTACCTTCCCGTACAATATCCAGCCGGACCGTGGAGAAGCCGAATCCCCCGATTATGTTCTGGAAGTGAAATCCCGGGACGGTGACAGGACGGCAGCGCTGCTCTACTGTCTGGATTCGCATTCGTACTCCACAATAGAAGGTATCCGCGGATACGGTTGGCTTTCTTTCGAGCAGATAGAATGGTATCGCAGGACAAGCCGTGCATACACGTCGGAAAACCACGGCAATCCGCTTCCCGCCCTTGCATTCTTCCATATCCCTCTTCCGGAATACAATGCTGCCGCTGCCGATGAAAATGCCGTGATGTACGGCACCCGCATGGAGAAGGCCTGCGCTCCGGAGCTGAACTCGGGAATGTTCGCGGCCATGAAAGAATCCGGCGACATCATGGGGATATTTACAGGCCACGACCACGACAACGATTATACTGTCCTCTGGAAAGGCATACTTCTGGGTTACGGCCGCTATACCGGCGGCGACACCGTCTACAACCATCTGCCGAACGGGGCAAGAGTGATCGTCCTGAAGGAAGGCTGCCGGACATTCACGACATGGACAGTCCTGGCCGGAGGGGAAACCAAGGACAGGACAGTATATCCGGACAGCTACCTCAAATAAACGATATCACATCCTTTCCATCCACTAATCCATGCTGTATCCCAACGCCGCTTCATATCGTTTGATTTCCTGCTGCTCGTAATCATTGAAAAACGAAACTATCTCAGGGTAGAAGCTCATGAAATCGGGATACCGGTTCCGTTTCTTTTCATACTTTCTCAGCAATGAAACCAAATCGGGCATCCACCGGAAATTACGATCCATTTGTTTCAGCAACTCATTTATCACCTCATCCTGTGTATACCCATGGTCCAACATATAGCAGATAGTCGCAGCGCGGACCACCGATTCATTTACTACAATCTGCCAGTCGGGATATGCCTGAGAGGTCATGGATCTTTTGACAGACCTGAACAGATCCACATCAGTCTGGCATCCGGCTGTTTTCTCCCCGGACTTTATCGGAACATTGATGAAAGAATGGCAGAATTCATGTATAAGAGTAGATGAATTCGATTTATTGAATACTGATTTCCCGTCAAATACCGCATAACCGACGACTGCGAATATTTCCCTGTCATGACCTTTTTCATAACGGTTTGCGCCATATGAACACGGGCCGTTGACAAAGCCTATTACAACAGTGTATGTTTTATCTGATGCATACCCGAAAAATTCCTGATACCAGTCCTTGTCGAAATATTTCAGTACGTTTTCCTTATAGGCATCAAGGCCATGCCGGTAAAAATCATTATGGGAATCGAAAAATTCTCTGAAATCAGAATCATCATAGAACTTCCCGAGCAGAGAAAGGAAATTTTCCATATCCACTCCGTTCCATCTTTTCTCCAATGAGGGTTTTTCCTGCTCAATTATAATGAATCCGTCATCCTGACGTTGCAGGTGGACAGCCATCGACATGACCGCATCGTATGCTACTCCATTGTTCGCACGAAGGTCTTTCATCTTCAGAACTGCCGGATGCTCCTTACAGTCCTTGAAATAACTGTCAATGTCATCCGTATAACTTCCTCCCATATCATAGTTGTATTCCTCGAATCCGGCCAATCTGGCCAGTATCGCCATCATCTCTACATTTTCATTCACAACCGGTCCGACAAATCCAGCATGCACAGGATTGACAAAAAAAGCACACATCAGCATGCATAATAGAATTTTGACTTTCATAATATCAACAATTTATAGCTTTATTTCGGCATATCCGCGCCCGGTCTGAGCCAGAACTGCTCTCCATCATCATAACTGAAAACCCTTATCTGATTGCCCCGGGTGTGGTTGTCAAGGATATAAACAGTATTGGACGGAAGCCCTTCATAGAGAATAGAATCCGCTGTCGCGACCACAGTTCCGGCAGATTTCCACACGGTATCGCAGTAAAACAATTCATACTCGTCTCCGGGTCTGACATAGTTATCCCTGTTACGCGGTGTATAGACGATCCACCCGATCTTCTCGGGCTTCCCGAAGTCAAGACCGACCCAGCTCCCGTAAGCGGCATTCGAGTCGAAAGAAGTCTCCGGCTCCGGTCTGTTGTCTCCGGCAAGGTCAAGCGACTGTTCAAGGCGTCCGGCCGTATTGCCGCACGAGATGAGACACAGAAGTCCGGCAATCAATAATATATCATGGCAAAGTCCGGTCATGGTCGGTTACTGTTATTATGGGTTTTGCAAAAATAGCTAAAAATCACATTTCCGGCAAACACTATTTTCGCGTGAAAAAGAATATAACACCATGACCGGACTTCACCTTGACTTTCTTCTTGCCGCGGGAGCAGTGCTCCTTGCCGCAGCGGTTTCAGCTTTCGTTTACGTCAAAAACGAAAACAATTCCATGGACGAACTCTTCGAGGCAAATGTCGAGGCTCTCACTAATGATGAGTCAGTTATCACATGCGATTCCGGAATATGCGGGAGATGCTTTGTGGAAGAACATGCGTGGCCCTTCTATAAATGCAATTGGACTGGAGTCCAGAGCAATTACTGCGACTGTGATAAAACGGGCTGGCTATGAGACTGTGTTTAATCTGCCCTTGCATACTGCTCCTGCTTCTGTCATACAGCTGCAGATCGGGTCAATATGATGATAGGCGGAAATAGAGATAAATATTGATATAGATTCCCTGTTGAAAGAGAATGTGTCGATATATGATATTTTCCGGAAAGTTGAATTGGTGGGTCTGGACAATGTGCATCCCATATCCAACGGAGTATATGTCGGAGCATCGAATATCGCCTTTGACGTAGAACGTTACTATATCCTTGATGCAAAGACTCTGACGATCAATGTGTATGACAGTCAAGGACGGCTAATCAACCTGTCGGACAAGAAAGGCCGGGGCCCCGGGGAATATACAATGGCGGACCAGATATGCCATAACCGGAAAAATAACACCATAGAAATATTGAATCCTGTCGGCAAAATACTGAGTTATACTGTAGATTCACTGAGATTCAAGTCGGAAACCGGCTTGCCGAAGGAAAAGACATTTGCCGTTCATAACTACTTCATAGATGGAGGCAGCTATATTCTGTATTCAGCTTCAGCAGACTCCCAGCTGTGGAACTTTGAACCGTCAGAAAACACCTTGACGTCATACGGATATGAATCCCCTGCATATTTGCGGAGATACATATCAGCTCAGTCCCCGTTTCTGGAAATAGAGGGAAAGCCATGCTTTTTCCGGCCTTATGACGGGCTGATATACAGACTTGACAACAAAGACAGTAAACTTGTTCCTTTTATTTCATGGAATCTGGGGAAATACCAATGCCGTCTGAAAAACATACCGCAGGATAAAACGGTACGGGAATACCATGAATTCATAATACAGAACTCAGCCAAAGCAATATCCCCGTATATTGACATCAAATCCCATGGGAGCGCCCTTTATTCCAGTGTGATATTTGACAAAGGTAAAACTTATACATTGTTTCATGATTTGGCAACGGGAGAAAGCCGCTTCTTTGAAAAAACGACAGAGGGCATGAAGTTCTTGCCGGAAATATCCGGTGATGGGAAAATGTTCAAGTTCATCGACTACAAACATCTGCCGGAATATGTGAATAAGGATATTTTAGACGCGAAATCCCGTACAGAGTACGATAATATCCTGAAAAATGAGGGCAGTGCGATCATCATATATCATACAAAACCGTTCGCATCAAATGCAGGTTGTCATGAATCAGCCAAGGAGAATGATTGAAATTTCAGCCATTGCTGCCGTATGTGCGGCAATGGCTATATCGTGTACGTCAGATAAGGATGCTTACCTCCGTTCCCTGCCGTGCGATTCGGAAACATTGGTCGCTGTGGACTCGATAAATATCGATCAGTTTGACCTCTTTCAGGCCCGTAAGGTAGTAAAGGTAAACGAAGACTGGCTGTTGTTATCGACAACTAAAGGGAATAACCATCTTTTGTTTTTGAATACGAAGACTTTAGAACATTTTTATGCTGTCAGGCGAGGAAGAGGGCCAGAAGAAATCGTCGCAGGCAGCAGTCTCCAAAGATTCGGTGATGATGCAGCGTTTTATGATCTGAACAATGCAACTTGCGTCAGGATACTTGCCGATGAGACAATACAGGAACGTAAGGCTGTTTTAGATACGATCGGGATATTCCGCAGTGCCGCCAAACCGGTATATATGTCGATATGCGGGAAGGACAAGTTTATATCCGGGAATCTAAGTGATGACGATGTGTGGTATTCTTGTTACGATGACAAGGGGGATGTTTTGTCCAGTATCGGAGCATTGAATGTCAAAGATTTTCCCACGAACGGAGACAGATTGATTTCAAGAATGCTGAGTTCCGTATATGCTTCCAATCCGGAAGGAACTAAAGTCTGTGTAGGGAATGTCTTCTGTCCGTCTCTGTCTTTTTCCCGGGTGCAATCTGGTGTGCTGGAAGAATACAAGCGTTATGAAAATCCCCCGGAAGGCATGGAAGTAGGCAGGGTTTCTACGGAGACGGTCGGAGCATTTCAGGGAATGGACGCCGATAAAGACCACGTATATGTCATATATTCAGGCAATAAGCTTAGGAACGGACTGTTGCCGTCAGATGGATGCAGGCATTTGATTATATATGATTGGAATGGTATTCCGGTCAGGCATTATTACCTGAACAGGAACATCAATTCAGTCCATGTATGCGGGAATTGCATTTACGGGACATCCACTTATCCGGAAAGCTGTGTCTACAAATTTGTCCTGCCGGAAAATTTTCAGGAAAAGGGCCATGGGAAAGTATGACAATCCAGACAGACTCAGCAGGGAATTTCCTGTTTTGGGAAAATTTTACCGTTTTTTGGGAAAAACATGCAGATTCGATCAGCGGGAGTTCTAAATCCTTCATGGTCAATAAATCATGCCGATAAGCCAAAGCGGCAATCTATTGCCGGAAGCAAATTCTATCCTGTCAGCCAATATATACGAATTTTCAATTCCTGCTATTTGTCTGAATGTCTTGTCAGGACCGCCGACTTCAAAGGTGTACCGCCCGTCCACCACAAAATCCCCTGCCGCCCTGCCATATTCCACTTCATGGCCGGATGACGACAATTGATTGATGACAAATGTTTCCCGGACTGTCCCGATATTCACATTACCGGATACTATGGCATTCAGGAGATTTGTATTCTGGATATAGATCTTGTCCGGCTTCTGCATTTTCTTTACGGACATCAAGTCCGAATACAGCAATTTAATCAATTCAGCCTTATCAAGATTCTGCAGATATGCTATTACGGAATTTCTGGCAAGTCCGATGGTTTTCGCCAGCTTGGTCATATCTGTTTCAAACGGCACTGAAGAAGCGATGATGCTCAACAATGCCTTGATTTTCCGCGAATAAGCCGGGTCGGTACCGCACAGGGACGGGAGTTCCTGCTCTATAATATAATTGACCACATTCTCAATGGCTATATAATAGTCTTCCTTATTTCCATCGAAAAACGGATAATATCCGCATTGGAGATATTCTTCGAACAACGGTTGTGGTCTGCATTTGTCATTGACTTCCAGACATATCTCATTCGCATCCCGAAGAAGTCCGTCCAATTCGCACACGGGAACATCCATGCCTTTGTAAAATTTCAGAAACTCTCTGAATGACAGGCCTGACATATCGTAGGGACGGCATCTCCTCGATAAATCCGCATCTGCATTGAGCAGGTTCAACAACGATGATCCCGTAAATACAATCTGCAGTGAAGGATACATGTCATAGATTTCCTTTATTTCCTTGCTCCAAGTCTGATACTTATGCACTTCGTCCAGAAACAGCCTTTTCCCTCCCATCAGATAGAAATTCTCGGCCAATTCCAACAGGGTATGATTGCTGAAATACATGCTGTCAAGACTGCAATACAGGACTTCCCTGCTTCCGGCAGGGTAATTGAGTTTTATGAACTGCTTCATAAGTGTGGTTTTTCCCACACCGCGCGAGCCTCTGATCGCTATCAGTCTCCTGTCCCAATGGATCCGGTTCATCGTATCCCTGACGATATCCGTCTGCGTCTGGGCCAACAGACGTTCCTGCTTCTGAAAAAGACTTTCCATGACAATACTGCTTTTCAATACGCAAATATACACAAAAAATGTTCAGAACATTGAACAAATTCCGGAAAATCTGCTCAATGCTCTGAACAAGCCAGCTTCTCCGGGCTGGTCGTTTGACCTTCCCTGAATTTGGTTGACACTTTTAGAGCGGTTAAACTAATATATTTTACATATTCACTGACTGGGTTTACAGTCGGTGTTTTTTATCTCTAAAAGTCTTTACGCCATCTCTGATTTTAT